>JADFLJ010000110.1 GCA_022564475.1 Pseudomonadota bacterium
CTTGATCGCGAAAACGTCGGGGTCGGTCGCGGCTGATTCAATGAAAGCGATGACCGGCATAAAGGTCTGGTACGGATGGTGAAGCAACACGTTCTTCGCACGCAGCGTCGCGAAAATATCGTCTACGTCTCTGAGTTCTTCAGGCAGGCCTGGTGTGAACGGCTCGTAGAGAAGTTCGGGAAGATCCTCGATATCACAGACCGTTGACAGCCGATTCAGGTTGACGGGCCCATCGACGATATACAGGTCGCAGTCCCGCAGGTTGAAATGATCCAGCAGGAATTCCAGAAGATCGCGCGGGCAGCCAAGGCCCACCTCAAGGCGTACGGCAGCACCGTATCGGCTGGCCTCCAGCTGTCCTTCGAGCGCATGTACAAGATCGCTGACCTCTTCATCATCAACGTAGAGATTGCTGTTGCGCGTGACGCGGAACTGGTAGCAACCTTCGACCTTTAGCCCCGGGAATAACTGATCGACGTGTATCCGGATGATGGAGGACAGGAAAACGAAGGCAGGCGACCCGGCTGTTCCGAGCTCATCCGGCAATCGAATGATTCTTGGCAATGACCTGGGCGCCTGCACCATGCCTCGGTGCCGCTGTTTGCCAAACGCATCCTTGCCGTTCAGGCGCACTATGAAATTCAGACTCTTGTTCAGAATCCTCGGAAACGGTCGCGATGGATCGAAGGTTAAGGGTGTTAATACAGGCACGACCTGATTTTGAAAATAGTCGCTGAGCCACTCCCGTTGCTCTTCGGTCCAGTTTTCACTTTGCAAGAAGTGCACGCCCGAGGCGGTCATCTCCGGAAACAGCACATCGTTCAGTAATCGATACTGTTGCTCGACGAGGTCGAGCAGGCGGTGCCGAAGCGCGTCAAAAATTTCTTGCGCGGACAGATTCTCGGGTCCGGGTGCAGGTGCGCCCTTTTCGATGCGTTGTTTTAATCCGGCAACACGGATTTCAAAAAACTCATCGAGATTGGTGCAGGAGATGCACAGAAAGCGCAGTCGTTCGAGCAGCGGGATCTGTGTGTCTTGTGCCTGCGCAAGTACACGCTTGTTGAACTCAAGCAGGCTCAAATCGCGATTGATGTACAACTCTGACGGTGGCAGGGCGTGTGCGTCCACGGAACTCTCGGCCGGAAGCGGCCGATCATTATAACAAGCTGTGTGTCGTCAGGACTTGTGTACAGCGCCCAGAATTGCCGGCCGGCTGGCGCCCGTCACCGCAGGAAGGTTGCCGCTCAGGCCCTGTATTCTGCGCATTGCCAGCCAGGCGAACGCCGTTGCTTCGACCCAGTCGGGACCGAGGCCAACTTTGCTTGTTGTGGCGAGCTTCACGTCCGGCAGCTGTGCAGCAAGTTTTTTCAACAAGTAAGCATTGTGAGCGCCGCCGCCACAGACAAATACTTCGCGCACCGGCATGTCGGTTTGCGTTATCGAATGGGCAATGGTCCTGGCTGAAAGTTCAACGAGCGTGGCCTGGATGTCGACGGGCTCAATGTCGCTCGTGCCTGCGTTCGCGAGCCAGCCCGGATTGAAGTATTCGAAGCCCGTACTTTTCGGTGGCGCCTTCGCGAACCACGGGTCGTCCAGCAAGCGCTGCAACAGAGCTTCATTGACGCTGCCAGCGGCTGCCCAGCGACCTTCATCGTCGAACGCCGTGCCCTTGTGTTGGCTGACCCACGCATCGAGCAAAGTGTTGCCCGGTCCTGTGTCGAAGCCCGTGACGGGTTCTTCGCCCGCGGGCAACACTGTGATATTTGCGATGCCGCCGATATTCAGCACGACGCGGCAGGCTGCAGCATCGTGAAACAACCAATCGTGAAACGCAGGCGTCAGTGGTGCGCCTTCGCCGCCAACGGCCATGTCCGCAATGCGAAAATCAGCCACGGTATCTATGCCGGTGCCCGTTGCGATGATCGACGGATCGCCGATCTGGAGAGTGAACGGATGAACGGCGTCAGGCTGGTGTCGCATTGTCTGGCCGTGGCTGCCAATAGCGCGTATCTTAATTTTTTTTACGGCGCTTTTCGAGATTACCGCCAGCGCTGCATCGCGAAAGCATTCGCCCACCCATGTGTTGAGTTCTCCCAGGTCATCCAGTGTGCAGGACGTCGGGTCGCGACTCGTAGAAAACAGCTTGTCGCGGAGTTCTGCGGGGTAATCGAATTTCGTCGTAGCGGCTGTCGACAAGTCGTGGTCTTCGAATTGCACCAGCACGGCGTCGATGCCGTCCATGCTCGTGCCGGATATCAGGCCAACGTAATACGCGTCTGGCATTCAGGACTGATCGTCGTTGTAGGCGACGGATGCGATCTGCGTGCGCTTGAACTGTTCCAGTTCTTTGAGAATCGGCTCTACCGATGCCAGGAATTTATCGCGGTA
Source organism: Pseudomonadota bacterium (assembly GCA_022564475.1). Classification (GTDB taxonomy): domain Bacteria; phylum Pseudomonadota; class Gammaproteobacteria; order Steroidobacterales; family Woeseiaceae; genus UBA1847. The sequence continues at coordinate 2,389 of JADFLJ010000110.1, forward strand.
TTGCTCGTCGATCGGTTCTGCTTGCGGCAGCGTGACCGTACGAGGGTTGCGGTGTACGCCATTGAGTCGGTATTCGTAATGCAGGTGATTGGCCGTTGCGAGGCCCGTTGCGCCTACAAAGCCGATAGTCTCGGCCTGCCGGACTCGCGTACCAACACGCGCCTTGGCGATGTAGTTCGACATGTGCGCATACAGCGTCGTGATGTTGCCACCGTGCTGCAAGATGATGGTCTTGCCATAGCCGTTTTTGACGCCGCGAAATATGACCTTGCCGTCGCCAGCGGCGTTAATAGGTGTTCCGCGCGGCGCTGCATAGTCAACACCTCGATGGGCGCGAATCGTATTCAGGATCGGATGACGGCGTCGCGGATTGAAGTTGGAACTCACACGTGTGAAGTCGACAGGTGCCCTGATAAACGCCTTGCGAACGCTGTCTCCTGCGGGTGTGAAGTAATCCGAAAAACCGCTGGAGTCTATGAAGCGTATAGCGCGATGCGTGCGGCCGTTGTTATTGAACTCGGCGACGATAATCTCGCCGTCCGCGACATATTCACCCTCCTGCCAGATCTCTTCGTATTGCACATAGAAATTATCGCCCTGGCGGATGTCGAGAACGAAGTCGACGTCCCAGGCAAAGATTCCGGCGATGTTCATGATGACTTTGTCCGACAAGCCCGCGTCCGCGCCGCTTTCGAACAGCGAAGAGTTGATCACGCCATAGGCGAGGCGTTTACGTATTTCGATGGGCCGTTCGATGATCTCTGAGACGAAGCCGTCGTCGGTGTGTTCTATGCGGATCGCACTGCTTAGCGACAACACCGAGTACATGCTGATGATGCTGCCGTTTTCATGCAGGATCTGAAATTCGTCGCCTGGCTTCAGGAGGCGGAACAGTTTTTTCGGTTCCTCGAGTTTCGCGATGGTTGCGAGGTGGCCCAGATTGAGGTTGTTTTGTCGAAACAGCCGGTCGAGTGTGTCGCCGCGTCCGATCTTCAGATTGACTACATCGAAGTCCGGGATCGGCTCCGGCTCCGGCTCAATCAGTGCTATGAGCTCGGGTGCGATGTCCAAAACTGCTGCAACATTGAGCTCCGCATCTGAACTCACCATGATCGCGGCGACATCCGAGGCTGTCGCTGCAGGCGGCGTAGACGTCATCGACGATATCAATGCCAGTGCTGCGAGCGGGACCGTCAAGCCAACGGCAAACCACTGCAGTGCTTTGGATTTTTTGGGTTCTTGCGCGCTGGAGTGCTTGTAATCGTGAAGCAGTGGACTGGGCCTGCGATGCACGTCCGGGTCCCCTTAGTTCAGTAAGTTGCTACTCTAACCCGACCTATCAGGGAGGTCAAAGAAAAGTGTTATAAGTCAGACCCTTAACATCGGTTTGTACAATCGGCGGAGAATGCTACAGTTCGCCTCCGTTGCAACTGATACGAATAATCGTCTGGAACAGATGTCAGAAATGTCCGCAGAAATGACCGCGCAGCTCGCCGAGCTGGCACGGGGAAGCGACGAGATACTGCCTGAGAACAGTCTTGCCGAGAAACTTGCCAAGGGACGGCCACTCATTGTCAAGGCGGGTTTCGATCCGACGGCGCCCGATTTGCACATCGGCCACACGGTGTTAATCAACAAGATGCGTCAGTTCCAGACTTACGGTCATGAGGTCGTATTTCTGATCGGCGATTTCACAGGAATGATTGGCGACCCGTCCGGCAAGAACACGACCCGCCCGCCATTGTCGCCCGAGGAAATCAAAGCGAATGCTGCGACCTATGAAGCGCAGATATTCAAGATTCTCGACAAGGACAAGACGCGCGTCGAGTTCAATTCGACCTGGATGGGTAAAATGGACGCCGCCGGGCTCGTGAAGCTCGCTGCACACCACACTGTCGCGCGCATGCTCGAGCGTGATGACTTCCAGAAGCGTTACAAGGGCGGCCAGCCCATCCTGATCCACGAATTCCTGTACCCGATCGTGCAGGGTTACGACTCTGTGGCGCTCAAAGCCGATGTCGAACTCGGTGGCACGGACCAGAAATTCAACTTGCTGGTCGGGCGCCAGTTGCAACAGGCCTACGGACAGGAACCACAGGTCGTATTGACGACACCCCTGCTCGAAGGCCTCGACGGCGTGCAGAAAATGTCAAAGTCGCAGGGCAATTACATCGGCATTACTGAGCCCGCCGCCGAGATGTTCGGCAAGCTGATGTCGATTTCCGACGATTTGATGTGGCGCTATTTCGAAGTCCTGAGTTTTCGGTCGCTGGAGGACATTGCCGGTCTCAAGGCCAGAACCGAAGATGGCCTGAATCCGCGTGATGCGAAATTCGAGCTGGCGATCGAAATCGTCGCGCGCTTTCACGATGCGGCGGCGGCCGAGGCTGCCAAAGCGGAATTCGTCGCCCGTTTTCAGCAAGGCGCGATGCCGGATGAGATGCCGGAGCGGTCGTTGCCGTCTCAGGATGGCCAACTGGGAATCGCACATCTTCTAAAGAGCGCCGGCCTCGTCAGCAGTACGTCGGATGCATTTCGCATGATCAAGCAAGGTGCCGTGCGAATTGACGGTGAACGAATTGAAGATCGCTCACTCCAAATAAAGGCTGGCACCACGAGTGTTTACCAGGTTGGTCGTCGGCGCTTCGCCCGCGTAAAACTGACCTGACAGGCCCGACCTGGTAGGAAATGATCGTGTCAAAATCCTTGCAGTACCTGATTCCGTTGTTTTTGCTGGCGAGCCCGTACCTGCTTGCTGCTGAAGCCGGGATCGATGAGCGAGAGCTGCTTGAGCGGGAGCAGCAACAGGCGTTTCGCGATGGTATGAGCGCGATTGTAGACAACCTGAACGCCGGCTCTTACGCACTGTTTACCAAGGCTATTAACAGAGACGAGTTTCTGCAGCGTATCTTCGGGCTGCGCCTCATAGACGGCGCCCTCAAGCGCGACCTGCGCAAGGACATGGGCGAGGCCAAAAAGTGGGCGTCCTTTGTTGAGTCCTTTTTCACCAGCGAAGCCGAAAAAGGGATGAAGGCACGTTTGCTGGTCGTCGAATCGAGGGGCGATCGAGGTCGAGCTGTGGTGCGCTACGACATGTCGTTTTTCCGGGCGAATTATCACGAATACGAATTGCGACTCGACGATAAGGGCCGCATGCGAATTGTCGACTGGAAAGACTATTACTGGGGCCACTTGTTTAGCGAGCGCATGGGCCTGACATTGATTCAGGCCAGGCCAAATGCCAATGCCGCCCGCAAGCTCGTCACCTATTCCAATGTTCGTGAGTCGGAGATCTTCCAGATCATGGAGATCCTCAAGGCAACTCGCGTGCGTAATTTCACTCGTTACGATGAAATCATGGCATCGCTCGACGAGCGACTAAAAAGCCAGCCAGTGATTATCAAGCTTGGTCTCGATGCAGCCAGGGCCGCGCGGAAGCGGCGCGCACAGCGCGAGGCGCTGATTATGGTCGATACGCACTTTCCCAACGATCCACTGTTCTCGCTGGCGTTGCTGGATTACTACTTGCCTGAGGAACGCTATGAGGATGCCTACGATGCCCTCACGCGCTTGCAGAAACACCTGCGAATCGACGACGCGCTCGTGAACGCTCGACTATCGTCTGTTGCTCTCGTAATGGAGCAGTTTGACCTCGCCCATGAGCTCGCGGTGAAGTCAGTTACCCAGGAGCCCGACCTGGAGCTTGGCTGGTGGTCGGTGTTTCGGGCGAGGGTAACTGCGGAGAATTTCGCAGATGCGATCGAAGCACTCGAAAAGCTCGAAAATGACTTCGGACACGCACTGGGGCCGGACGCACTGACGAAGGACCCAATGTTCCGCAAATTCATGCTGTCAGACGAGTATCGGGCGTGGTTTGAGGGCTAGTCCCGAGGCGCCTGAACTGCGCTTGGAGCGGCCATTCGAGGCCTCTTTGAGAAAGTTCGCATAAAGGGTTGACGGCGGACGTTTGGCCGCTATAATGCCCCGCTCGCTGAGGACACGGTGCGCTTCAGTGAACCTCCAGGACAATACAGCTAAGGCCATGGGGCTGGTCAACAGACCCGCTTGGCCTGTATACTTGGCGGCTACCCGAAAAATTGGGTCCAGACCCCTTTTTCATTGTTCTTTAAAAATATGATCAGATAATTTGTGTGGGTGCTTGCGTCCGAGTTTGCGAAGGCAAAATTGAACGTAAGAACCAAGTTAAATCTAAGTAATTTGGGATTTATGTTCTTCAAGCTCAAAACATTGAACTGAAGAGTTTGATCCTGGCTCAGATTGAACGCTGGCGGCATGCCTAACACATGCAAGTCGAACGGAAACGATGGGAGCTTGCTCCCAGGCGTCGAGTGGCGGACGGGTGAGTAATACTTAGGAATCTGCCCAGTAGTGGGGGACAACTCGAGGAAACTCGAGCTAATACCGCATACGCCCTACGGGGGAAAGCGGAGGATCTTTCGGGACTTCGCGCTATTGGATGAGCCTAAGTCGGATTAGCTTGTTGGTGAGGTAAAGGCTCACCAAGGCGACGATCCGTAGCTGGTCTGAGAGGACGATCAGCCACACTGGGACTGAGACACGGCCCAGACTCCTACGGGAGGCAGCAGTGGGGAATATTGGACAATGGGGGAAACCCTGATCCAGCAATGCCGCGTGTGTGAAGAAGGCCTGCGGGTTGTAAAGCACTTTCAGTAGAGAAGAAAAGCCTGGGGTTAATACCCCTGGGTCTTGACGTTACCTACAGAAGAAGCTCCGGCTAACTCCGTGCCAGCAGCCGCGGTAATACGGAGGGAGCGAGCGTTAATCGGAATTACTGGGCGTAAAGCGCGCGTAGGCGGCTTTGTAAGTCGGATGTGAAAGCCCTGGGCTCAACCTGGGAATGGCATTCGATACTGCAGAGCTAGAGTATGGTAGAGGGAAGTGGAATTTCCGGTGTAGCGGTGAAATGCGTAGATATCGGAAGGAACACCAGTGGCGAAGGCGACTTCCTG
>JADFLJ010000111.1 GCA_022564475.1 Pseudomonadota bacterium
GACAGGAATGGGATGGCCGCAAGTTCTACCGTATGCCGACGGCCAATACCGCTTGACTCACAACAGAGTATCTACAAGCTAATCGCCGTCGACCTCTTTCATCGAGAGCCGAACACGACCCTGGCGATCAACTTCCAGGACCTTAACCTTGACGAGATCGCCTTCGGCCAGTTTATCGCTGACTTTCTCAACACGCTCGTTGCAGATCTGCGAGATATGAACGAGTCCGTCCTTGCCCGGCAGAATCGTGACGAATGCCCCGAAGTCCATCAGCCGGGCAACCTTGCCATCGTAGATGCGGCCAACTTCGACGTCTGCCGTGATCAGCTCGATGCGACGCAGTGCTTCCTTGCCCGAGGCGCCGTCAACCGATGCGATCTTGATAGTGCCGTCGTTGTCGATATCGACGGATGCACCGGTCTCTTCGGTGATGGAGCGAATCGTGGAGCCGCCCTTGCCGATGACGTCGCGTATCTTCTCGGGATCGATCTTGATCGTAATAATCGTCGGCGCCCATTCAGACATCTCTTCACGCGGCTTGTCGATGACCTTGGCCATCTCCGCAAGAATGTGCAAACGCGCTTCTTTAGCCTGCGCCAGTGCGAGATCCATGATCTCGCGCGTAATGCCCTGGATCTTGATGTCCATCTGCAGGGCTGTAATGCCCTCTTCAGTACCAGCAACCTTGAAGTCCATGTCGCCGAGGTGATCTTCGTCACCCAGGATGTCGGTCAGGACGGCGAAATCGTCGCCTTCCTTGATGAGGCCCATCGCAACACCGGCAACCGGCGCCTTGATCGGCACACCTGCGTCCATCAGTGCGAGGCTGGTGCCGCAAACTGAGGCCATTGAACTCGAACCATTGGACTCGGTGATTTCGGATACAACGCGAATGACGTAGCCGAAGTCATCCTGACTCGGCAGAACAGCTTCGATACTGCGACGCGCCAGTTTGCCGTGGCCGATCTCGCGACGCTTCGGCGAACCGACAAAGCCGGTCTCACCGACACAGAACGGAGGAAAGTTGTAGTGCAACATGAAGTTGTCTTTGTACTCACCCGTGATCGCATCAACGATCTGCGCGTCACGACCGGTGCCCAGCGTTACCGCAACAATCGCCTGCGTCTCACCACGCGTAAACACGGCTGAACCGTGTGCGCGAGGCAGAAGGCCAACGTCGATATTGATCGGACGGACCGTCGACTTGTCGCGGCCGTCAATCCGCGGCTCGCCCGCTATAATGCGTTGGCGAACCGTGTTCTTTTCGAGCTTGTACGTGGCACTCATGACATCGCCAGCCGACCAGCGAGCGTCGTCGCCATCGCTTGCGAGTTCTGCAACAGCCGCGGCCTTCACGTCGGCTACAGCCGCCTGACGCTCCTGCTTGTCCGTGATCATGTACGCAGCGGTCATGCCACCCTGTGCTTGCGTGGCAACGGCAGCGGCGAGTTCTTCGTCCTCAGCGGGTGCAACCCAGTCCCAGGCAGGCTTGCCAACTTCTGCGGCCAATTCATTGATCGTCGAAATCGCAATCTGCATTTGCTCGTGGCCGAACATGACGGCACCCAGCATGATTTCTTCCGAGAGGCTATTTGCCTCTGACTCAACCATGAGGACTGCGTCTTTGGTGCCGGCGACAACAAGTTCCAGATCGGATTCCCTGGTGGCTGATACCGACGGATTTAATACGTAGTTGCCGTCGATGTAGCTTACTTTCGCTGCGCCAATCGGTCCCGCGAACGGCATGCCCGAAATAGCCAGTGCAGCAGAGGCACCGATCAGGGCCGGTATATCCGCATCCACTTCCGGGTTCAGCGACATGACGGTCGCGATAACCTGAACTTCGTTCTTGAAGCCCTTCGGAAACAACGGACGAATCGGGCGATCGATCAGGCGACAAACCAGCGTCTCTTTCTCGGCCGGGCGTCCTTCACGCTTGAAAAATCCGCCCGGAATCTTGCCGGCAGCGTAGGTCTTTTCCTGATAGTTAACCGTGAGCGGGAAGAAATCGCGCCCTGGATCCGCTTCCTTGCGGCCTACCGCGGTGACAAGAACAATGGTCTCAGCCATGTTGACGAGAACAGCGCCGTCGGCCTGACGGGCAATCCCGCCAGTCGTTAGGGATACCTGATGCTCCCCATATTGGAAAGTCTTAGTTGTTGAATTCACTTTTATTTACTCGATTGAGTTGATGTAGGCATAAGCGACCCGCCGTGTACCCTTTTCAGGGACCAGTCGGGTTATTTAATTGCCGGGATTGCGCGCTCTCTAGCGACGCAGGCCGAGCCGGGAAATCAGCTCGCGATAGCGGTCCTGATCTCTGGATTTCAGATAGTCGAGCAACTTGCGTCGCTTGTTGACCATTTTGAGCAGACCCTGACGGCTGTGGTGATCCTTTTTGTGCTCACCGAAATGCTCGGTAAGTTCTGAAATTCGTGCTGACAGCAGTGCTACCTGAACCTCGGGAGAACCCGTGTCGACTTCGCCACGGCTATAGTCTTCCACGATCTTTGCTTTCGCTTCACTTGAAAGTGACATTACTCGATTACTCCACGGTACCTTGTGTACCTGATTTTAATTTGGCCCTTTTTTGAAGCGCGGTATTCTAGCGCCTGCAATGAGCTATTAACAGTCTAAATATCAATTATCCGGGGTCTTTTTTGGCCCCAGCATAAACACCCTTTTTGGAGCGACATGCCCGTCTCCGGTTAACTCGCCCACACCTAAAAATTCCTGCTTGCCGGCCGGGCCGTAAACCCGTGCCAGCCCTTGATCGTGCGTCTCATCTATCGCCACAATCTTGCCCAGACGAAACGCCTCGACACCTGCCGAATCAAGACTGACAGTCGGCATATCCGTCAACGCGACATCGGGGGGCAGCAGCCGCTCTCTGAGCGCTTCCCTGCCCTTATCAGCCAACGCTTCCGCTGCTGTCAGGTCCATCATTGCGTCCGCCTCGAAGCCACCTACAGCTTCCCGGTGCAAGCGCGCTGTATGGGCGACAGTCCCGGCCTTCGCAGCGATATCCTCGACCATCGAACGAATATAAGTGCCTTTCGAGCAGCGCACCCGAAACACCAGCCGCGTGCCTGCAAATTCCAGCAATTCAATCTCATCGACGCGAATCTGCCGCGGCGCACGCTCGACGATCTCACCTTTCCTGGCAAGCTCGTATAAACGTTTACCGTCTTTCTTTAGCGCCGAATACATGGGCGGTATCTGCATCGACTCACCCATGAATCCCTGCAAAATTGCGTCCCAGTCATCCCGACTCAGCTCAGGAACCGGCTGTTGCGCTATTTCGTTGCCCTCCGCATCGCCCGTATCCGTGGCGACCCCGAGCTTCGCCGTTACGCGGTAGGTCTTGTCCGCGTTCAGGAGAAACGCACACACCTTGGTAGCCTCTCCGAAACACAGCGGCAACATGCCCGTCGCCGCCGGATCGAGACTGCCCGTGTGTCCCCCTTTCTTCGCATTCAACAAGCGTTTGACGCGTTGCAAGGCCTGATTCGAGGACAAACCCGCCGGTTTGTTCAGCAGCAAGAGGCCGTCGATGGCTTCCAATCGACTTCTTTTATTCGTCACTGTGAATTGCCCTAGCGGTCGTCGTCGGAGTCAGAATCGACTGCGGAGTCGGATTCGATCGCAACATCAATCAAATGGCCAATGCGGACGGCTTCTGCGGCGCTATCGTCGTGTGCGAAGCGCAGCTCCGGAACATGCCGAATCTTGATCGAACTGCCGAGTTTGCGTCGCAGGAACCCGGAGGCAGCCGCGAGACCTTCGGCTACCAGTACCGGGTCATCGTTGGGGTCCATCAGGCTGAAATAGACTCGCGCCACGCTCAGATCCCGAGTCAGCTCCACTGCCGTAAGCGACACATTCTGCAAGCGCGGATCTTTCGTCTCAAACCGCAGTAACTCGGACAGCGTACGCAGCACCTGATTACCCAGGCGTTGATTTCGAGAAAACTCACGTGGCATTGGATTGCTCGCTATACCCTAGTCCAGCGTCCGCGCGACTTCGATACGTTCGAAGCACTCGATCTGGTCGCCAACCTGAACATCATTGTAATTCTTGACGCCGATGCCGCATTCGGTGCCCGACTTCACTTCGTTGACGTCATCCTTGAATCGCCGCAACGACTCGAGCTCACCTTCATAGATCACGACGTTGTCGCGCAGCACACGAATTGGGTTAGAGCGTTTCACAAAGCCTTCGGTGACGATCGAACCCGCAATATCGCCAAGTTTCGGCGAGCGGAATACTTCCTTCACTTTCGCGAGGCCAACGATCTGCTCGCGAATTTCCGGCGCGAGGAGACCGCTCAGGGCCGCCTTCACATCATCGATTGCCTCGTAAATAATGCTGTAGTAGCGCACATCGACCCCGGACTCCTTGATCGCAACGCGTGCCGCAGCATCTGCGCGAACATTAAAGCCGATGATCAATGCCTTCGACGCCGCCGCGAGCGTCGCATCTGTTTCTGTAATACCGCCGACGCCCGACCCAAGAATCTTCACTTTCACCTCGTCCGTCGACAGCTTTATCAGTGAATCGCGCAATGCCTCAGCACTGCCATGCACGTCCGACTTTATGATGACCGAAATCGTTTGCGCTCCACCATCCTTCATCTGGCTGAACATGTCCTCCAGTTTGGATGCCTGCTGTTTTGCGAGTTTCATATCACGTGACTTGGTTTGGCGGAACTCCGCAACCTCGCGGGCCTTGCGCTCATTCCGCACGACCAGGAAGTCGTCCCCGGCACTCGGCGTTTTGGACAAACCGATAATGACGGCCGGAGTCGAGGGGCCCGCCGACTTGATCGACTGTTGCGTTTCATCGTACATATTTCGAATACGACCGTATTCTTCTCCGGCGATGATCATATCGCCTTGCCTCAGTGTGCCCGATTGCACCAGCAAGGTTGCCATTGCGCCGCGTCCTTTCTCGAGGCTCGCCTCTATGACGATACCCTGCGCAGGCGCATCTTCGACGGCCTTCAGGTCCATGACTTCAGATTGCAACAGGATCGTGTCGAGCAAAGAATCAACGCCCTCGCCCGTGTGAGCGGATACGTTGACGAACAGGTGTTCACCACCCCACTCCTCCGGAATAACTTCGTGCTGCGACAGCTCGTTTCTCACACGCTCTGAGTCAGCATTTTCACGATCAATCTTGTTGATCGCAACAACGAGCGGCACTTTGGCCGCCTTGGCATGCTGTATTGCCTCAATGGTTTGTGGCATGACGCCGTCATCGGCCGCAACGACCAGAACAACAATATCGGTTGCCTGCGCACCGCGCGCGCGCATTGCCGTAAAGGCCGCGTGGCCCGGCGTGTCGAGGAACGTAATGCGACCCTTTTCAGTATCAACCGAGTACGCGCCTATATGCTGCGTAATGCCGCCTGCCTCGCCATCGACGACTTTGGTCTTGCGAATGTAATCGAGCAAAGAGGTCTTGCCGTGATCAACGTGGCCCATGATCGTGACGACCGGCGGACGTGCAGTTGCATCGCCCTCGATAATCTTCTCTTCGGCCAACAACTGCTCGTCGACCGCGGCTTCTGTAATTGGCTTCGCCGTGTGACCAAGCTCCTCGACAACAAGCGTCGCTGTATCCTGATCGATCACCTGGTTTATCGTGACCATTGCGCCCATATTGAAGAGCACTTTGACGACTTCATTGCCCTTAATCGCCATTTTCTGCGCGAGCTCAGCAACGGAAATATTCTCCGGAATCTCCACCTCGTGTACGACGGGCGCCGTTGGTTTCTCGAAACCGTGCTGCCCGTCGCCACTGACCGCGACAGCTCGCCGACGCATCGGTGTCTTGCGTCTGCGGCGACCCGTCTTGTCGCCTGCAACGTGCAACTCCTTGCGGCCGTATTTCGTCACTGCATGCTTCGGCGCGGCCTTGGTCTTTTCTTTCGCACGACGGCTCCTGGCATCCAGTTCGGCCTTTTCGAGGCGTAGCTTTTCGTCCGCTTCGGCTTTCGCTACTTGCTCTGCCGCCGCACGTGCATCTTCCTCTGCACTGAGACGATCTTTTTCTTCTTTCTCGCGCGCTTCCTCTGCATCACGGACTGCCTTTTCTTGTTCTGCAATTGCTGCGGCCGCCGCTTGCTGCTCGGCTTCTACGCGTTCTTCTTCCGCAATCCGAATCTGATCAAGTTCTTCTTGCTCTTTTTGTGCCTGTTCTTCCAGAACATCGCGCTTGATGTAGGTGCGCTTGCGCCGCACTTCGACACTCACTGTTCGCGAGCGACCCTGTGATCCAGACATCCTCAATTCGGATTGCGACTTGCGCTTCAGCGTAATCTTACGCGGCGTCGCAACCGCGGATGGGGATTCATCCTGCCCATGCGCGCGTCGTAAAAACGATAACAATTCCAGCTTCGCATCGTCCGTAATGGTGTCGCCAGAGCCACTGACCTTGATGCCAGCCTCATCAAGTTGCGTTAGCAACTTATCGACCGGTACCTTCAGCACCTCAGCAAATTGTTCAACTGTCACATCAGCCATGCTTTAACTCCGGATCAACAGCGCTTACGCCTGTTGCTCCTCTTCAAACCAGTGTGCCCGCGCTTTCATAATCAAAGCACCTGCCTCTTCCTGATCCATTTCATGAATATCGAGTAAATCGTCGGTCGCCAATTCAGCGAGATCTTCGCGTGTTACAACACCCTTGCTGGCCAGCAGGAAAGCCAATGATTTTTCCATGCCGTCGAGGTTCAGCAGGTCTTCCGCAGGCTCTGTTTCGTCGATCTTCTCTTCCACAATAATTGCCTGTGTAAGCAAGACATCACGCGCACGATTGCGAAGTTCGCTCACAATGTCCTCATCGAATTCTTCGATTTCAACAAGCTCCGACGCCGGCACATAGGCAACCTCTTCGATTGTCGAGAATCCTTCCTGTACGAGGATCAGGCCAACTTCCTCATCGACATCGAGTTGCTTGGCGAATAACTCGATCAGCTCCTTCATTTCAGCTTCGCTTTTCTGCTCGGCATCCGCGGCCGTCATTACGTTGAGCTCCCATCCGGAGAGCTCACTTGCAAGACGAATATTCTGCCCACCGCGGCCGATCGCCTGCGACAGCTTGTCTTCTTCAACGGCGATATCCATGCTGCGCGCATCTTCATCGACGACGATTGACACAACCTCGGCCGGAGACATGGCGTTGATTACAAACTGCGCTGAGTTGTCGTCCCATAGGATGATATCGACTCGCTCGCCGGCCAGCTCGTTGGACACGGCCTGTACGCGAGACCCGCGCATGCCGACGCAGGCACCGACCGGGTCGATCGAGCTGTCGTAGCTGATC
>JADFLJ010000112.1 GCA_022564475.1 Pseudomonadota bacterium
GTAAAGCCCTCATCACGACCCAGTGACAATGCGCGGCCGCTCGCTGCCCATGGGAACGCGGTCTTCTCGTAGTCGATGCCCTGCTCTTTGGCCTCGATCTCGGTCAAACCGACCCATGCAATCTCGGGGTCGGTATACGCAACTGACGGAATTGTGCGCGCATCGAAATAGCGCTTCTCGCCCGCTGCGACTTCCGCCGCTACCTTGGCTTCATGCGTTGCCTTGTGCGCCAGCATCGGCCCGCCCGCGAGATCGCCAATCGCAAATATATGCGACACATTTGTTCGCATTTGCTTGTCGACCTCAACGATACCGTGCTTGTCCACGTTGACGCCCGCCTTGTCGGCATCAAGCTTGTCGCCATTCGCCCGACGCCCAACCGCGATCAATACGCGATCATAGACGCCTATTGCGGGTGCGTTCTTGCCTTCGAAGGAAACCTCGATACCCGGCGTCGTCGCGCGCATCTTCGTTACTTTGGTCGACAACATAATCGCGTCGTAGCGTTTCTTGATGATCTTCGTGAACGGCCGCAACAGGTCCTTGTCCGTGCCGGGCATCAAGGAATCCAACAGTTCCACGACGCTGACGTCGACACCCAGTGCCGCGTAAACACAGGCCATTTCCAGACCGATGATGCCGCCGCCTACAACAAGCAAGCGCTTGGGCAGCGGATTTATTTCCAGCGCACCCGTTGAATCAATGATGCGTGGATCGTCCGGTAATCCCGGCAACATGGCGGATTCCGAACCCGCGGCAATGATGCATTTTTCAAATGCGATCGTATCGCCCGTATCGAGGACCAGCTTGTTCGCCGATTCAAATTTAGCCACGCCGTGAACGACTTTGACCTTGCGTTGCCTGGCAAGCTGCGACAGTCCACCAACCAGTTTGGACACGACCTGGTTTTTCCAGGCAAGCAGTTTTCCCGCGTCAATCTTCGGCTTGCCAAAAACGATACCGTGTTCGGCCATCTCTTTGGTTTCGTCAATTACGCGTGCCACGTGCAGCAGCGCCTTCGACGGAATACAGCCGACGTTGAGGCAAACACCGCCCAACATGGGCCAGCGTTCGACAAGAATGACATCCATTCCAAGATCGGCGGCGCGAAAGGCGGCCGTGTAACCACCCGGGCCGGCGCCAAGGACCACAAGCTGGGTCGTGTGAGCCACGCTCTCCGCGGGGGCATCTTTCGATGCGATCGCTTTGGCTACGTCCTCCGGCGACATTACCTGGGTCGAGGCCGACTCGTCCTCGTCAAATCCTGCCTTCGGGTCTGCCACTACGGGATCGCTCGCAACAGCGCATCGACATCGCCCAGCGCCTTGCCTAAATACGTTGTAAAGCGAACCGCGTACGCCCCATCGATAACACGATGATCGTAGGAGAATGACAGCGGCAACATTAACCGCGGCTCGAATTTCTCACCGTCCCACACCGGTTGAAAGCTTGAACGACACACGCCGAGGATTGCGACTTCCGGCGCATTGACGATTGGTGTAAACGACGTACCACCAATGCCGCCGAGACTCGAAATCGTGAACGATGCGCCCTGTAGCTGCGGTGCTTTCAATTTGCCATCACGCGCAGCAGCCGAAAGCTGCATGAGGTCGGTCGCCAACTCATAGACATCTTTCTTATCGGCATCGCGGATGACGGGCACCATCAAACCCTTGTCCGTATCGGCCGCAAAACCGATGTGGATGTATTTCTTGAACACGAGACTTTCGCCGTCGTCCGACAGCGATGCATTGACCTTCGGAAACTCCTGCAGCGCAGCAACACAGGCCTTGATGACGAAGGCCAGCGGTGTCAGTGGAATGCCACGCTTTTTCGCCGGGCCTTTCAATTCCTGACGACGGGACTCGAGATCCGTGATGTCGGCCAGATCATGCTGCGTGACATGTGGCAGATTGATCCAGCTTGCCTGCAAGCGCGGTCCGGATATTTTCTGGATCCGTGTCAGCGGCTGCACGTCAACCTCGCCAAATTTCGCGAAGTCCACGCTCGGTATTTTCGGTAAACGGGCACCGCCTGGCGCTGCAGCCTGGCCCGTCAGTATCGCCTTGACGAAGTTCTTGACGTCGTCATGAACGACACGGTTCTTGAGGCCGCTGCCCGTGACTTTAGCGAGATCAACACCAAGTTCGCGCGCCAGCTTTCGTACTGACGGGCTCGCGTGTGCGCGCGCAAATCCTGCTTCATCTATGCGTGCCGGGGTGCTTGATGCGGCAGCCGGTTTTTGTGTCGGTGGCGCCTGCGGCGGCGCGGCCGCAGCCGTTTGCGACTTCGCGGGAGCCGCAACAGTTTCCACCGCCCTTGCGACGGCGTCAATGATCGCAAGCACCGATCCTGCAGAGACCTTGTCGCCTACTTTGATGAGAACCTCGTCAATCGTTCCCGCGACGACGGCCGGCACATCCATCGCAGCCTTGTCCGTCTCCAGTGTCGCCAGTGGGTCGTCAACGTCGATCACATCACCGGCGGAAATCAGAACTTCGATCACTTCGACCTCGTCGAAATCGCCAAGATCGGGTACGACGAGCGTTTGCTTGCCACCCGATTTCACTGCGGCTCCCGCAGGCGTCACAAGCACCGTCGTATCACCGCTGGGCATCGCCGCAATAGCCGGCATGATTACAACGGTATCGCCGACTTCCACGATCATTTGTCCGATGACCGATCCCGTCGATACTTTATCGCCAAGGCTGACCGTGATTGACTCGATGACACCATTTTCAGTCGCTGGCACGTCCATCGCGGCCTTATCCGTCTCGAGCGTGATCAGGCCGTCTTCGCGTTCGACTTTGTCACCGGCGCTGACGAGAATTTCGATGACCTCGACAGCGGCGAATTCACCGAGATCGGGAACGATTATGTCGCTGCTGTTCGCCACAGGCCTCTCCCGACTCTACAGCGTCACAGGATCCGGACGGTCCGGATCAATGCCATATTTTTCAATGGCTTGTGCAACAGTCTTCTGGTCGAGCACACCATCGTCCGCGAGCGCTTTCAGCGCTGTGACGGCGATATAATGTTTGTCGACTTCGAAGTGTCGGCGCAGCGCCTCGCGTGCGTCACTGCGACCGTAACCGTCGGTGCCCAGCGAGACGAAGGTGCCGGGTACCCAACGCTGAATCTGGTCCGGGACGATCTTCATGTAATCGGTTGCCGCGATATAGGGACCGGGCCGCTCGGCGAGACACTCTTCGACGTAGCAACGTCGCGGTGTTTCGCCGGGATGCAGCTGATTCCAACGCTCGACCGCGAGTCCGTCGCGACGCAATTCGTTAAAGCTCGTGACCGACCACACATCGGTCGGGATGCCGAAGTCGTTCTCCAGCAATGCCGCAGCGGCGATGACTTCTCTCAGGATCGTGCCCGACCCAAGCAACTGCGCTCGAATCTTGCCCTGGCCGCCGACCTGCAACAGATACATGCCCTTGAGAATGCCCTCTTCAATGCCAGCCGGCATGGGCGGGTGCACGTAATTCTCGTTCATGCAGGCAATGTAGTAAAAAACATTTTCCTGCTCGCCGATCATGCGGCGCAAGCCATCCTGAATGATCACGGCCAGCTCGTAGGCATAGGTGGGATCGTAGGACACGCAGTTTGGTACGGTCGATGCCGCGATAAGACTGTGTCCGTCCTGGTGCTGCAGGCCTTCGCCGGCCAATGTCGTACGGCCGGCCGTGGCACCAATCAGGAATCCCCTGCACTGCTGATCGCCACCGGCCCATATGAAGTCGCCAATGCGTTGGAAGCCGAACATCGAGTAATAGATATAAAACGGCACCATCGGGACGTCGTGATTGGAATAAGAGGAACCGGCCGCGGCCCACGAACACCAGGCGCCGGCTTCGTTAATGCCTTCCTCCAGAATCTGGCCCTTCTTGTCCTCGCGGTAATACATGAGCTCGCCCGCATCGACGGGCTCATACAGCTGGCCTTTAGAGGAATAAATTCCGATCGTGCGGAACATGCCTTCCATACCAAACGTGCGCGCTTCGTCAGGGACGATCGGCACGATGTGTTTGCCGATCCGCTTGTCGCGAATCAACGATGTGAGAATGCGCACGAACGCCATCGTCGTAGACGCTTCTCGCTCGCCCGTGCCGTCGATCTGGGTCTGGAACATCGCGAGTGGCGGGACAGGCAAGGCTTTCGATTTGCTGCGCCGTTTTGGCAGGTAGCCACCCAGCGCCTGACGCCTTGCATGCAGGTATTGAAGTTCTTCGCTGTCGGCTGCCGGCATGTAGAACGGCACGTCGTCGAGGTCCTTGTCGGACACCGGTATGTTGAAACGATCGCGAAATTCGCGAATCGCATCCATATCCATTTTCTTCTGCTGGTGCGCCGTATTCTGGCCTTCACCGGCGGAGCCCATGCCGTAGCCCTTGACTGTCTTCGCCAAAATGATCGTCGGCTGCCCCGTGTGGCGTGTTGCTGCATCGTAAGCCGCGTGGACTTTTAAGGCATCGTGCCCACCTCGATTGAGGCGCCAGACTTCCGCGTCCGACATATCCGCAACCATGGCCGCAGTCTCGGGATGCTTGCCGAAGAACTTCTCGCGAACATAGGCACCGTCATTGGCTTTGAATGCCTGATATTCGCCGTCAACGGTTTCCTCCATGAGCCGGCGTAACAGGCCATCTTTATCGTCGGCCAGCAATGGGTCCCAGCGTGAACCCCAGACCACCTTGATGACATTCCAGCCGGCGCCGCCAAATGCGGCCTCCAGTTCCTGAATAATTTTGCCGTTGCCGCGCACCGGACCGTCGAGCCGTTGCAGATTGCAGTTAACGACGAAGATCAGATTATCGAGGCCTTCGCGCACCGGCATCGTGATCGCACCCATGGACTCGGGCTCGTCCATCTCACCGTCGCCCAGGAACGCCCAGATCTTGCGATCGGAGGGCGCAACCATCTCGCGGCTTTCCATGTAGCGCATGAAACGCGCCTGGTAAATTGCCATCATCGGGCCGAGGCCCATCGATACGGTCGGGAACTGCCAGAAATCGGGCATTAGCCAAGGGTGAGGATAGGACGACAGCCCGCCGCCGCCGACTTCCTGGCGAAAACGCGCCAGGTCGCCTTCTTTGAGCCTGCCCTCGAGGAACGCTCGCGCATAAATACCGGGCGCCGAATGGCCCTGAAAGAAAATCATGTCCCCGCCCTGTTTCTCCGTGTCGCCGCGCCAGAAGTGGTTGAACCCCACCTCGTAGAGTGTCGCCGACGAGGCATAACTCGAAATGTGGCCACCGTAGTCCGTGCTGATGCGGTTCGCACGCACGACCATGGCCATGGCATTCCAGCGAATATAGGCCTCGATGCGCCGTTCGAGCGCGCGGTCCCCCGGATACTCGGGCTGGCGACCGGTCGCGATCGTGTTCAGATAGGCCGTATTCGGGCTGTACGGAAGATAGGCACCCGATCGCCGCGCGAAATCGATCATCTTGTTGAGCAGGAAGTGTGCCCGTTCGGGTCCGTGCTGCGACAGGACCGAATCGATCGATTCCAGCCACTCGCCGGTCTCGACCGGATCAAGGTCGTCGTATGGATTGAATTTCGTCATATACTATTCATAATGTTCCGGGTTTGCGCCGATTGGGTCAAGCTCACTGCAGGAAATTCACAGCTATGCATCCACTTCTTAATGACGCTGGCGATATTCGTATCGCCCAACAAACCGGCCGCGTAACTGCCAAGTTACTCGCACCGATTGACTCACTACTGTTAGTCCTTCCCGAGAACGCCAGGGCAGAGGTATGGCGCTCACTCCCGCAGGCTGCATTATTACAAGCGGCGGCCAAAAAACGTTCGTCAGATGCCACTCCGGCACTGCTTGCCCGGCTTGCCAACAAGCGTCAGACGCTGGTTGTCGGCGGCATGCTAGCAGTGAATTCGACAGCTTTCGAGCAATTGTCGTTCGCGCGCAAGATGGTTGCAGCAGCAACTGCAGAGAAGGCCGGCTGTCTCGGTATCTGTGTGCAGGGATTCGATAGTGCTGCCCAGGCGGCGATCGTGAAAAATGTTCTGGCGGCAGCGCTTGCTGCGGGATTTGCAATGCCAAGCTACAAGAACAAGGCAACTCCGGCGACCATTCGCAGCATCAAAATGATCGGGTTAGCCCGCAAGATCGACGTTAATCGCGTCCGCGCAGAAGCGAACGGCAACAACCTCGCGCGTTGGCTGACAACGATGCCGCCGAACAAGCTCGACGCCGTGAATTACACGGAGATCGTCCGTTCGATCGCTAAAGACAAGGGCTGGCAATACAAGCGCTTCTCAAGCAAAGAACTCGAAAAACTTGGCGCAGGTGCATTCCTGGCCGTCGCACAGGGGAACGAAAACGACAGCGCTTGCATGATTCGGCTGCGCTACCGGCCCGCCGGCAAAAAGTCGAAGGCGGACCTCTGCCTGGTCGGCAAAGGCATTATTTTTGATACGGGCGGCACGAATCTGAAGCCGTTTCTCTCGATGCTCGACATGCACGGCGACATGCAAGGCAGCGCCGTGGCACTGGGATCATTGCTGTCGATATCTGAACTCGGTCTCGACATGGCGGTCGACTGCTGGCTTGCCATCACCGAGAACCGAACAGGTCCGGATGCCTATAAATCGCAAGATGTTGTAACCGCGGCGAACGGTAAAACCATTCAGACCATTCATACCGATGCGGAAGGTCGCATGGCCCTGGCCGATGCGCTGGTACTCGCAAGCCGGGACAAACCCGGCATGATTATCGATTACGCGACCTTGACCGGCGCCTGTGTCAATGCAATCACCACGAGATACTCTGGCGTTTTTACGAACCGTGCCGAATGGCACCCGCGGCTCAAGCGCACGGGGCAAAACTGCGGCGAGCGCGTCTGGCCGTTCCCGATCGGCAAGGAATTTCTCGAAGAGCTCAAAAGCGACGTTGCCGACCTGCAGCAGTGCTCGGCGAAGGGCTCGGGAGATCATATTCTCGCCGCCAGTTTTCTGGCCGAGTTTGTCGAAAACGACACGCCCTGGGTACACATGGACCTGAGCGCCAGCGACCACGAAGGCGGACTCGCCCATATACCGACGAAGGTTACGGGCTTTGGGGTTCGCTATACTTTGAGTCTCGTGCTGGACGAGAAGATTCTCGATACTTAGTGGTCCAACAAGCTTGTATTGATGGGTTCAGCGAGTCGTGAAGCGGTTGTCCGCCAGGCGCGTCTCGCTGGCAATGGCGCGTCCTTGTCAAGAGGCGCAACAACGCGGAGAACCGCTTCACGGCT
>JADFLJ010000113.1 GCA_022564475.1 Pseudomonadota bacterium
GCGGATTATGGTTTCGCGATTTGCCCGCACACAGCGACGGCCAGTTATGCCTGGCGACACATGCACCGATCCGAGCGCGACAGCACGCACTGGATTCTTGTCGCGACGGCGCACCCGGCGAAGTTCGAGACAATTGTTGAGCCATTGATCAATAGTGACGTCGCGTTGCCCGATGAACTCGCGGCTATTTTATCACGACCGAGCAGCGTCACCGATATCGAGCCGACACTCGAAGTGCTTGTAGATGCGATGCGCGAGAATTTCCCAGGCTAATGCTTGACCTCGGCATCGCTACCCGCCTTTAATACCGCATGCCTGATTTCGCACAGTCCCCGTATTTTTACTTGTTGGTCGGCATCTTGTTGCTGTTGCTTCTGTGGCTGCTGTATCGCTTCGTGAAGGGGCGAGGCTCGAAATTCGAGCGGGTATTGCGGGAGATAGCATACGAGCGCGTGCATGACCTGGTCATTCCGAATGGCGATGATGGCGAGATTCTCATCGACCAGCTTCTTCTGACGTCGCAGGGATTGCTGGTCCTCGAACTCAAAGATGTCGATGGAGCGGTTTTCGGCAGTGACAAGATGGAAGACTGGACCGTTATCAGTGAGCAGCGGCGCTACACGTTTCCAAACCCGCAACATGCCCTCTACGATCGAATTGCTGCCGTGCGACAAATTGTCCGGCAAGTGCCGGTTGCCGGACGCGTTTTGTTTTTGGACGGCGCCGAGTTCAGTAAGGGCATGCCTGGACTGGTTGCGACGCTGGATCAGTTGCTCGAAGAATTTGGCGAAAAAAACAAAAAGTCCGCGCAGGTTAAGGTTGAGGCCTTCATGCCGCACTGGGAACTGATCAGCCGACGGGCGTCCGGTTCCTGAGAGAGGGTGATTCTTTGGATATTCGACGTGGGACGACATCCGATGTCTCCGAGCTGTCCGCATTAAGCTCACAAGTTTTCCTGAGTGCCTACGGTGGCACTGCACCGGAGCAGGATATTGCGAGTCATGTCGAGTCGTATTTCAGCGAAGCTGTTGTTGGCACCGAGATACTACGCGATGACGTTAGCTACCTCATGGCGGTTGATGGCCAGTGTTGCGCCGGAATGCTCAAGATTCGCGAGGGTACTCTGCCGGATGTGTTACGCGGACAATCTGTCGTTGAGGTACAGCAGTTGTACGTGTCGCTGGATTTTCAGCGGCATGGTATTGGCGGGTTGCTGCTCGACGCCGCTGTCGCAGAAACTCGCGAACGCGGGATAAGCGGAATTTGGCTCAGCGTTTGGGCGGATGCCGACTGGGCAATGAATTTCTACATGCGCTACGGATTCACATCGCTGGCAGAAATACCGTTCATGATGGCGGATACCGAATTCGTCGATCACGTCATGTGGTTGCCCGTTAGCGACTAGTCAGTCGATGCCGAAAAATCGCTTCGCATTGGTAGTCGTAATCGCAGCGACATGCTCTTCAGTCTGCGCTCGTGCCTGCGCGACAGTTTTCAGAACTTCGGTCAGGTGAGCGGGCTCATTGCGTCGTGATTTCGGCCGTGGGCGAATTGTTCGAGGTAACAGATAAGGTGAGTCAGTTTCGATCATCAGCCTGTCGTCGGGAATGGCCGAGACAATATCTTTCAGGTGCTCGCCGCGGCGTTCGTCGCAAATCCAGCCCGTGATGCCGATGTAGAGCCCCATCGCCACGAATTCTCGCAGCGATTCGCCTTCGCCCGTAAAACAATGCGCCACTGCACGTGACAAGTTCGGCAGGGCTGCCTCCAGCACTTCGACGAAGTCATCATGCGCGTCCCGCTGATGCAGGAACACCGCATGGCCGGTGTCGCGGGCGATGTCGAGTTGTGCCCTGAACGCTTCGAGTTGCGCTTCGCGCGGTGATAAGTTGCGAAAATAGTCGAGACCACACTCGCCGACCGCGACGCAGCGTTTGTCTGCAAGGCATTGTCGGATAATGTCGTCGCTTTTTTCGCTGTAGTCAGATGCATGGTGTGGGTGCACGCCCGCGGTGGAATAAAGCCAGTCCGGGTTGTCATTGGCCAGGGCGAGGGCGGCGACATTGCTTTGATCGCTGCTGCCCGTGATCACAAGCGTGCTTACGCCGGCGTCGGCCGCTCTTTGCAGTACATCGTCACGGTCGTCGTCGAAACTGTCGTGTGCAAGATTTGCACCGATGTCGATGAGTTCGTGCGCCATTAATCCTGGTTCCAGCGAAAGAACGTCGCGCCAATGCCGAGGAATACGGCGGTCATCAATGCGAGGGCCGCCAGGTTGGGAGCAATATCAATCAGGCTCGCGCCGTCGAGCATGACTGCGCGAGACGAATCGAGAATGTGCGTAAGCGGAAAAATCTGCGCCGCGTTCTGTACCAAAGGACTCGCTCCTTCGAGCGAAAACCAGACTCCGGACAACAGCATCATTGGCCAGGTGATAAGATTCAACAGGCCGCCGGCGAGTTCTTCGCTGCTTACTCGGGCCGCCACCATAAGGCCTAGCGACACCATCGATGCGGCGCCGAGTATTGCAATGAGTAATAGCGCAAAGTAGCTGCCTTCCATGCGCGTATCGAGAAACAGATGCGTCCCCGTGTAGATAACCGCGGTAATCAGGATAATCAGGCTAAGGCGTGACGCCAGTTGCGCAATAATGAATTCGATCGGTCTTAAGGGTGTTGCACGAAGGCGTTTCAGGAAGCCGTTCTTGCGATAGCGAACGACGACATAGCCGACGCCGAACAAGCAGCTGAACATCATGTTCATGCCCAGTATTCCGGGCAACACCCAATCGACGTAGCGAATCGCATCACCACTGATCTGCGCCTTCTCGATGTTGCCGCCGTTTGTTGTATCCGCATGCAGCAGCAAGCGCTCGGCGAAATAGGCTTTTGGTGAGTCCGGGTTAATCCAGTAACGGCGCTGTCCGTCGAAACGAACGAGCAAATCCAGTTGATGTCGCTCAATCTTGCGAAACGCAATATTCTCGTCAGTGAATGCGACGAAATTAATGAAGCGCGTTTCGAGAAACGGATGTTGTTCGATGTCGAGATTCGCAGTCTCTTGCAGGACACCGACTGTGAACTGGTCGCGACCGTCACCACTGAACGCGAGTGACAGGCCGATCATGAGAACCAGCGGCAGGGCGAGATTCCATGCCAGCGTGCCTCTGTCGCGCAGGAATTCGCGATTACGGGCGATGTATATTGCGTAGATTCTGTGCAGCATGAATGTCGCTGGGCTAAGCGCGCAACGAATGGCCCGTCAAATCGAGAAACAGGTCCTCAAGATTTGGCTGGCGAATCTTGATGCGGTTGAGGTTCCTGGCCTGTGCGGACAAGGCCGTAATCGATGCCGACACGTCGTCCGTGTTAATTTCGATTATTCCCAGGGTTTCAATAAGTTTGTGCTCAATCGAACTTAGATCACCCGTAATATCTTCGACAGGCATTTCAATAATGAGGCCCTCATATTGCTTGCGCAGGAGTTCATCGGGGCTGCCCTGAGCAATGATCTTGCCCGCGTCCATGATCGCTATTTCGTTACACAGTATTTGCGCCTCGTCCATGTAATGCGTGGTCATGATAATCGTCGCGCCTTCCGACTGAATTTTTTGCACGAGTTCCCAGAAATTACGGCGTGCCTGCGGGTCGAGACCAGTCGTTGGCTCATCGAGGAAAATGATCCTCGGACGATTGACGAGGGCGACGGCCAGAAACAATCGTTGCCGCTGGCCGCCGGAAAGCTTGCGATTGTCGCGGTCCAGAAGCTCCTGCAAGGAACACTGCTCGATAATCGTATTCAGATCGGCCTTGCGGTCGTATAAGGACCGGAACATTTGCAGAGTTTCCTTAACCGTCACGTGATCCTGCAACGCCGTGTTTTGGAATTGAATGCCGGCCTCTTCACGAAACCGCTCGCCGGCCGGCTCGCCGAAATACCAGACCTCGCCCGATGTCGCCTGGGTCACGCCTTCGATAATTTCAACGGTCGTCGTTTTGCCTGCGCCGTTTGGCCCCAGGAGTCCGAAGCAGATACCCTCGGACACGGCAAAACTCAGGTCGTCGACAGCGACGACTCCGGGGTATTTTTTGACCAGGTTTCGAGCCTCAAGGGCTGAGCGCATGAGAGATCCGGATTGCAACCAATTGACTGTAGACGGTATCTAAGGAGTATACGTACACAACAAGGCCCACGACCATGAGTTTGAAAATCAGGAAATCAGTATTATTTGCAGGCCTGGCAGCCTTAGTCTTCTCGTTGCCGGCCTACAGTAACGATAACAAGAGCGTCAGAATTGACGATGGCGCCGAGTCCAACGGCGCGTCGACAGTCAACGGCAGCATAACTGTCGGCAAAAAAGCGACCGTGACGGGTTCCTTATCGACCGTCAACGGCTCGATACGGGTTGGGGAGGGCTCCCGGATTGAGGACGCCTCCACGGTCAACGGCAGCCTGCGAATCTCGGACGATTCTCATACTGAAGATCTGCAAACCGTTAATGGCGGCATCAGAGTCGGCGAGCAAGTTGTCGTTGATGGCGAAATCACTGCCGTAAACGGGAAGATCAACGTAAACACGGGTAGCTCGGTTGATGGTGAGGTCAGCAACGTCAATGGCAGTATCGTGTTGAGTGGCAGCACGGTTGCTCGCGATGTCTCGACGGTCAACGGCGATATCCGCGTCGTTGACGGAGCTGTCGTGAAAGGTGACGTCATCGTCGAGGAAGTGAGTAACTCTTTCTTTGGCAACGGCAAGAAACCGACCGTCGTCATCGGTCCCGGATCAAGGGTGGAAGGCGTTCTGCTCCTGAAGCGTGAGGTGAAACTCTACATCAGTGATCGTGCTGAAGTAGGCGGCGTGGAAGGTGTCATGTCCATGGACGATGCCGTTCGCTTCAGTGGCGATCGCCCGTAGCGGGAAAATCCTTCTAAAACGCCGTAAGATCGGGCTGTGCAAAGTGCAGCCAAACAACTTTCGCTGTTTTCAGTAAGCGAGGAGCCCGACGCACTGTCGGGCTTTTCCGTGCGTGAAAGCAGCCGCGCCCGACGCTTGTCTATCAAGGTCTATCCACGTGGCCGGGTAGAGGTCGTTGTTCCCAAGCGCACTCGTTCGCGCGACGTGCAGGCTTTTGTGGCCGAGAATCAGGCCTGGATACGCAAGACCCGAGCAGCGTTTGCCGCGAAACACGCGCCGGAACCCTTTCGCTTGCCTGTGCGCATCAATCTACGGGCGATCGAGCGCATCTTCGGCGTTGTTTATCAGCCTCGTGAAGGCGCCAGGACGGTGCGCTATCGTTTGAACGGCGACATCCTGAGCCTGTACGGCAAGACCGACGACGAAGCGCAATGTGTCGTCGCTTTGAAGCGCTGGCTCGCCGCGACGGCCAGGGAGTATTTCGAGCCGCGCCTGCGTGGCTTGTCGGCGCTTACGGGCAATTCTTACAAACGAATGCAGGTACGCGGCCAGAAGACCTGTTGGGGCAGTCATTCATCAACGGGCACCATCAGCATTAATTACTGCCTTTTATTTCTGGCGCCGGCGGCGCTGCGATATCTCATGATTCATGAGCTATGCCATGCGCGGTATATGAATCACTCACGCCGATTCTGGCGCCTCGTCGGACGTTTTGAAGCGCAATATCGACGCCTCGACAGGGGCTTGGCCGACTCGTGGAAGGCTATACCGACGTGGGTTGGACTCTATTAAAACAATAACTTACGACATAATCATAAAGTGAATTCTAAAAACGACTCAGCCAAGACCAGGTCCTCATTCTGGCAGGAGCTAAAACGCCTCTTATCCCCGATCGAGTAACTCACGCAGATTGATAACAGCCGCGTTTGCTCGCGCAAGGTAATTTGCCAGGACCAGCGAGTGATTCGCAAATAATCCATAACCACCGCCATTAAGAATCATCGGTGATCGGAGTGGTTCGATGCTGGCTTCCAGCTCGCGGATAATCTGGCGCACGCTGACGTCTGCATTCTTGTCCTCCAGAACGCGCGCGAAATCCAGTTCGGCCGCACGAAGAAAATGTAGTAGTGCCCATGCAGTGCCGCGCGCCTCGAAGAAAATGTCATCCACTTCGAACCATAAAGTACGCACCTGCACACTGTCTGCTTGTACTTGCGCCGCTTCGGCTGAAGGGTCGAATGCGAGGTTTTCATTGATGCGAGTCGAGGCAACGCTATCAGCCAGGCGGCGGGTCAGGCTGCCGAGGCGTTTCTCAACTTCCGCCAGCCATTCACGAAGATTGTCGGCGCGGGCGAAAAACTGTGCGGCCGGCTCAGCGTTACCCGTCAGTCTGTCGCGGTAACGTGTCAGCCCCTCAATGCCTTGTCTAAAGCGCTTTTCGGTTGGCGGGAATAGCCAGGAATTACTCTCCGAGAAAAACTTCTCGGTCGCAATGACAACATCTTCGTCCTCGCGTGATTGCGACTGGCTGCGGCTGTAATCATTGCGGATGACACGTGACAGATCCTTGACCTGAGTCAGTACACCTTTTTCCCAGCTCGGGATGTTGTCGAGATACAGGCCGGGTGGCAGTTTGTCGTTCGTCAGGTAGCCGCCAGGTTTGTCGAGCAGGGTCTCGGCTACGCGTATCAACGTATCAGTCGTCGCGTAGCCGACGACCGTGCGTTCCTCTTCAACAAATTCGTTGACCCAAAAGACCGAAGGCGCTCGCGACCAGTAGATGCCCAGGGCGATAATCAATATCGCGACAACGCCAGCGACCCATGCCGCAACTTTGATCATGCAAGCTGACGCAGAACGTACTGCAGGATGCCGCCGTGCTCGTAGTAGTCACGTTCCTTTGGTGTGTCGATGCGAATTTTCGCTGCGAAAGATTTGACGCTGCCGTCCTCAGCCGTCGCCGTCACGGTGACGTTTTCCGAGTCGCTGTTCGAATGGCCAGTAATATCGAAGGATTCGGTGCCGTCCAGTCCCAGCGACTCTGCATTGTCGCCACTCAGGAATTGCAGCGGCAGCACGCCCATGCCGATCAGATTTGACCGATGGATGCGCTCATAGCTGCTTGCGATCACGGCCTTGACGCCGAGCAGCAAAGTTCCCTTCGCGGCCCAGTCACGCGAGGAGCCGGTGCCGTACTCGCTGCCGGCGATCACGATTAACGGCGTGCCGTCCTGACCGTACTTCAGCGATGCGTCGAAAATTGACATCTGCTCGCCACTCGGCTGGTGCCTGGTCCA
>JADFLJ010000114.1 GCA_022564475.1 Pseudomonadota bacterium
CGAGTTCCCTCCACCACAGTCACCGCGTTTCGTGACGAAATTGTAAATACCGCCTACGCCGTTCTCGTCGCCCGGATACCAGTTCTGCACCGTGGAATACTTGATCTCCGCATCTTTCAGCGCAATGAGCTCGACGACAGCTGCATGCAGCTGGTTTTCGTCGCGCATCGGTGCCGTGCAGCCTTCCAGGTAACTCACATGACTGCCTTCGTCGGCGATGATCAGTGTGCGTTCGAATTGCCCCGTATTGGCTGCATTGATGCGGAAGTAGGTCGACAATTCCATCGGGCAACGTACGCCTTTGGGGATGTACACAAAGGAGCCGTCGCTAAAGACCGCTGAATTCAGTGCGGCATAGAAATTGTCGCGCCGCGGCACAACGCTGCCCAGGTATTTCCGGATGAGTTCGGGGTGCTCGCGAACGGCCTCGGAAAATGGGCAGAATATGACGCCTGCTTCGTACAGCTTGTCCTTGAACGTCGTTGCGACCGACACGCTGTCAAAAACAGCGTCAACAGCGACACCGGCAAGCCGCGCGCGTTCATGCAGCGGGATGCCCAGCTTGTCGTAGGTCTCCAGCAACTTGGGATCCACCTCATCCAGGCTCTTGGGCCGGTCTTTGTCGGATTTCGGAGCGGAGTAATAGGAGATCTTGTTGAAATCGATCGGCGGGTAGTGCACATGGGCCCACACGGGCTCCCGCATATCGAGCCATTGGCGATATGCCTGCAAGCGCCACTCGAGCATGAATTCGGGTTCGTCCTTGCGCGCAGATATGGCGCGCACGACGCCTTCGTCGAGGCCGGGCGGGAAGCTATCTGTCTCGATTTCCGTGACGAAGCCGTGTTCGTAACGTCGATTGACAAAACTGTCGATGTTTTCAGATTTCGTGGACATGATTCAGTTCTTCTTACGGGCAGTGTGATATACGGACACAGGCATTCCTGCAAAATGGAATTGGCGTAGCGGCATTTTCGTCTGCGTGAGGTCAACCAGGCTTACGTCGTCAAGGCCCTGACGAATGGCAGCGTTGATGCGCTGCCATGCACTGCCCACATTGCAGAAGTGCTCGAGGGTGCAATGGCTGTCAGACGAACTGCATTCGGTAATCGCGACAGGGCCTTCGAGCGCATCGATGACGTCAGCTGCGCTGATGTCTTCCGGTTCTCTAGCCAGTTCATAACCGCCCGTCGCGCCGCGCGTCGATGAGACGAGGCCGGCGCGGGCGAGTGATTTCAGGAGCTTGCTGACCGTGGGCAAGCCAATTTCGGTCGCATTGGCCACATCCGATGCGCTGCACACCTGGCCTGAACGCATGGCCAGTTGCGCCAGCACAACGGTGCCGTAGTCTGTGAGCTTGCTGATTCTGAGCACTTTGTGGCTCCCGGTCTCAGGATAAAGGACCAGTTTAGTCCTATTTGAGTCTGCGCGCTATAGCCTGTGCGGTCCAACAGCGATATTGCTATGCTTTGCCGCCATGGTCAGCGAATCTGAAAATCTGATAGAAATCACCGACCTCTGCTTCAGTCGGGGCGCGCGGCAGGTGTTCAATGGCCTGAACATCAATATCAAACGCGGCCTGATTACGGCGATCATGGGGCCGAGTGGCACGGGCAAGACCACCTTGCTGCGGCTCATTACACGGCAGCTGATTCCCGACAGCGGCACCATTATCGTCGACGGCGTGGATATCTCGACGCTCAATCGGGCGGATCTCTATAAGCTGCGCCGGCGTTTCGGCATGTTGTTCCAAAATGGCGCGTTGCTCACCGATATTTCGGTGTTTGAAAACGTGGCGTTTCCGCTGCGCGAGCACACGAACTTATCCAATCGATTGATTCGGCACGTTGTGCTGACCAAATTACACGCCGTGGGCCTGCGTGGGGCGGCCGATATGATGCCGTCACAGCTGTCCGGTGGCATGGCCAGGCGAGTGGCGCTTGCGCGTGCGATCGTCATGGACCCGGAGTTTCTGATCTACGACGAGCCATTCGTCGGCCTCGACCCGATATCCATGGGTGTCATCGTGCGCCTGGTTCGCAAGATGAACGACGCGCTGGATATTTCGAGCATCCTCGTGAGTCACGATGTTGACGAGATTGCCACCGTGGCCGATTGCAGCTACCTGATCTCAGACGGCAAAGTGGCTGCTTCCGGCAGCCCGGAGGAACTCCAAAAAGCGAGTTCGGCGCTGGTGCAACAGTTCATGCACGGCATGGCTGACGGCCCCGTGGCATTTCATTTCGAGGCGCCGGATTATACCGAGCAGTTGCTTGGCAGGGACGCCGACTAAACCCAATGCTGCGCGATATCTATAATGCAATGATGGAATTCGTGCGCGCATTTGGCGCGTTCCAATTGTTTTTTCTGCGCTTGCTGGCTAACTCGCCGTCCATCTTCTTCAAGCGCTTCAGCCTGGTTGTAAAGCAGGTCTACAACACGGGCACTTTGTCGCTCGTCATTATCATGGTGTGCGGTTTTTTTGTCGGCGCCGTGCTGGGTCTGCAGGGCTACGCGAACCTGGCGCGCTTCAACGCAGAGGATTCCGTCGGAACATTTGCAGCGTTTGCGCTGGTCAAAGAACTGGGTCCGGTGATCACGGCTTTGTTATTTGCAGGTCGGGCCGGAACTGCGCTCGCGTCCGAGATTGGCTTGATGAAAGCGACAAACCAGCTCTCGGCAATGGAGATGATGGGCGTCGATCCATTGCGCCGAATTCTCGTGCCGCGCTTCCTGGGCGGCGTTATCGCGATGCCATTTCTTGCCGCGATATTCAGCGCGATTGGCTTGTTTGGTGCCCATCTTGTCGGCGTCGGCTTGCTGGGCATTGACGTCGGCGCATTCTGGCAGCTAATGCAACAAAGCCTTGAGATTGGAGATATCCAGGAAGGAATCGTAAAAAGTTTCGTCTTCGGCGTTATCGCGAGTTCGCTCGCAGTGTGGGAGGGCTATAGTGCCATACCCACCGCCGAAGGTGTTGGACGTGCAACCACGCGATCGGTTGTTATTACGGCGATTGTAGTACTCATTTTCGATTTCATGATTACGGCCGTCGCACTATGAGGAAAAACTTATGAGACAGACCCGAGCAGTGGAATTTGGTACCGGTTTGTTCGTGTTAATGGGAATGGCCGCGTTATTTTTCCTGACGACTCAGGCGACCGGCGGCGATGGCTTTTCGTCCAACGATGTATTTGAGGTGCAGGCACGATTTGAGAATGTTGGCAGCCTGAAGCCGCGTGCGCCGGTCGCAATGGCCGGAGTGACCATCGGCCGGGTTACCGATATCGTGTTTGATCCGGTTGAGTTAAATGCCGTCGTAAGCTTCGTTATCGACAGTCAATACGATCAGATCCCGGACGATTCCAGCGCCGCCATTTTGACGTCGGGATTGCTGGGAAGTCAGTACATCGGGATGGAGGCGGGTGGTTCGGAGATCTACCTCGAGGAAGGCAGCGAAATTTTCCTGCCTCAGTCCGCGATTATTCTGGAAAATCTGATCGGCAAGTTTCTCATGAAAAGCTCGAGCGACAGCAAGTAGTCAGGTCACCAAGATGATGGAGTTTACAGTGAAAAATACGCTGCTATCCCTGCTCATTCTCGCGTTTGCATCAGTCCTGAATCCCGCGTTTGCGCAAGCGCCTCAGGAACAGGTTGAACAGGCCATCGTCGAGTTGGAGGCGGGCCTCAAGGGACGCAAGGACGAACTGAGAGATGATCGTGAGGCCTTGTACAAAATGGTTAACGAGATTCTGATGCCACGGTTCAATCGCACCTACTCGGCGCAGCTGGTGCTTGGCAAACACTGGAAAGCGGCGGATGCGACGCAGCGAGAGCGATTTATTGAAGGCTTCTACAATTCATTGCTCAGGAAGTATGCAGAAGGGGTACTCGAGTTCGATGCGGAGCGCATCCAGTTACTGCCGTTTCGTGGTGATCTAGGCAAGAAGCGGACAATCGTCAAGACCAACGTGTTTCTTGATGGTGGCATCAAGATCGCCGTAAATTACGGCTTTGCCGATCGCGGTGACGGCTGGAAAATGTTCGATGTCACCATTGATGGCATTTCCTTTATTCGAAATTATCGCGTGGAGGTGGCTTCGGAGATCCGTCAGACCAGCCTCGATGCTGTCATTGAACGTCTGGAGGCCGCAGCGCTGTCCGCAACTGGCGGCGAATCCGTCGACGAGGCCGATGAGTAAATACTCATTACAAGACGCGGGCGGTGGGCGCTTTGTTCTGTCCGGCGACATGTCCTTCGAGACGGCCGAACACATTTTGCGTGAAAGCGAGGAAATGTTCGAGCAATTCACGCGCATCGAGGTCGATCTTGGTGGCGTTCAGAAGGCTGATTCGGCAGGCCTGGCCCTGTTGCTGGAATGGATTACCTGGGCGAATCACACGGTGCGTGAAATTCACTACATTGACATGCCTGCTCGTATTATCGCGATAGCAAAAACGACCGAAATAGACCACATGCTGAACCGGGGCGAACGCTGGTCCGGATTTATCGGTGCGACTGACGCCGATTAGTCCTCTTCGATTTCATCTTCAAAATCCTCGTAGAAATCCTCGTCCTCGGGCGGGTCGCCGTCGTAAACCAGGAAGCGGCGACTCTGTAGGTAGGATTCGCGAACCGTAATATACGGGTCTTTTGAATCTTCCAGGAAGCGTTCGGCGACAAAGAACCGTGTGCGTAAGTCGATTGCGCGCACGATGTACAGTTTGTCGCGCACCGATGAATTGTCGTAATGGATCAACGGATCGGAGAGGATATCAATCGGTAGCGCCAGTGCGTCGCGTAGCGTCTGTGGGCCCAGCAAGGGCAGGTAGACGTAGGGTCCGTCTGGCACACCCCAGACAGCAAGTGTCTGACCAAAATCCTCGTTATACATTTCGAGACCACTCGCCGATGCGACGTCAAACAGACCCGCCACGCCGATCGTGCTGTTAAGCAGGAAACGTGCGATATCGCTAAAGCCCTGCTTCGGCTTGGCTTGCAGGAAGTTATTGACGGCTGAGCGGGGTGTTTTGAGGTTGTCTGAAAAATTGGCGACACCTCGACGAATAAACCTGGGCGTGACCTTGTAGTAGCCCGTTGCGACTGGCTTGAAAATTGCCCGATCAAGAACGTCATTTGCAACGTATACGCCGCGATTAAGCGCTTCCCATGGATCGGACTCGACGCGTTGCGAATGTTCGCCGGATGCACATGCGGCCAGCGACAGCAACGCTGTCAGTAGCGCCAAACTGTGGGTGGAGGATTTTTGCAACGCTAGCTCCTGTTGCTTGCCGACGTTCTGTTACGCCGCATCTGTTTGAGTTGTTCTTCGGTCATGAATTCACGAATAAAATCAATACGGGCTTCGAAGCGAATGCGTTGGATCTCCTCCAGCTCGGGCAATGCCAGCGCCTGTTGCAAGGCATTGATTCCACCCAGCAGGTCGCCCGTCATGAAGCGATATTCTGATATGTAATAAAATGCTTCAGCTTCGTCACCAGCATCGTTTGCAGCACGAGCAATCAACCGAACCTGGTCAGGCGTCGGCGGCACGTTGTTTAGCAAGTCCAACAAAAGCCCATGTGCCTTGTCTGCCTGCCCAAGCTGGATCAGGTGTTCTCCGTAAACGATAATGAGCGGCACGTTACGTGGAAACAATTCCACAGCGCGTTCAAATGTTTTTGATCCCGCCGAGTACAGTTCGAGATCAATCTGCGTCTGTCCCAGTCCAATGTGATACGCAATGACTTTTTGGTCACTGGCAGCGAGCTCGGAAAATAGTTTGTTTGCATCGTGATGGCGACCGGCTCGCTGGTAAGCGACAGCGAGACCGTATTTTTCGATATCACTTTGATTGTCGAGGCCGCGTTGTTCGAAGTACGCAACTGCCATCTCGGGTGTGTCATGCCGCGCGACAAGGAGCCGCATTTTGGCGATGCCGTAATTGGTGGAGTCTGAACTTTGTACGCGTGGAAAGCTGCGTGCGCGAACACGGGCTTCTGCTATGCGATCGGTTGTGACGGGGTGCGTGCGCAGAAACTCAGGTGTACGCATTTCCGGAGAAGCGGACTGCTGCCGGGCCATGACTTCGAAGAACGACGCCATGCCATGTGGGTCATAACCCGCATCCGCAAGTGCCCGGATACCGATTCGGTCGGCTTCGTGTTCGTTGCTGCGCGTGAAGTTGATCCGCTGCTGGGCCGCAGTGCCCTGGGCAACGGCCATGCCTGCCTGGAACACATCCGCGCCACCGCCGGCCGCGCTCAGAATAATCGCACCAAGCATCATCGCCGTTGTGAGCAGTCCCTGGCGCTGATTGGCATGCATTGCACGCGCGATGTGGCGTTGCGTGACATGCGCAACCTCATGTGCGAGAACACCGGCCAACTCGTCCTCGTTGCGCGTAGCCTCAATGAGGCCGGAATGGACGCCGATATACCCGCCCGGCATTGCAAATGCATTGATTCTCCCGTCTTCGACGACGAAAAATTCGAAGCTGTAGCTGCCATCATTGGATTGCGCGGCGATGCGGCGACCAATCTCGTTGATGTACTCGTTTACCTGGGGATCTTCGAGCACGCCGCCGCGTCTGCGGATATCGGCCATGATCGCGCGGCCGAACTGCGCCTCTTCGGATTTGGACAAAACGGCGTCGGCCGGGCTGCCCATATCCGGAATCTGGATATCGTCGGCGCCCGCGCCACTCGTGATGACCAGGCTGGCCAGCGCGAGTGTCAGAACAAACTTGTTAGTTGATGTGCGCATCAATACCTTGTGGTGAGTCGACCGTTGTTAATTCCGACTGGGGATGGCGCCGTGTGTTCCGTTCATAATACTCGCTCTGGGTCAGGAAAATGCCCGCTTTGGCCATAAGCCATTGATATCGTGCGGCTAGTCGCTGTCAGTCGCCCAGTGCCCTGACGGCCTCTAGTACTTCGTCGGCATGGCCTTTCACTTTGACCTTGCGCCACTCCTTGCGCAGCTTGCCGTTTGCATCGATCAGGAACGTGCTGCGCTCCACGCCCATGAACTTGCGCCCGTACAGGGTTTTTTCCTGAATGACGTCGAACGCCCGGCAAAGTTTTTCGTCCGGGTCGGACAGCAGTTCGAACGGAAACTCCTGCTTTGCCCTGAATTTGTCGTGTGAGGCGATGCTGTCTCGTGAGACGCCCAATACGGTGGTTTTGAGTCGTTTGAACTTGCTGT
>JADFLJ010000010.1 GCA_022564475.1 Pseudomonadota bacterium
TCGCATGTCATGGCCGATCATTGCGTCAACCTGCACGACACTGGCCGCATTCATACCGCTTGCGCTTTGGCCGGGCGTGATGGGCGAATTCATGAAGTACCTGCCGATCACGTTGATCGCCGTGCTGTCCGCATCATTGGTTATGGCGCTGTTGTTCGTCCCGACGCTGGGTTCTATCTTCGGCAAGACCGGTGCAAGCAACGAAGAGGCACGCCGAAACCTGGCGGCAGCGGAGACCGGAGATCTGGACACGGTCACCGGCTTCACCGGCCGCTATGTGCAATTTCTGAAAAGATCACTGCGTCACCCTTGGCGGAACGTCGGAGCCGTAACTACTTTATTGTTGGTGGTCTACGCGCTGTTCATCGGCTTCGGTCGTGGCATTGAATATTTCCCTGACGTTGAGCAACCTTTTGGCATGGTGGACATCCGCGCGCGCGGCGATCTTTCAATAGACGAGAAAGACTTTCTTGTGCGGCAAGTCGAAGAACGTGTTCTGGGCATGCCCGAAATAGAATATGTGTACGCGAAGACCGGCGGCAGCAGTCGCGGTGCCGAAGACCAGATTGGCACACTGACTCTGAACTACATCGACTGGGACAAACGCAGAAAAGCCGATGAGATTCTCGCCGAGATCCGCGCCAACACATCTGATCTTGTCGGCATCACGATTGAGACACGCAAACCGGATGCCGGACCACCGCAGGGCAAGCCTATTCGCATCGAGTTTTCGTCTCGTTTTCCGGAATTGCTTGAGAATGCGGTTTCACGCGTCGTTGCCAAAATGCGGGACCACTCGGCAATCATGAATATTGAAGACAGTCGGCCTCTGCCCGGGATCGAGTGGCGACTGCGTGTAGACCGCGCGGAAGCCGCACGATTCGGTGCAGATGTTGCGCTGGTTGGTGCCATGGTCCAGCTCGTCACCAATGGCATAAAAATCGGTGAGTACCGTCCCGATGACAGCGATGACGAAATTGACATCCGTGTGCGCTACCCATTGGCCAGTCGTAACCTGACCCAACTTGACGAGCTTCGCATTCCGACCGCGAACGGTCTCGTACCAATCAGCACATTCGTAACTCGCGAACCCGCACAAAAGGTCAGCACCATTCGTCGCACGGATATGCGCCGCACAATTACGATCGACGCCGACGTCGCACCCGGTTTTTTGCCGACAGACATCGTCGCGGAAATGCGCGAACTGTTACCGACGCTTGGCATCGACCCGCGCGTTGGAATCGCGTTCAGAGGCAGCACCGAAGATCAGGAAGATGACCAGGCATTCCTGATGCAGGCCATGTTGATGGCGCTGGCAATGATGGCGATTATTCTCGTTACCCAGTTCAATAGTATCTACCAGGCCGGACTGATTCTGACGGCTGTTCTGTTCTCAACGGGCGGCGTATTACTGGGCCACCTGTTCATGGGCGAGCCATTCGGCGTCATCATGTCGAGCGTTGGTATCATTACGCTGGCAGGCATCGTCGTGAACAACAACATCGTGTTTATCGATTCCTACAACGTCCTGCGAAGTCGCGGCGCCAAAGCTTACGATGCGGTTATTCGTACCTGCGCGATTCGCCTGCGACCTGTGCTGTTAACGACCGTTACGACAATCATTGGCCTCTTGCCGATGGTCTTTGGCATCAATATCAACCTGATTGATCGCAGCATCTCGATTGGCGCGCCAAGTTCGCAATGGTGGACACAACTGGCCGCCTCTGTCGCTGGCGGCCTTGCCTTCGCGACAGTGCTGACTTTGTTCCTGACGCCGAGTTTGTTGCTGATTCAGGCTAATACGGCCAGGAGCCTGAGCGAGTGGCGTGAGCGGCGTGCAGCAGTGCAGGCCGCGCTTACTTAAGGGTTTTTCGCGCGCTCACGTTGGATGACGTGATACAAAGCTTGCGTGTATCGGTCGGCTTCGCTGCCTGACAGATGCGACCACTCGGGCAACCAGTAAGCCTGCAGCTCTTCGTGATCCTGCCAGTGAATGCCCAGCAGCATCTCGTCCGGTTCGCCCGAGAGGTCATAGTCCTGCATCCAGACAGACTTGACGAGGTCTTGCGTATTCTTTGTCATCCTCGACCCTGGACCACAGGCGGGTGTTCCTGTCTTTCGCCATCGTGAATAGATTGGGTACTTCCATGCGCGTGTGAACGCCCTCGCGCACGGGCAATGCTTGCCGATTAATGACCGTGAATAGCGAGAATTCCACCCTGTAAAAGGCAAGATAGGGCTCGATGACCATCGAGATTCGCTGCCCTAGCCATTGCGTCGGGGTCTCGTCCCGAGAGCGCACAAAAGCATCACCACGATACTGAAATCCAGTTAGAAACACATCCGGCGCAATTCCAACGACCAGTGTGCCCGTGAAGTCGGGGTCGTTGGCCAGCCCCCCATTAGCAAGCTTGCTATCAGCAGGGCGGGCAACGCAGCACGACCTGAAGATTTGTCGGGAAGCTGGCGATCACGCATGCGCCAATGAATAAGCAGCATGATTCCGATCGTAATGAAAGTCTGCCAAACGAAAACAGCAGGCAACACTTTCTCGCCGTCCGTCACGAACGTCAACATCGTCACGATCATGCGCCATGCCATAAACCACCGATCAACATCGTGGTCATCAGGTTCGCGTAAGTACGTAAATTGCCTTTGCGGTTGCCGCCGAGTGGCACGTAGAGATAATCGCGCAGCCAGGATGACAGCGATATATGCCAGCGCTTCCAGAAATCCGAAAAGCCAATCGCGGCGTAGGGAAAGCGGAAGTTATCAGGCAATCCAAAACCAAGTGTCAGGGCAACGCCGATCGCCGTCGTGGAATAACCTGCAAAATCCGAGAAAATCTGCGCCGAAAACGCCAGCGTTCCCAACCACGCGTCCAGTGGGTGCAACATGTTGTCGGCGCTAAATACAGCATCGGATACAGGCGCCAGCAAGCCGTCCGCGACAACGATCTTTTGAAAAAGACCAATCGTGATCAGCCCAAGAGCCCCCAGTACAACTGTTGTGGAGTTGCTACGCGCGGCGTTGCGAACTGTGGCAGCAGATGCGTTGGGCGAACGATCGGGCCGGCAACAAGCTGCGTCGCTGTTGGACCTGTTCGGCAAAAATCTTCTTCGCGACATGCCAGTCGATAACGATCGATATCCACAGCAAAATCACGAACGGTGGATTCCACGCCGCATAAAACAGATAGCTGGCAATCAACAGATTGGTTTTTTTGTTTTCCAGCTGAGCGGCGCGTTGTGCAGCACCAGGACGAAAAACACGACAAACGTCAGTGAATTAAACAGCACAGACACCGCCCCCGTACCGTCTGTGTTTGCGCGATGCGCAACGCCAGCGGCCGATTGATTCGTTGTTATTTCCTATTATTAACAAATACCGCCAACAGGCGCGGCAGCGACAAGCCTAGAAAATTCAGTCATTTGAGCCAAAACAGCCCAATTCCGTGGCGATATAAGCAAATTTTATGCATCCAAATCGGCGCTTGCGGCATCTAAGGGTCATGCAAGCCCTGAAAACACTCAGTTTCAATCAAATATTGCCTTATAGCGAACTAGTGTTATACTTCACTACAACACCAACCTAGTGACTCACCGAGAAATCAATGAATTCAATCAATAAGACACTTTCCCTGCTGGTCCTGGCCGCGTTGCCTGCCCTGTCGGGCTGCAGTAGCGGCGAAGCCAGTGCAGTAGCTTTGCATACAGAGCAGGAAATCACGCCGGTACCGGTCGAGGTAAGTGTTCCGGCGCGCGCCGATATCTATGCCACCTATGACGCCACCACCACGATTTCATCCGAAGGCGACGCGGATGTACTCGCACGTGTCGCGGGCGAAGTCGTCGAGCTGCTCGTCGAAGAAGGTGACTGGGTAGAGAAAGGCCAGGTTTTGGCCCGCCTTGATGGCGAACGGCTGCGACTTGAAATGCTTTCCGCCAAGGCGAATCTCGACCAGGCTCGTGGCGAATACGAACGCTATGAGGACCTGAATCTTCGTGGATTGGTAAGCAAATCTATGTTCGATGGTTTGCGCTTCGAACTCGAGGGGCTTGAGTCAACCTACAAACTGAAAAAACTGAACTACAACTACTCGCGGATTCGTGCGACGATTTCAGGCTTCGTCTCGGCGAGAGAAATCAAACTGGGGCAAAGCATCGCTGTAAACGATGCGACCTTCCGGATTACCGACACCAATCAACTGGTCGCATATTTGCAGATTCCGCAGACGGATCTCGCCAAATTTTCGGCCGGCAACAAGGCGATACTCGAAGTTGACTCGATGCCAGGGCGTAAATATGCGGCCAATATCGTACGCATCAGTCCGACGATAGATACGCGTAACGGCACATTTCGCGCGACAGCGATTATCGACAATGCAGCAGATGAGCTCGCACCAGGCATGTTCGCGCGTTTCACGATCGCGTATGCCAAACACTCCGATGCATTGCTAATACCGACACAGGCAATTGTTAGCGAAGATCAGCGCTCGTCTGTTTACGTCGTAAGCAACGGCGAAGTCACACTGCGCCAGATCGAAACCGGCATCGAATCCGATGGCCGGACTGAAGTTTTGAGTGGTCTTGCAGATAACGAACAATTCGTTGTCGTCGGACAATCCACACTCCGGGACGGCAGCAAAGTACTCGCACAAGTTGACGTGCAGGGCAGCTACACAGGCTAACCAGTCGCGGCAACAGCCACAGCACAGCCATGGCCGTTGATTCGAGAGGGGAGTCAACGGCAAGAATGGCCATAAGGGAGAAATTCATGAAGCTAAATAGACTTGGCCCGGTAGCGTTTGCGCTGCTGTTTCTGCTGGTCGGCTGTCAGCAAGACGATGGCCAGGAAGCAAGCGCGGAGGAATCGGAGGAAGAAGCACCTCCCATTCCCGTTGAAACAAGCAAGCCCGCCCGCGGCGATATCTACGCCATCTATACGGGCACCGCGCCCATCGAAGCACTTGCGGAAGCCACCGTGATCGGCAAAGTCGGCGGCGAAGTTCGTGAGATCCTTGCTGAAGAAGGCGACACAGTCATCAGGGGACAAGTGCTGGCTCGCCTCGACGGCGACCGCTTGCGTCTGGAACTGGGTGAATCCGAAGCACGCTTGCGTAAATTGCAACGCGACTATGATCGCAACGTCGATCTCAGCAGCACGGGTCTTGTTAGTACGGGCGATTTCGAAAAGATTAAATTTGAGCTTGAGGCACTGCAGGCGTCTTTCAATCTCGCAAAACTTGAACTCGACTACACGCAAATACGCGCACCGATCGACGGCGTTGTCTCCGAACGCTTTGTTAAACTTGGCCGCACGATTAGTGCGAACGAACCTGTATTTCAGATAACGAGCTTTGATCCGCTCGTGGCCTACCTGCACATTCCGGAACGCGAGTATCGCAATATTAAAGCCGGCCAGGCGATCAGTATCACGATCGATGCTCTGCAAGGGCCGCCCACGACTGCGAGCGTCACGCGCGTTAGTCCAATCGTCGACCCGGTGACCGGTACGTTCAAGATCACGATTGAACTCTACGACGAGCAAAAACGCATTAAACCCGGCATGTTCGGACGCATTAGTGTCGTCTACGACCAACACCTCAATGTGTTGCAGGTGCCACGCAGCGCGATCGTCGAGGAAACCGGCCAGAGCAATGTCTTTGTCGTAGAGGATGACGTCGCGCTTCGCAAGCCCGTCGAAACCGGCTATAGCGACGCCGGAATGATTGAAATCATAAGCGGCCTCAACGACGACGATGTCATCGTGACTGTCGGCCAGGTTGGGCTGAAACACGATGCCCGCGTCGTCATCATCAATGCCGCCGAAGGCAACGCAACACAGGTAGGAAATAATGCGTCGACTGATTGAAATAGCCATACAACGGCGCGTCACGATCATGATGTTCACGGTCGCGATCGGCCTGTTCGGCATGGTCTCCTTGTCGCGTCTTGACCTGAATCTGTTGCCGGACATCTCTTACCCGACGCTGACGGTTCGCACCGAGCTGACAGGCGCTGCACCCGTAGAGATTGAGAACTTGTTGAGCAAGCCGATCGAAGAAGCCGTCGGTGTTATTCGCAATGTAAGGCTGGTTCGCTCTGTCTCTCGCGCAGGTCAAAGCGATGTGACCCTGGAGTTCATGTGGGGTACCGACATGGACATAGCCGGCGTCGAAGTACGCGAAAAACTCGACATATTATTTTTACCACTCGAAGCGAGCAGACCCTTACTGTTGCGCTTCGATCCCTCGTCCGAGCCCATTATGCGGCTCGGACTTCTTTACAAGGAAGAGGCCCTCGCAGGCGGCCAGACGACAGAAGCACAGTTGAAAGCACTGCGCCGGCTGGCCGAAGACCGCATCAAGAATGACCTGGAAGCCGAAGACGGAACGGCTGCGGTCAAGGTCAGCGGCGGACTCGAAGACGAAATCCAGATTCAGGTAGATCAACAGAAGCTGTCTCAGCTCGGCTTGAGCATTAAGCTCATTGCGCAGCGGATTCGTGCTGAAAACGTCAACCTGTCTGGCGGCCGAATTGAAGAAGGCGATCAGCGCTTTCTGGTTCGGACACTGAACGAATTCAAGTCCGTCGATGAGTTCCGCGACGCCATTGTCGCTTACGTCGCGGGACGTCCCGTCTATCTGCGTGATGTCGCGACAGTCGTACAGGCATACAAGGAACGCGAGGCCATCACCCGGGTTATGGGGCGCGAGTCAGTCGAACTTTCCATATACAAGGAGGGCGATGCCAACACTGTACAGGTCGCGAGGCGCCTGGAGCGCCGGCTAAATGGCGACGGGGGCGTCCGCGATACTCTGCCCGACGATATGGAACTGATAATCATTTATGATCAGTCACGCTTCATTTCGTCAGCCGTGGATGCCGTCAAGAGCGCCGCCGTGCTGGGCGGCATCATCGCAATCATCGTCCTGTTCGGATTCCTGCGCGACGCGCGATTGACAGCCATTGTGGGTATCGCAATACCGGTCTCGGTCATCGGGACGTTTTTGCTGATGTACCTGAACGGCGTGTCCCTGAACATCATGTCTCTGGGTGGCATCGCACTGGCGGTCGGAATGCTGGTCGATAATTCGATTGTTGTGCTTGAAAACATCGTACGCAAGAGAGAACAAGGCGAGAGCATTGTGCAAGCCGCACAGAACGGCACGGCCGAGGTTGCGTCGGCTGTGTTCGCATCGACACTGACGACGGTCGCAGTGTTTTTTCCAATGGTGTTCATATCCGGCATCGCCGGACAGCTTTTCCGTGATCAGGCGCTAACGGTTACGTTTGCGCTGGTCTTCTCCTTAATCGTGGCCTTGACGCTTATTCCGATGCTGGCGGCGCTTGATACGGGAACTCGCTATTCAAACAGCGTCGACCAAACACCGCCAAACTGGTTCACGCGCGCCGTCGCATCCATCATCCGACTGTTCGGATTTTTGTTTGCCGGCGTGCGCTGGATCTTCTGGTTACTGCTCTGGGTACCGACCTGGCTGTTTCAGCGATTTAACGCTTTCGTCGCCAAATTCTATCCTGGTGTGCTGGCCTGGTCGCTCAGACATCGAGCGACAGTGATTATCGCAGCGACAGCTATTTTTGTCGCATCGATGGGTCTCGCGACGCGACTTGGAACAGAACTTATTCCGCAACTATCGCAGGGCGAATTCAGCGTCGAACTACGATTACCACCCGGGTCCACGCTTGGAGCCACCGATCGGGCAATCCAGGCAGCAAGAGACGCAACCGACGGGATCGACGTCATTGCCCTCGATTTCTCAGTCGCCGGCACGGGTAATCGTCTGGATGCAAGTCCCGTCGATGCGGGCGACAACACCGGCACGTTCAGCCTCACCCTTATACCGGGCGCCGGCCGCGCCGAGGAAAACGCGACCATGGACTCAATGCGAGAAGAGCTCGCACGTATCCCCGGCGTGCAATACGAATTCACACGACCATCATTGATGACCTTTGCCAGCCCGTTGCAGATCGAAATCTCAGGCTACGACCTGGCGTCGCTGGAACTGGTCAGCAGGTCGATCGAAAATGCCATGGCCGCCTCGGATCGTTTCGCCGACATCCGGACAACGATCGAAAACGGAAATCCTGAAATTCAGATCGTTTTCGATCAGGAGCGCGCTGCAAAACTAGGTCTTGCCGTGAGGGATATCGCCGACCTGGTGGTTGCGAATGTTCGCGGGGAACTGGCAACTCGCTTCACCTGGCGTGACAAGAAGATTGACGTTCTCGTGCGCAGTATCGATACACGAAACTCGAGCATCGACGAAATTCGTAATTTGATCGTGAATCCGGCATCGGACCGCCCGGTGACACTTGATGCTGTGGCCACTATTTCTGTATCGCAGGGACCTGCAGAGATTCGACGTATCGCGTTGCAGCGAGTCGCTATAATTTCTGCGAATATCGGCTACGGCGACTTGGGCACAGCCGCCGCTGAAGCTGGTCGAATAGTCTCCCAGACGCCAATGCCCGAAGGAATTTCAGCAATCGTATCCGGCCAAAGCGCGGAAATGACAGAGTCATTTCGCTCGATGCAATTTGCACTCGCGCTGGCCATCTTCCTCGTTTACATCGTTATGGCGTCGCAGTTCGAATCGCTGATTCACCCGCTGGTCATCTTGTTTACGATACCGCTCGCGCTCGTAGGTGCCGTGCTCGCACTGTTCCTGACGGGCACGACGATCAACATTGTTGCGTTAATCGGCGTCATCATGTTGGCCGGCATTGTCGTAAATAACGCGATTGTGCTCGTGGACCTTATCAATCAACTGCGTGCGCAGGGCATGGATCGCATCGAGGCGATCATGGAGGCCGGCACGGCAAGACTGCGTCCGATTCTGATGACCTCACTGACAACGACGCTTGGCCTCTTGCCAATGGCCATGGGTTTTGGCGAGGGTTCTGAGGTTAGGGCGCCGATGGCGATAACCGTTATCGGTGGCCTGCTCGTATCGACCATGCTGACGCTGGTCGTGATCCCGGTTGTGTATTCACTGCTGGATAGAAAACGCTGGCCCGGCGTGGCGACAGCGCCAGTGACACAAGAGTCCTTCGGGTGAAGCACACAGAGATTGCACTTCGCCGGCCTGTCACTACGGTCGTTATATTCGTAGCGCTCGCGCTCGTCGGCTTGATCGCGTCACGATTGTTGCCACTGGAGAAATATCCGGATATCGAATTTCCGGGGATTTTCATTCAGATCCCCTATGCCGGTTCGACGCCCGAAGAAATCGAACGACTGATAACTCGACCCGTGGAGGAAGCGCTGGCAACGCTTTCCGGTGTTGAACGCATGTTCTCAAGGTCCTCATCCGATCAGGCAGAAATATTTCTGCAATTCGAATGGGACCAGAGCATGGGAGCCAAGGGTATCGAGGCACGGGCCAAAGTCGACGGTATTCGTGACCAATTGCCGGCAGATATTCGACGTATTCTCGTATTCACAGGCTCGCTTGGCGACCAACCCGTACTGCAATTACGAATCTCCAGTGACCGCGACCTGTCGAACAGCTACGAGCTTCTCGACCGCATGCTCAAGCGCAGGCTTGAGCGCATCGAAGGCGTGTCGCAAGTGCAACTACACGGTGTCGACGCGCGTGAGATCCGAATTCTTATGCGCTCGGACAGCCTGGCCGCCTATGGCATCGATATCGAAACGGTCCGGCAGCTACTGATAAGCAGCAACTTCGCCGTAAGCGCCGGCCGCTTGACGACCGGTGACCAGCGACTCAGTGTACGGCCGCGCGGCGAATTCTCATCTGTCGAAGAAATTCGAAATCTTGTAATCAATGTAGAAGGATTGCGGCTACGTGATATCGCCGACGTAGAATTGCGCACTCCTGATCGTAATTACGGCCGCCACCTCGATCAGGACTACGCTATCGGCGTGGCGATCAGCAAGAGTACGGGTGCCAACCTCGTAGACGTAACAGATCGTGTTATCGCCGAGGTCGAGGAAATCGCCAAGCTACCGCAGATGAGCGGCATCAATATATTTCTGCTCGACAATCAGGGCGATGCGGTGAGAGATTCCCTGTCGGACCTGCTCAGCGCCGGACTGCTCGGCGGGCTTCTCGCCATTATTGTGCTGTACCTGTTTCTACGACAGGTATCGACGACACTTATCGTCATCGCGTCCATTCCATTTTCACTGTTGATAACACTGGGCGCACTGTATTTCGCAGGCATGTCGTTGAACATTCTCTCAATGATGGGCCTGATGCTTGCGGTTGGGATGCTGGTCGACAACGCCGTTGTCGTGACCGAGAGTGTGTTTCGACACCGCAACGAGGACAGGGAAAACCCGTTCAAGGCCACCATGAAAGGTGTGCATGAAGTTGGCCTCGCCATCATTGCCGGCACAGCCACAACGATTGTCGTGTTCGCGCCAATTATTTTTGGCGTCAAGACCGACATCATGGTTTTCCTGACGCAAGTCGCGATAACCATTATTGTGGCCTTGCTTGCGTCATTGGTGATCGCGCAAACGCTGGTGCCGATGCTCGCGGCACGAGTCGCCTTACCGCCGCCACCGAAACCCGGCGCCTTGATGGACCGGCTGACAAAACGCTATGTCCGTAGCCTGAGCTGGGAACTGAAACATCCTTTTTGGACGGGTTTCGGCATTGTTTTGATTTGTATTATTGGCATTGCCCCGATGGCCGCGGGCCTCGTCAAGTTCGATATGTTTCCGCAGGATGTGGGGCGGCGCTTGTTCATGCCCTA
Organism: Pseudomonadota bacterium; assembly: GCA_022564475.1. Classification (GTDB taxonomy): domain Bacteria; phylum Pseudomonadota; class Gammaproteobacteria; order Steroidobacterales; family Woeseiaceae; genus UBA1847. The sequence continues at coordinate 10,752 of JADFLJ010000010.1, forward strand.
CCACATTGAGGGTCAGCACTCTCTGGAACGCGTAGAAGAAAATGTGCATACGATTGAGAGCTACCTGTACGCCAATCAAGAGGAGTTCAATATTCGCTCCGTATACAGCTACTACGATCAGGGTCGGGCCGAATCGACAATTCTTCTGACAGCAGAGGAAGACGCTACGCTGTCGACCAAGGAAATTATCGAACGCATCGAAAAAGACCTGCCTGCGATCGCGATCGGAAAGCCCAGTTTTCAATTCGAACAACAAGGCGGTGGTGAGGGTTTTTCTCTGCAAATAAGCGGCGACTCAACCTTGGTTCTTAACGAGCTCAGTATAGGAATTATCCGTGCGCTTTCAACCGTGCCTGGCTTGAAGGATGTCGGCAGCGATGCGGAATCAGGCGACCTGGAAGTTCGCGTTATTATAGACCGTGACCGTGCCGCCCTTGTCGGCATGACGGCCGCCGGAATCGCGCAGTCAATCAGTATCGCGATACGCGGTGAGGAGTTACGCGAGTTTCGTGGCGACTTCGGCGAAGTCGCCGTTCGATTGGCGTTTCGTGAAGACGATAAGCAAAGTATCGATCAGCTCATCGACATGCCGCTGTACACGCCGGATGGCAGGAGAATTACCCTGGGCAGTGTAGCGTCTGTCCACATCGGCAATTCGCCGGACACGATTCGTCGAACCGATCGTCAAACGGCGTTGATACTGAATGCCAACCTGGAAGAAGACGTTTCTCTCGATGACGTCAAGCCACAGATTGAAAGCATGATGGCGCAATTCGATCTGCCACCCGGCTATAGCTGGAAGTTTGGCCGTGGCTTCGAGACTTCCGATGAAACACAGGCCATGATGCTGACAAATATTCTGTTGGGTATCGCCTGCATATTTCTTGTCATGGCCGCATTGTTCGAGTCCTTGTTGCTACCCTTTTCGATCATCCTCGGTTCGATCGTATTTTCGATCTTCGGTGTGTTCCTGTTTTTCGCAGCGACGGGTACGACGTTTTCGTTCATGGCGATGATCGGCATCATGATCCTGATCGGAGTCGTCGTGAACAATGGCATCGTGCTCGTTGATCACATCAATAATTTGCGCCAGCAGGGTATTGCCCGAAACCAGGCGATTGTTATTGCAGGGCAGGACCGCTTACGTCCGATTTTGATGACGGTTGCCACCACGATCGTCGGCTTGGCACCGCTCGCGCTTGGAACAACACAGGTTGGCGGAGACGGCCCGCCGTATTACCCGATGGCTCGCGCCATCATCGGCGGGCTCGCATTCTCCACGCTTGTGTCCTTACTCGTGGTGCCGGCACTGTATATCTACTTCGACAATCTCGCCGCCTGGGGCAGAAAGGTCATGCAGACCGCTCGTGGAAATGCGCCTGTTGCAGCAGGCCGGAGTCCAACAAGCGCCGGCGCCTGAGCGCCGTGATAGCCGCGACACCCAGTAGCATCACCAGCGCCAGCAGATTCATTGCACCACCGCCGCTGCTGTGGTGATTGATAACAACCGGACCCGGGACCGGGCCAGGTGCATCGCGCCCGGCGTCTTCCAGCGGCAGGAAAGCCAGTTCGGATGTGTTCTCCGGTCCGATGTCCGCCACGAACGTATCGTCGTAGGCATCGAACAGCTCAATCAGGATATCGTAGGAACCCGATGGGTAGCCGGAGACGAGGTCGGTGACAATGACGTATTCATCATCGGCCGACGTGTCGTTGAGTACAAATATCTCAGTCACGGCGTATTCCTCCCACGGACCACCCTCCCAACTCAGGTAAGCAACCGCATAAACCTCTGCTCGGGAGAAATACGTGTCTGCATCGAATAGCAGATCAATGCCGGCGAAATAACCGTCATTATCCCGATCGGCGAACAGATCAACATCGACGAGGTAGAACCAGAAGTCGGTATTTGCCGAGTGTGTCTGGTTTATTGACCCAGCTAACCTGGAGCTGCGCAGCGCTGTACGGTCGCGCGTGCTTTTTGCGCTGAACGGTGCCAGCTCATCCTTCGACACTTTGTCAGGGGTTACCTGATCCCGTCCTCCCTGCGCATAGAATGCGCTAAGCGTGGTTCGCTGTTCCTCTGCGCCTGTGGGTTCCTCGGCCATGAGGATCGAACTCGCCAGAATTGCGATGATCGCGAGTGCACTGGCGAATGCTTGCGGCCAGGTAAATTGTTCCTCGGTTTTTGTGATCATGATGCCCACCTTCTTTCCCAATTTGATTTTTCCTGGGTCCATTTAAGTACAGTGCGCATGAATTGCAGCTGAACCTGTGGGCAGACGTGACATAGCGTGCGATCATGTTCAGCTCCTGTTTAGTTTCATCCGATTTTTCCCACAAATGACTCAAGAAACTCACGACGACTCGGTTGGTGCCGCCGTCGCCTGGCTATTGTTCGGCGTCGCGGGTGGCCTCGGGCTCGATATTTGCGCAAAAGAATTGCTGGCCACATACTCACTTAACCAGTTCGTATTTCTTCGCACCGTCGCCGGGCTGACAATCTTCATGCTGTTGGCACGGCAGTTCGGCGGCATCCGCAGTCTTGCGACCCGGCAATGGAAATGGCACTTGCTGCGGACCGCACTGGCATGCGGCGCGATGTTCGGGTTTTTCTATGCGTTGGCGAGAATGCCGCTTGTCAATGCGCTAACGCTGGCGTTCACGTCGCCTTTAATCGTCACTGCGCTGACGCCATACTTTCTCGGCGAACATGTGGGCTGGCGACGCTGGACAGCTGTTCTTGTCGGTTTCGGGGGCGTCTTGCTCATCCTGCGTCCCGGCGCCGGTCTCTTGTCGGCTGCGTCGATCGCTGTTCTGATCGCAGCCATCTGCTACGCCGGCCTGGCGTTAACTTCCCGACACCTCGGCAAGATAGAAACTACTTTTTCCTTGTCGGTCTATGTAATGGCTGGCCCGCTGCTGATATCTGCCGCGATGTCGATCGACGGTGAGTGGCGTGCACCCGATGCATTTGGCTGGTTTCTGTTCATGGCCGCCGGGGCCTGCTCGGTCATTGCATGGGTCGGGATAATCGGTGCTTATCGTCGAGCCTCGCCCAGCCTGCTAGCACCGCTTGAATACGCGGGCCTGATCGGTGGCGCCGTAGCCGGCTACTTGATCTGGGACGAGGTTCCGGATCGCTGGATCGTCGCAGGCGCGCTGATCATCATTACGTCAGGATTGTTTGTCGTTTACCGGGAAATCTGGCAGGCACGCGGCAACACGGAACCGGCCCCGGACAAGATTCAGAGCCTTGGGCCCCAAAGTTAGTTCGGTCGAACTAGTCGACAGCGCCCGGATTCAGGCCGGCGAGCTGCGAGGGTGTTACACCCATGGCCTTCGCGGTGCGATCAAAAAAATCGATCTCGAGAACACTGACATCCGCATCACTGCGAAATACATCTGCCAGCGCCTGAATCGCCTTGCTGCGATGTTCCGGCTTCATCTTGTGGGCGACCTTGCCTAGATACTTGCGCAGATTGGCTTCCGCATAGAGTTCGGCGCGTGCTGCGACTCGAACATCTGCCGCACTGACATCTTCGCCCGTATGATCCTTGATGATCTCCCGGATCCGATCGACCTCAACGGTCTGGATATTGATATCCGCATCGGCCGCCCGCGCCAAGGTCATCAAGAGAACTTCCTTGAACAGCTCATTTTGCTGATCTTCCGTGACCTCGGAACCGCCGAAGATATGCAATACATTCTTGAGATCTGCGAGTGCCATTTTTATCTCTCTCTCTCAGTTTTGGGTTCTTATTCGATGCGATCCCCCATCACGGGGGAGCTGCTTAGAATAACGCAATAATTGTTGTTTTTATACTGTTGTTTCAGGACGAATTTTTCCCTTGCAATCCTATAGTTAGCAGACATACTGGCCTCGGGCAAACAAGTTGAAAGGAGGTGATTCATGTCTAGTGAGATTGCAAAGGTATCGCAAACGCCGGTCGGTCTTATTCGGATACTGGAGCACCTTGCCAAAACCTACTGACCAGCAACTCGATACGTATCTCACGAAAGACCGCCGCGAGGCGGTCTTTCTATGTGGGAAACTCGCCGCCGCAAGGCGGCTTTTCCAGTTAAGACAGAATATCGTTCACGGCATTCAACAGCTCGCTGATTTCGCCCTCGCTGTTGTAATGCACTGGCCCCACCCGAACAGCGCCACCGCTGTCATAGATGCCGAGCAGCTTCGCAGCCTCAACGGCATAATTATGCCCATTCCAGACAAAAATATTGCGCTGCGCCAGTGCCTCGGCGATCACGGCCGGTGCAACAATGTCATGCGTGAAGGATACCGTCGGCACGCGACGCATTTGTGCATCGGCTGACGAAATACCCTGCACGGTCACGCCACGAATCGACTGCAGTCCGTCGATAAGCTGCTGCGCCAGGCCGCGCTCGTATTCGAACAAACAATCCATTGCCGCGTGTACGTGCTTCCTTCGCTGCGAAAAATCTGCGTATTTCGAGTAATAAGCAGACCCCATGGTCTCGCCAATCCAGGCGAAGTAGTCGACTGCCGCCGTTGTGCCGGCCATGCCTTCGTGGCTCTGCGTGCCCGTCTCGAAGCACCCTGGTGCTGAGTCTGGCGCCGGCCGCACTTTATACGGATCGAGTTGTTGCAGAAGTTCACTTCGACCCCAGAGAATTCCCTGGTGCGGCCCGAAAAACTTGTACGCCGAGCACAGCAGAAAATCGCAGCCAATTTTCTGCACGTCGGTCTGGATATGTGGCACAGCTTGCACCGCATCAATGTACGCCCAGGAACCGGCCTCGCGCGCCTTGCGGCAAATCGTCTCCACATCATTGATAGTGCCCGTCAGATTGCTCGCTGCACCAACGCAGACGAGTTTGGTGCGATCGCTTAGCAACTCGTCCAGCTTCGTCAGATCGAACTCGAAACTTTCTGTATCGAATGGCAACCAGCGGATCTTGAGATCGAGATCGCGAGCCAACAGAACCCAGGGATAGACGTTCGCATCGTGATCCATTTGCGACAGGATTATTTCGTCGCCTGGCGACATCGTGAGTCCGATCGAACGCGACATGTGGAGCGTTATTGTGGTCATGTTCTGACCAAAGACAATTTCGTCGGGCGACCCAGCGTTCAGCAAATCGGCCATCGCTGCATGGGCGCCATCGACAACCTCATCGGCCAGCAACGCTGTACGGAAGAAACCGCCAAGGTTGGCATTACTCTTTAACAGGCAGTCAAGCATGCGCTCCGCGACAGACTGCGGCACCTGGGTACCGGCCGGGTTATCGAGATAAATGCGTCGTATTCCGTCATCAGTCTCGGCCAACGCCGGAAACTGAGAACGAATCGTCTCAAGCTTGAATGACATAGTCTGGGCTTTGTTGGTTGTTAATCCTGGGCGCTGCCGCCCCATTTTTCTCGGTGCGCCTCTTCTGCGCGCTGCCGCACTTTGTGATGGCGGTGTGTCAATAAAAGCGAGTTCGGGTCACAGACTTCGGCTCTGATGATGCCGAGGTCGTAAGCTGCGTCGAACAAACTGGGATACCAGCGCTCCCAGTTCGGCAGCAATGCATCAACCTTGTCGCGAAGAAGACTCATAGTCACAATGTAACCGAGCATTGCGCCGGTGACAATGACGCGATCGACATATGCCGGGTACGCATCGCTCGCTGAGCTTCAGACCTTGTTACTCTTCGAGTAATCGCAGGCCGAACAGGGTGACTGCAAGCAGTAATCCGCCCGTAACGACAAGTTGCAAAGACGGAATCCAGTCCGTCGCCGACGCCATCAACTCGCCGGGTATGACCGCAACGAACTTCGCCGCAATGGAAACAAGCGCCATTGCCGGTTTAAACGCGATCGCAGCACCGATAGCCGCCGCGGCCGGCAACATTAAATTCCGCAGCCACTGTCGGCGCCGGATTTTGACAACAATTCTGTCACTGAAACCATCGTCCGCTATTGCCTCTGCGCTTAACAGCGACTCGAGAAATACGTCCTCTGCATCTTTGATCTTGTCAGCCATGATTATGATCTTTGATTTCAAAACGTGTCCTGATCTTTTCCTTACCACGAAAAATTATCGATTTGACCGTACCAACCGGGTGATCAGTCGCTTCGCTGATTTCACGGTGCGACAAACCACATGCATATGACATCACCATGATCACGCGTTCTTCCTCGGTCAATACGGCGAGTAACTTGTCCAGATCAGAGACCTCGTCCGTTGGAGCAGTATAGCCCCGCGATTCAATATCCGCGACCTGGCCTGCCTGTTCGAGAATCTCTGCATAGCGCTTGGACTTGCGTTTCGATTGCAGAAAAGTCGTGTATGCGACCTTCAGCAACCAGCCGATAAAGGAACCTCGACCAGAGTACGTCGTCAGCTTGTTCCATGCGTGCAAAAAACAATCCTGCGCCAGGTCGTCCGCCTCTACGTGATTCGCCGTCAACTTCCGCAGGAAATTTCTGACCTGAGACTGATGGCGGCGAATCAGCTCGCCGAATGCGGCTGTGTCCTGTGATGACACAACCCGCGCGACGAGCTGGTGATCCTCCACGTCGAAACTGTGCGCAGCCTGGCTAATTAGTCACTGCTCGCGAAGCGCGCGATCAGCAGGTATGCCAGCCCAATAAACAGCGGAAATGCTGCAATGCCCAGCAATATTGCATTGGCTTCCTCATCCGGTATGCCCTGGCCGAAGATTGCAAATGCGAGGGCTACTGCCAGCCACATGATTCCAAGGCGCAAGTCCTTGTTCTTCGCCGGTGCCGGATGACCGAGCCGATCGATCAGCTCAGGACTGAGTTCGTTTCCCTTGTCCAGTGCCAGCCGGATCGTTTGCTGCAGGTCGCTCCTGCTCTTGTAACGAAACCAGAAAAACAGCCCAATCAAAATTATCGGCCCGACCACTGCCGCCATACCAATCCACGCTTCTTCCACGATTCCTTCTCCCAAAAATATAATGTAGCTGTTTTGCAGCTTTCACCCAGTAGATGCTCCCCGGACAGGCTTTGGATGCAAGAATATAAGCTGTTGTTTTTATTATTTTTTTACGTGTTACTCGATCGCCCTGCGTGATGACTTATTGCAGATTATATATCTGCCGGCACGGATTACATGGAATAAGCCTTTTTGGATTGGCGTCGCGTTTGTATCGGGCATGGATGCAATTCCGAACCTCGCCTCGATGTTCAAAGACCCGCGCTATTATCAGATCGCGGTTCTGAGTTCGCTCGTCGCCAGCGTCGCCTATGTAATTCAGTTCGTTTTTTGGTACAGGCACAAAACAGGCGATCGTCAGAATTTCCAGGGTCGCTACGTTGTGCGACATGCATTCGAAGGTGAATCGACTTGCGATATGTCGACCTATCAGGCGCAGCTTCTCGAGCGCCAGGAACGTGAAGCGCAGCAACTCGCGAATCTGACGGGATGGGACATCGACGACATACGCCGCAAGATCTCGCTTATCGCATACACGAAGCCCGAGCAAAAGAGCCCCTGGTGGTCGAGCCTCTGGAATTAAGTGTTCGCGGCTTTCCACGGCGCGATGATTTCTTTAGTCAAGAATGCTTAGCCAACGTGGAGAAGGTCAGCGGGAAAAACATTTTCCGAAAACCATTACGTCAGAGCCGACAACAATTGTAAGCTACCTCAACCGACTGGATCCTTCGGTGTGAGGTATTTTTCAGGAATGGAGATGCCAGTCTTAGACGAAATGTCGGATAGTTGCTCTTTATTTGTGTACTTCGCGGGATGGCTCAGCACTTCAATTGCAGCGCCTGGAAATGCCGTCGGGAGAACAACTTCGCGCCACTCGCGAAACTTTATCCAATCAGCCGCATCGAAGTCGTCCATACCGTCGTTATAGACAATCACCAGAATTTCTGACGGTAGTTCTCCAGCCTCAACCCTCCACATGAGTGCGACTCGATGTCTGGACCGACTTGTCGGTCCAGGGAACCAGTCAAAGCCTTTACTCTCTGCACGATTTGAGAAGGAGGCGTCTGTGATCTCTTTACCGCGATATTCGGTCATCCCGTCCGAATGGGCTGCGGACTTCATTCTCTCGTAGAGGGCGCGCTTTTCACTAGGCGCTGAAAGCACAACCCGAAATCGGAAGTCGGGTTGCACCCGCCCGGTATCCATTGTTTTTGCCCATTCAGGATCGCAGCCCGACGTAAGGCTCACTATGGCAATAAGTGCCAGGGCAAGGAATGTTTTCGAGAATAAGTTAGTCATCCGTGCATGCACCAACCGTCGCCATTTTTTGGCGAACCCATTGATCGACTTCGTCGAAAATTTACCGAAACGTCCACACAAGCTCGAAGGAGCATGAGCCGAGAACACCTAAGCTCAATGCCGACGATTATTGTGAGCTCATTCAATCCTCTGGATTCTTCAGCGCAAGGTATTTTTCCGGAATGGAGATGCCAGTCTTAGACGAAATGTCGGATAGTTGCTCTTTATTTGTGTACTTCGCGGGATGGCTAAGCACTTCAATTTCAGCGCCTGGAAACGCGACCGGAAGAACAACTTCGCGCCAATCGCGAAACTTAATCCAATCAGCCGCATCGAAATCGTCCATACCGTCGTTATAGACAATCACCAGAATCTCTGACGGAAGCTCCCCAGCCTGAGCTTTCCACATGAATCCGACCCGGTGTCTGGACCGGCTAGTCGGGCCTGGATGCCAATCAAAACGTTCATTTTCCACACTATTTGAGAAAGAGGCGTTAGTGATCTCAGCACCGCGATATCCAGTCATTCCGTCCGCATGCGCTGCTGACTTCATTCTCTCGTACAAGATCAGCTTTTCACTAGGCGCTGAAAGCACAACCCGAAATCGGAAGTTGGGCACCACACGCCCGGTATCCAATCTTTTTGCCCATTCAGGATCGCAGCCCGACGTAAGGCTCACCGTGGCAATGAGTGCCAAGGAAAGAAATATTTTCGAGAATAAGTTAGTCATCGGTGCAAGCGCCATCCGTCGCCATTTTTTGGCGAACCCATATATCGACGTCGTTAAAAATCTGTTTGCCACCGAATTCGTTGAGTGCACGATTCAAGGGTGCATTGTGGCCCTCGCCGTGGGTACTGATCAAGACCTGCGACCCTGAGGCTGAGAGTTCAACTTGGCGATGCACATATGCGCAACGTGGTGAGTTTTGATTTATCTCCCCCGAAGTCGGATGATTTCCGCAGTTTTCGATCTGCAGCGGGTCGTGCAACATGTGTGCTTGCACACCCGGAATTACTCCCGCGGGAAGCGTCTCATTGACTACTGCGAAAACGGGATCAAAAACGTGAGTCCGGATTGGGTTGCCCCCCTTAAGAACGCTGTCATCACCGTTCATTATCGTAGCCTCGCTGTCATTTTCGCGTGGTGCAGGATTTCGCTTCGCCCAGCAGAAAACGTTCTCAACGGTACAGATTTCTTTCGGAATGGTTTCGGTACCTGTGGTACCAAGAACGCCTGTGATGGCCCTCATGGCTACAGTTGTATCGACAAGAGTGCTACATATCGCTGAATTTACGTCGTAGACATGTCTGTCGTAATCCTGCGGGTCTACGCTCTCGGCGTTCGCCTCAAAATACGCCCTCCACATGTTAAACCATAATCTGGATCTCAGAGAACCGTATTCATCTTCCTCGGTATCTCCATTACGCTTGTAGTTTGTTGGATTTCTCGATCCGTCGTCCTGATATCCAAACGAATTTACGCCCAAGACGTTTTTCATCGCATTAGACAGTTGGAGCCAGGGATTGCCCTGCGAAAAATCAACGGAGTCAATGGCGTTTAAGGCATCTGTAGCTGCGGGCGCGTCAAGGTGATATCCGTACCCCGACACCTGCGGCGTGTATGCAACGATGCCGATTCGCCATCTGCAGTCGTACAGAGAGAAGTCATGCCCGATGAATCGCCATTCACAATCCCATCGCATGTCATATTCTGGCCGATAGGTCACCTGAATGTTGTTTAGGTAGAACGACGGATTAACGGCGGCCTCGGCAGTGTTGCTGAAAAACTCCATGTAATCCTCGTCCATGAATTGATGTCCCAGAGGTTGTGCGACACCACTTTTTCCAGATGCGAATAAGATCAGACAATCGTACGGAAATGCCGGGCTGTTCAACGCGTCCAAACCCATTAGGAGGATGTCCACGTAGCCGTCAAAGTTTTGGTCTGAGCCGCCTAGCTTGATATCGGAGTTGAGTGGGAATGTTCTGGCGTTGGCGAGTTCGGAGGATGTCGGGATGACCACTGTTTGCCCGCCTACTCCGCCTTCGATGATCACCGTTTGCATCGAGCCGTCTATGAGGCCGGGTGTCAGCCTGTCAACCAAGATGTCCGCGAAGCCGTCGAAGTCAAAATCCCCTGATCTAACCTCATACTCATATTGCAATTGCTCATGATAGGGGGCTGCGACGGGTAGTGATGGATCAGTGACCGAGACCGAAATGTTGCCAAAGCCACTGTCGTTGCATTGGGGCATGGGCTCACCCCATTGAGTAACAAGGGCGCACCTTTTTAGCTTGTAGGTATAGGTGCCCGCCGCCTTATTTGCGAACGACTTGGACAATCCGTAGGCATAGTAAGTAGAAGACCAACTTGCCCCACCATTTGTGCTTTCCAGCAGGCGGTATCCATCGTCTATGCCCTGTGTGATGGAGATCGCGCTCCAGGATATTGTGTAATCGCCGGTATTCGGATTTGGCGATCCGGTCAACCCCGCAAGGGCCGACGTGCTCGAACATAAAAGAAATACCGCCGTAACGGCACGAGTTCGCAAGCCGATAATTGAGTTGACCATTTCTGATTCCCCTGACATTCGCTCGTTCTAGTTGTCTCCGAAACCTGTCAGGTGCCAGCGAATGTGTCAAATATGGTTAGAAAATAACAACTACCGCATTCCCAGCAATTTTGGTCTGCTTTTGCGCGTGATTTACTATGAGTGGTGAGAATCCACTGCATCACTATTCAGTAAGTTATTGATCGTCGGTTTGGGCTGGACATTGGAATCAGTCCAGCTTGGGATTGACTGTTGGCGGGTGTAAGGTTAGCGGCTTGCCTACAGAAATATTGTGTCGAAATTATCTGGTTCAATCGACGCAATAATCATCAACAAATTCCAAATATGAGTGCAATTTCACCCATGTGGCACTTTGAAAGAATTTGAGTGTGCGCAGAACTGCGCGAACCAGTCGGTAAACTTAAGCTCAAAAGTCCTCTTGACCGAGTGCTATTAGTAACCAGGCAGTATGTGCTCGTTGTGAATCGATCTCGCCTGAATCCAGGGCCTCACCAACAAGATCTATCAGTTCTTCGTTGACCAGTAACGCATCTATGCAAGCCAAGGTAAGCATGGGGCAAGGACGCGACTCATTATGGTTACCACACGGCAATAGAAGACCAACAAAAAAGCGCTGCCCCTGCAGCTCCATTCGACAAAGAATTGTTTGTAGGGATGTACGACCAGTCTTTTCAGGGGCCGGCTCGCTAGGTATATCGCTTGAGTATGTTTTTCAGCTCGTCGGCACCGGGATGCAACGTGTCGAGTGGCAATTGCGACAACGGTGTGTCGATGTTACCCATCAGGTCATGCATCTCTTTTCGTGACTCGTCGATATAGAGAAGCCCCGTAATGATCTCGCCTGCATTGAAATGCTCTCGAAGATATTTGAATGCCGAGGCGCGGCTTGTTGGGTCGTATGATTTATCCACCTTTCGCAGAACGATCTTGCTGCCGCCATGCAGTTCAATCGTCATAGCTTCGCCGTCTTCATACGCCGCCTTGATTTCTTCGGCTGGCGGAACAAAATCTATATCCACAACATGATGATAGAACTCCCGCGTGTGCGCGTAGCTTTTTGTCGAACCCACATGGTCGTTAAAAGTCACACACGGGCTGATGACATCAACCAGCGCAAAGCCATTGTGCATCAGTGCGCCTTTAATCAACGGCACGAGTTGTTCCTTGTCACCTGAGAAACTTCGCGCGATAAAGGTCGCGCCCAGGCTTAATGCCGTACTAACCGGGTCGATGGGCTCTTGCTGGTTTGCTTCACCTTTTTTCGGCTTGCTGCCGATGTCCGCAGAGGCCGAAAACTGTCCCTTCGTCAGGCCATAAACACCGTTGTTCTCAAGCACATAACACATGTTCAGATTGCGCCGGATCGCATGCACGAACTGGCCGACGCCAATCGACAGGGAATCGCCATCACCGGACACGCCGATATAGGTCAATGCGCGATTCGCCGCGTTCGCACCTGTCGTCACCGACGGCATGCGGCCGTGCACCGAGTTAAAACCATGCGCTTCGCTGACGAAATACGCGGGTGTTTTTGACGAACACCCGATGCCGCTCATTTTTGCGAGCATGTGCGGCTCAATGTTCAATTCGAATACAGCCTGAATTATTGCTGCAGTGACGGAGTCGTGCCCGCAGCCGGCGCATAGCGTCGAAACCGTGCCTTCATAGTCCCGCGCTGTCAGTCCGAGCGTGTTTTTCGGTAGCCCGGGGTGAGTGATGCTGGGTTTCTGAATATAGGTCATCAGGCCGCCTGTCCCTTTGAGATCTCCTCAAGGGCTTTCTCAACAATAAAGTCCGAATAGATCGGATTGCCGTTGTAATGCAACACAGGCACCAGCTTCTTCGGATCCGCCTCCGCGTCGAGTATCAACAAGGCGCGCAGTTGTGCATCGCGATTTTGCTCTACAACGTAAACGACGTCGTGCTTCTCCATGAACTCCCGCGCCGACTTGTGGATCGGGAAGGCTTTAATTCGGCAATAATTCAAATTGACATCTTGCTCTTTGAGACGATCGAGCGCCTCACGACATGCCGCATGGCCGCTGCCGATTGTCAGAATGGCGGCCTTGTTGCTCTTTGAGTATTCGATGTCGGGTTCAGGAAGAATGTCTCGCGCTGTTTCCCACTTGACCAGCAAACGATCGACGACCTCCTGATACTCGTCGGCATCCTCGGTGTAGGCGCCGAGCTTCGTATGGCCCGAGCCGCGCGTGAAATAAGAGCCCTTCGGATGCGTGCCTGGCAGCGAGCGATAGGGAATGCCGTCTCCGTCCACATCGAGGTAGCGATAGAAGGACTCAGCCTCCTCCAGGTCTTGGGCCGACAGGACCTTGCCGCGATCCGGCACATAGTTTTCATCCCACGCGAACTCGGGAACCATCCAGTCGTTCATGCCAATGTCGAGATCCGACAGCACCATAATCGGCGTCTGCAGACGTTCGGCGAGATCGAACGCGGCGACAGCCGTGCCGAAACATTCATAGGGATCGGCCGGAAACAACAACACATGTTTTGTATCGCCGTGCGATGCGTAAGCGCAGGACAGTATGTCTGCCTGCTGCGTCCGCGTCGGCATTCCGGTCGACGGGCCTGTGCGTTGCACGTTGAAGATGACAGCCGGAATTTCTGCGTAGTAGGCAAATCCGATGAACTCACTCATGAGCGAAATTCCCGGTCCACTCGTTGATGTGAACGCGCGAGCGCCGTTCCAGTTCGCTCCCAGCACCATGCCAATCGCTGCCAGCTCATCTTCGGCCTGAATTATGCAGTATGTGTGCTTGCCCGTTTCGGCATCAATTCGATACTCCGAGCAGAAAGCCTGGAACGCATCCATTAGTGACGTCGAAGGCGTAATCGGATACCAGGCGCCGACTGTTGCACCGGCATACATGCAACCAAGTCCGGCCGCAGTGTTGCCATCGATAACGATATGACCTTTGGTTTTGTCCAGCGCCTCAACTTTTTTAGGCAACGGACAAACGAAGTTTTCCATGGCGTAGTCGAAACCGAGGCGAATCGCCTGCATATTCGAATCAATGAGGTGTGACTTGTCTGCGAACGTTTCTTCGATTAATTGCGTGACGATGTCCAGGTCTATATCGATCAATGCCGCTATCACTCCGACATAGGAAATATTCTTCATCAGGATGCGTGCACGCGCGCCATCGAATGTTTCGTTGCACATCCTCGATAGAGGAATGCCCAGTACCGTGATGTCTTCTCGATCCAGCAACTTGCTTCGCGGCCATGTCGAATCGTAAATCAGCCAACCGCCGGGAGATACATCGGCCAGGTCGCGCGTGTAGGTCTGGGCATTCATGGCCACCATGACGTCCAGTCGGTTGGCTCGAGACTGGTAACCCGCGCCAGTGACGCGAATCTCGTACCAGGTCGGCAGCCCCTGGATGTTCGACGGGAAGTAGTTCTTGCCCACCACCGGAATACCCATGCGAAAGATCGCCTTGCGCAGTAAACCGTTGGCACTCGCGGACCCGGTGCCATTAACCGTAGCGATTTTAATGACGACGTCGTTAATGCTTGCCACGTGAATTCCCTGGCCTAGGCCGCATCAGACTCGGCCGGCTTTACGTTGAGTGCGTCGGTCGCGTAAGGCAGCAGCACCTCCGATTTCTGCATGTCCCAGGCGCCCGTCGGGCATCGTTCGGCACAAAGACTGCAATGTACGCACAGATCTTCGTCTTTGACCATGACGCGGCCGGTTTGTGGCAGATCGGCCGAAACATAGAGCGCTTGCTCATGATTTTCTGCAGGCGCGGCCAGGCGCGTACGCAAGTCGGCCTCGTCGCCGTTCGCCGTGATCGTCAGACAATTGACCGGGCAAATATCGAGACAGGCATCGCATTCGATGCACAGATCCGCGGTAAAGACCGTTTGAATGTCACAGTTGAGGCAGCGCTCAACTTCCTTAACCATCTGATCAACGGTAAATCCAAGCTCGACTTCGATGTCGAGTTTTTTAAAGCGTTCTTTCAAATCCATGTGCGGCATTAGTCGACGCTCGGACGTGTCGTAGCTGTTCGAGAAACTCCACTCGTGCATGCCCATTTTCTGGCTGGCGAGTTTCACGCCGATGGGAACGCGATCGGTAATCGATTCGCCCTGGCAATACTTGTGTATCGAAATGGCCGCTTCGCGACCGTGCGCGACAGCCCAGATAATATTCAGGGGGCCGAACGCCGAGTCGCCGCCGAAAAACACGCCCTCTCGCGAGCACATCATTGTTATCGTGTCGACGATGGGGCAATCCCATTCATTGAACTCGATGCCGATGTCGTGCTCTATCCAGGGGAACGCGTTTTCCTGACCGATCGCGAGGATTACGTCGTCGCAGGGAATGATCACCTCTTCGACAATCTTGCCGCGATCGATGCGGCCCTTCTCATCGATGTTGTATTCCATGACGTCGAACTTCATGCCGACAAGCTTGCCTTTTTCGAGCACGAACTCCCGCGGTGAATGATTCACAACGATTTCGATCTCTTCCTCTTCGGCGTCTTCGAGTTCCCAGGCGGACGCTTTAAAGAACTCGCGTGGCTTGCGCGCCATGACTTTGACGTCATTCGAACCCAGCCTGAGCGAGGTCCTGCAGCAATCCATTGCCGTATTGCCGACACCAATGATCAGGACCTTTTCGCCGATCTTCTTGATGTGCTCAAACGCGACCGACTCCAGCCAGTCAATGCCAATGTGAATATTATCGGAGTCGTAACGACCCGGAATCACCAGATTCTTGCCGCGCGGCGCGCCGGAGCCAACGAACACCGCGTCGAATTCACCACCGTCCAGCATGTCTTTCAGGCTGTCGATGCGATGATTGAATTTCAAGTCCACATCCATGTCGAGGATGTAGCCGATTTCCTCATCCAGCACTTTCGGCGGCAAACGGAAACGCGGAATATTGGTACGCATCAGACCGCCGGTTGCGTTCAATGCCTCGAAAATAGTGATCTCATAACCCAGCGGCGCAAGATCGTTTGCGACTGCCAGCGACGCACATCCTGCACCGATCAACGCGACCTTTTTGCCATTTTTGATCTTTGGCGCCGTCGGCAGGCGATCGCTGATATCGCCACGATGATCTGCCGCGACGCGCTTGAGACGACAGATCGCGACGGGCTTTTCCTCTACCCGGCCTCTGCGACACGCCGGCTCGCAGGGACGATCGCATACGCGACCCAGAATTCCGGGAAAGACGTTGGAACGCCTGTTTTCCATGTAGGCATCGCTGTAGCGACCCTGAGCAATAAGGCGAATGTATTCGGGTACGTCCGTGTGGGCCGGGCAGGCCCACTGACAGTCGACTACCTTGTGAAAGTAGTCTGCTTTGGAAGTATCTGTCGGTTTCATTCGATCGCTAGCATAGCGAGATCAGCCGGAAAGTAAACAATTAGCGTGCCCGCGTAAATTCGAGCCTTCGTCCGGCAATTATGCCCGTCAGGGCACCATCCGAGTATGCGATCTGGCCATTGATGATGGTCGTATCGATCGTCGAGCTGAACGTATGCTGCTCAAACGGCGACCATTGACACTTGCTCAGGAGATTGTCGGCCGTTACCGCATATGGCCGCTCCGGATCGACAATTACCAGGTCTGCAAAATAGTCCTCACGAACGTAGCCGCGATCGACCACACCGAAGATATCCGCGGACGCATGACACGCACGCTCAACGATCAATTCGGGACTGATCTCGCCCGCCGCGGCCAGGTCGAACAACGTCAACACAGCGTGCTGTACGAGTGGCAAGCCGGCCGGCGCGCCGAAATAACTGCGATTTTTCTCTGCAGCCGTATGCGGCGCGTGATCCGTCGCGATAATATCGATACGGCCCTCGTTGAGCGCAGCGATCAATGCTTCGCGATCTGTCGCCTTTTTGATCGCCGGGTTGCACTTTATCAGCGCCCCCTTGTCGGCGTAACTCGATTCATCGAACCAAAGGTGATGCACACACACCTCGGCCGTAATTCTTTTTTGCGACCGATGTGCGGCCGAGAACAAATCCATCTCGATTGCCGTTGTCAGGTGCAGGATATGCAACAGCGCGTCGTGGCGTGTCGCCAGGTCTTTAGCCATTCGCGAGGATGCGATACAGGCTTCGGCGGAGCGAATATTGGGATGCTCCGAGAACGGCACGTCTTCGCCGTATTGATCCCGCGCCTTCGCTTCGTTCGCCCAGATCATCGGCGAATCTTCGCAATGCGTTACAACCATCACTGGCGCATGCTCGAAGATCTTCTCCAGCGTATCCGGGTCGTCAACCAGCATGTCGCCCGTGGACGCCCCCATGAACACCTTGATGCCACAGGCGTCACCGATCTGCATTGCCTTGATCTGGTCCACGTTGCTGTTGGTTGCGCCCATATAGAAGCCGTAATTTGATCTACAACGCCCCGCAGCCACCTGGTACTTGTCGCGTAAAGCATCCCCTGTCGTTGTCAGGGGGTTTACGTTTGGCATATCCATGAAGCTCGTAATACCGCCTGCTGCGGCTGCAGCGGACTCTGTCGCGAGATCCCCTTTGTGCGTCAAACCGGGTTCGCGAAAATGCACCTGGTCATCGACCATGCCCGGCATCAGGTATTTACCGGCGGCATCGATGACGTTCACGCCGTTTTCAGCCCTGATTCCCGCAGCTATTTTCTCGATTCGATCACCGCGGATGAGGACATCGGCGTCGACGATCTCACCCTCGTTGATCAGCCGGGCGTTAACGATCAGCAATTTGTTTTTGTCAGTCACGATGGCCACAGTATGAAAGATTATGCGGGCGGGTGCAGGGTATGCGATAACGCCCCACCTGAGCGTCAGTCGCGAAAAGACGAATCGCGGCGGTCCAGTTTTCGTAACAATCCCGGCCACACGAGTTGTCCACCGAGACCGACTGTTGCTTGTTCTACCTGTGCCTGTATCCCATCAACTATCGGCTTTGCAACCTGAATGAGTTCGCTCGCGGTCGATTGCGCGAGGATTTGAATCTGACAGGCCGTCTCCAGCGCATACATGATCAGGAATGCATCGGCGATTGTCGGGCCCACGGTCAGCAAGCCATGGTTGCGCAGGATCAGCGCATTCTTGTTACCGAGATCCGCCACAAGACGCGGCTTCTCTGCCTCGTTCAGCGCGATGCCTTCGTAGTCGTGATACGCAAGTGTCGCGTAAGGCAGCAAGGAAATTTGTGAGAGCGGCAACAAGCCACTCTTCTGGGCCGACACGGCGATACCGGATCGCGTGTGCGTGTGCAATACGCAACCGACATCCGCGCGCGCCTCATGAACGGCGCTGTGAATGACAAAGCCGGCCGGGTTAACGGCATTGGGTGAATCGAGAACTTTCTCGCCGTTCAGATCTACCTTAACGAGGCTGCTGGCCGTCATCTCTTCGAACAGGTGGCCGTAGGCATTCAAGAGAAAATGATCTTCCGAGCCCGGCACCCGGGCCGATATGTGCGTGAAGACCAGATCGTCCCAGCCGTACATCGCGACGATTCGATAACACGCCGCCAGATTAACGCGTAATTCCCACTCTTCGTCGCTTACCTGGTCCCGCACGCCTGTCGACATCGTAATCTCCTAAAACACGGTTACACATGAAACTCAGTTTTCTGCATAACACCCTGTCTTATTCCATGTTTATCGCAACCAAACAGGGCTTTGAAACATCAAAGATAGTGTAACAACGGCAAGACAGAATTTAAGCGTTGACGTAACAAACTGAGAATCCCTTATGCTGTTTGTTTCGTACAGATTGGCGGTGGCCCCTGGTCACCGCTTTTTTTTGCTTGCATTGGTTGCTCGCCTTGGTTGCATTGGAAACTTGCATTGGAGCGAGCCGCTTATACGCGCTCCCCTCTTATCAATGACTACAGCCTCGACAAGCTTGCGTGTAAATAAAGTCTAACTAGTTGTTTTAATTGACTTTACCTGCACTACTGTATATAATTACAGGTTCTCTGTCCGACCACAAGGATGGGTCATGCAGCCTGTAATTTCACGAAAAGGCCGTTTGCTTTCCATCGACGAACTCGATCGAGATATCGTCAATCTTTCTTCCCGAATCAATGCTGCTACCTATGAACTGGTCGTGCTGGTTCGGCAATTCGACGAACGTGCCGGCTGGTTGCAATGG
>JADFLJ010000011.1 GCA_022564475.1 Pseudomonadota bacterium
CGACCACCGATCCGGGTGGCACGTAACCATAACTTGTTTCGCCGCTTGCCCGGTCATAAATCTTCGTACTCTGGCCGATGTAGACACCCATTGAAATGACAGATCCCTTGCCGACGACCACACCCTCAACAATTTCCGAGCGTGCACCGATGAAGCAATCGTCTTCGATGATCGTCGGCCCGGCCTGTACGGGCTCCAGTACTCCGCCAATGCCAACGCCGCCCGACAGGTGCACGTTTTTGCCTATCTGGGCGCAGCTACCGACCGTCGTCCAGGTGTCTACCATCGTGCCGCTATCGACGTAGGCACCGATGTTCACAAAGCTCGGCATCAGTACTACGTTGCTGGCTACGTAGGCTCCTTTGCGTACGATCGCGTCGGGCACCACGCGCACCCGATCGTCTGCAAAACGCTCGGCCGTGTAGTCCGCGTATTTCATCGCAACCTTGTCGTAGAAGCGCGTGTAACCGGCATCGATTACTTCGTTGTCGCGCATGCGAAAACTAATCAGCACGGCTTTCTTCAGCCATTGATTGACTTGCCAGCTGTCGCCGCAGGGTTCCGCAACGCGCGCCTTGCCGGAGTCCAGTAAGTCAATTGCCTCGGCTACGGCTTGCTTCAGCTCCGCAGCGTCGACAGCATCAATGCCGTCGTCGAACGCTTTCTCAATTAATTCCTGCATTATATTCCTGCTCTGTTTTATTTGGCCAAATGCTCATCGAGTTCGCAAATGAGCGCCTCTCGAAGACGCTCTTGTGCGTCGTCGTCCAACGGCGAACCGGATTCGCCGGTAATGTAAAAAACATCTTCGGCGCGTTCACCGATCGTCATGATCTTTGCTGTTTGTATGTCGATGCCTTGCTTTATAAAGGTTTGTCCGACCTTGCTCAACAAACCCGGACGGTCGGCGGCAACGAGTTCCATGACTGTACGGCCCGGTTCGGGTGACTTGACGAATTCGACCACGGTGCGTGTCTTGAACATTCGTGCGCGTCGCGGGAGCGCGCGCGTGACTGCGGCTACGTCGCCGCCACCGGCCGTGAGTACCTTTGTCAACGATCGTCGAATCTCACTGAGGCGTGATTCGTCAATGTCGGTGCGTTTGTCCAATTCAATGAATATGAAGGTATCGAGGCTGTACTCGTTCTTCAGCGCGACGATTCGGGCGTCCAGGATCGTCATCCCGAGCTCGTCCACGACAGCCGTGGCATGGGCGAAGGTTCGGTGCGTGCGCGGTGTGTACAGCACGGCTTCCACGCCGTCGCCCCCGGATTGACGTCGCACGTCGACAAGACCTGTTGCGGATTCAGTATCCGAGGTTGCCAGCCATTTCGTATGCCAGACAATCTCATTGCTTTTGTGACGTATGAAGTAATCCTCATCGAGCATCGCCCATACGGCATCGATCATGTCATCGTCAATGCCGGTTTCGTTCAATGAGGAACGCGCCTGCGCGCGTTTTTCAAGAATGAGCTGCTCCCGATCGATCGGGTTCTCGAGACCGCGGCGCAGGGCTCGGGACGTCAGGTCGTACAGATCGCGAAACAGCGTCGCCTTCCATGAGTTCCAGAGTTTCGGGTTGGTGCCGCGTACGTCGGCAACGGTCAGGACGTACAGATGATCCAGATGCGACTGGTCACCCACCAGCGCGGCGAATTCGTTAATCACATTCGGATCGCCGATATCTTTCTTTTGTGCCGTGGTTGACAGTATCAGGTGGTTTTTCACGAGCCACGCAACCTTGCGCGCATCGTACTGGCCCATGCCATGTTCAAGGCAGAAGGACTCGGCATCGACGGCGCCGAGTTCCGAGTGATCACCGCCGCGGCCTTTTGCGATGTCGTGAAAGAGGCCAGACAAGTACACAATTTCGGGTTTTTCCAGTTGCTGCATGATGTGGCTGCAGTAGGGGTATTCGTGGTCGAAACGGCTCAGCGCAAAGCGCCGCAGATTACTCACCACAAACAAAGTGTGTTCATCCACGGTGTAGGCGTGGAACAGGTCGTATTGCATGCGTCCGACGATGCGGCCGAACGCGGGTATGTAGAGGCCGAGTACGCCGTAAACGTTCATCCGACGGAGGCCGTGTGTAACGCCCGTTGGTGCCCGCAGAATGGACAAGAACAATCTGTGGTTACGCGGGTTTTGTCGAAACTCTTCATCGATCAAATACAGATTCCGTTTGATCAGGCCTATCGTCGAGGCGCTGACGCCGCGTGTGTCCGGGTTTTGTTGCAATATCAGGAATAATTCGAGCAGCGCGGAGGGATCGTTCGTAAATACGTCGTCGCTGCTTGTTTGTAAGAAACCATTCTTGATCTGGAAGCGTTCGTTAAGCGTTTCCGGCTCCGCATCGGGGTCCATGAGGATCGCTTCCTCAAACGATTGCAGCAACATTTCGTTGAGGCGCGATAAATCCATGACCGTGCGGTAGTAGCGCTGCATCAGTTGTTCGACGGCCAGCGTGTAAGTTGCGTCCTCGTAGCCCAGCATGTTGGCGAGATTGATCTGGTGATCAAAAAGAATGCGGTCCTCGCGTCTGCCTGTGAGGATGTGCAACGCGAACCGAACTCGCCAAAGAAAGGACTGGCCGTTTTGCAGGCGCGTGAGTTGTCCGGGCGTCAGGAATTCATGATCGACGAGTTCATCCAGCGTTTTGCATCCAAAGTGTCGCTTGGCGACCCAGCCAATCATCTGAATGTCACGTAAGCCGCCGGGGCTGCATTTGACGTTTGGTTAGAGCTTGTACGCCGTATCGTCATAACGAAAATGGCGCGCGATTTGTTCCTTGCGTTTTTCCTCGAAGAAGACCTTCGATGGCCAGATCCGGTCCGGCCCGACGCTTTGCTGCATGTCGAGGAACAAGGATTCCGGCCCGCTGATCAGGCGCGCCTCCATTAGCGTCGTTGTGACCGTGAGGTCGGCTTCCGATTCCTGCAGACATTGTGCAACCGTGCGGACACTGTGGCCAATCTCAAGACCGACATCCCACAGCGATACGACGAACGCCGAAATGCAGTCATTGCCGGCATCGTCCGGAGGGCCCGGCAGCAACAGCATGATATCGACGTCGGAGTAGGGGTGGAGCTCCGCGCGCCCGTAGCCACCGACAGCGACAAGCGCGACATGATCGGCCAGTTCACCGGCATGCTGGTTCCACAGGCCCTTGAGGACGTCGTCGACAATGTCGGCGCGCTCGCGGACAAGCGCTGCGACGGATTCGCCGTCGAGGAATCGACGCTTCAGGTCCTCGCCGCGCGCTGCAAGCTTGGCCCGACTGCCAAGGCTATCTGGCGTCTGCTCCAAGCGTCAGGACCTCGTAGCCGGTGTCGGTAACAAGTACCGTGTGTTCCCACTGAGCCGACAGGCTGTGATCTTTGGTGACAACCGTCCAACCATCATTGAGGAGTTTGACCCCGCGCTTGCCGGCGTTAACCATGGGTTCGACCGTCAGGGTCATGCCTTCGCGCAGTTCCATACCGGCCCCTGCGTGGCCATAGTGCAGAACCTGGGGGTCTTCATGGAAGACAAGGCCGATGCCATGCCCGCAGTATTCGCGGACCACTGAAAAGCGGTTTTTTTCGATGTGCGTCTGAATGGCCGCGCCCACGTCCCCGAGATGCTTGCCCGGTGCAAGCTGTTCGATACCCAACCACATGCCTTCGAAAGCCACTTGAGACAGGCGGTCTGCCTTTATCCTGGGCTTGCCCACAAAATACATGCGACTGGTGTCACCGTGAAAGCCGTCTTTGATGACGGTGACGTCGATGTTGACCGCATCGCCCTGTTTGAGGATCTTGTCGCCCGGTATACCGTGGCAAACAACGTGATTGACCGACGTACAGATTGATTTCGGGAAGCCCTTGTAATTGAGCGGAGCTGGGATCGCATTCTGCTGACTTGTTATGAAGTCATGGCAGATCCGGTCAAGTTCGCCGGTGGTGATGCCCGGTTTGACATAATCACCGATCATATCGAGCACTTCCGAGGCCAGGCGGCCGGCGATGCGCATTTTTTCCTGCTCATCCGCAGATTTTATGGTCACAGTCATCGTTTTAACCTGAGTCGAACCGAGGTTTTCGAGAAAACCCCGGTTCGACCCCATTTTAAGAAGGCTTGAACTACGCGTTGTTGGCCGCGGCCGGCTATGGTATAAAGCGCGCGCCCAAGAGGCAATTAATCCACACGCTTGTCGTCACATCCCGCTGGGTGCCCTGTAAATACAAGGGGTTGCGAGATGGGGCAAGCGGAGGCATAACCCGGAGAAATAACATGGCAGACGTAACCATGCGCCAGATGCTAGAGGCTGGCGTGCATTTTGGTCATCAGACCCGATTCTGGAACCCGAAGATGGCACCCTACATCTTCGGCGAACGGAACAAAATCCATATCATCAACCTTGAGAAGAGCCTTCCGATGGCGCGCGAAGCCTGCGCGTTCGTTAAGGCGACAGTCGCCGATGGCGGCACCATACTTTTCGTTGGTACCAAGCGTGCAGCCCGCGACGCGATGCGTGATAACGCAGTTCGCAGCGATATGCCCTATGTATGCCACAGATGGCTGGGCGGCATGCTCACAAACTACAAGACGATTCGTAAGTCGGTTAAGCGCCTTGTAACGCTTGAGCAGATGGCACAAGACGGCGAGTTCGACGGCCTGACCAAAAAGGAAGTTCTTGGCCTGACGCGTGAGCGCGACAAGCTTGAGCGCAGCCTCGGCGGCATCAAGGTCATGAAGTCTCTGCCCGATGTCATGTTTGTCGTCGACGTTGGCCACGAGGACATCGCGATTCGTGAGGCCCGTAAGCTGGGTATTCCGATTGTTGCCGTCATCGATACGAACTGCTCGCCGGACGGTGTCGACTATGTAATCCCAGGTAACGACGATGCGATGAAAGCCATCGAATTGTATGCGTCATTGATTGCAGATGCCGTTCTCGACGGCAAGAGTTCAGTGCCGGAAGTGTCGCTGGGCGAAGACGAATTCGTCGAGCTTGATGAAGAAGGCAACGTCAAGAAAGCCACAGGTCGCAAGAAGAAAGCCTCCAGGAAACCAGCCAGAAAGCCTGTTGTAAGGACCAAGGCTGCGACGAAGCCTGCCGATGACCAGGAGAAGACCGCAGAGAAAGCTGAGGTGAAAGTCGAGGCGAAGACCGCAGAGAAGGTCGAGGAGAAGGTCGAGGAGAAGGTCGAGGAGAAGGTCGAGGAGAAGGCCGCAGAGAAGGTCGAAGCGAAGGTCGAGGCGAAGGTCGAAGCGAAGGTCGAAGCGAAGGTCGAAGAGAAGGTCGAAGCGAAGGTTGAAGCGAAGGTCGAAGAGAAGGACGAAGAGAAAGCTGAGGCGAAGGACGACACGGCGGACAAGCCGGCTGCGAAAAAAGCGGCTGCAAAGAAAACCGCCAAAAAGGCCAGCAAGAAAGTTGCCAGGAAAGCATCAGCCAAGAAGGCTGATGTCAGCGAGTAATAACTGCAGTAAAGAGGAATTCAAGTGATGGCTATTAGTGCATCCATGGTGAAAGAGCTTCGCGAGCGCACTGGCGCTGGCATGATGGATTGTAAGAAAGCGCTCGTCGAAACCGATGGTGATATCGAAGCTGCGATCGAGTACCTGCGCAAATCGGGTAAGGCGAAGGCGGACAAGAAGTCCAGTCGTATCGCAGCTGAAGGTGTTGTCGTCGTTAGGTCGAATGGCAGTAAAGCTGTTGTAATAGAAGTGAACTCCGAAACAGACTTCGTTGCGAAGGATGAAAATTTCCTGACTTTCGTCAACGCAGTCGCGGATGCGGCACTGGCGTCCGGTCAGGTTGATGTTGCTTCTCTCGCAGACGACTCGCTGGCGGACGGACAAACGGTCGAAGGCGCACGAACTGAACTCGTTAACAAGGTGGGCGAGAATATTTCGGTACGCCGAATTGCCCAGATTAGTCACGAAGGCCCGATTTCACATTACATTCACGGTGCCAAAATTGCGGCCGTCGTCGCGCTTGAGGGTGGAGATGAAGACCTCGCTCGCGATGTAGCGATGCATATTGCTGCGACAAACCCGAATTGCATTGACGAGACGGGTGTTCCGGCCGAGACACTGGAAAACGAGCGTCGCATCCTGACCGAGCAGGCGCAGGAGTCGGGCAAGCCACCGGAAATCGTTGAAAAAATGGTCAATGGGCGCGTTGCTAAATTCCTCAAAGAAATCACCTTGGTGGGCCAGCCTTTCGTCAAGGATCCGGATGTTACCGTTGGCAAGCTTCTGGATACGGCCGGCGCGAAAGTCGTGTCGTTCACGCGCTTCGAAGTGGGCGAGGGTATCGAGAAGAAGGTTGAGAACTTTGCCGACGAAGTCATGCAGCAGATTGACGACGCAAAGAAGAAAGACGCCGATTGAATAAGATAGTATTGATTGCGGCCCGGCATGCCAGGCCGCAATCGAGAATTACGGAGTAAGTGCGTATGAGTGACAGGCCCGCCCCCTACCGTCGAGTGCTGCTGAAACTCAGTGGTGAAGCGCTAATGGGTGATCTGGACTACGGCATCGAGCCGAAGGTCATTCAGCGACTCGCCAGGGAAATTGCAGTCGCCAGGGAAACCGGCGTTGAGATTGCAATTGTAATCGGTGGCGGCAACATTTTTCGCGGCGCGGGTCTGGCCCGGACCGGCATGGATCGCGTTACCGGTGACTACATGGGAATGCTGGCGACTGTCATGAATGCGCTGGCAATTCAGGATGCGCTCGAAACACTGGATGTCTTCGCTCGTGTGATGTCGGCAATACAGATTCATGATGTGTGCGAAGATTATATTCGCCGCCGCGCTGTCCGGCACCTCGAGAAAGGTCGTGTCGTGATTCTCGCAGCCGGAACAGGCAATCCATTCTTTACTACCGATACGGCAGCCAGCCTGCGTGCCATCGAGATCGGTGCCGATGTATTACTGAAGGCGACCAAGGTCGACGGCGTATATGACTGCGATCCGGTGGGTAATCCGGATGCGGTACGATTCGATACGGTAACTTATGACCAGGTCATTTCGGACAAGCTTGCCGTAATGGATGCGACCGCGGTCGTAATGTGCCGGGATAATAATCTGCCACTACGAATTTTTGACCTTACACGGCCGAACGCATTGATTCAGGCAATGTCCGGTGAGGAAATTGGCTCGTTGGTAACCGCTTAAAAGAGCTCGGGGGTATTTGAAGTGTTAGACGAGATCAAGAAAGATGCTGGCGACCGAATGTCTAAAAGTGTTGCGGCGCTAAAAACGGAAATGACCAAGATCCGGACGGGTCGTGCACACACGAGCTTGCTCGACCACATCACTGTCGATTACTATGGTGCGCAGACACCGTTAAGCCAGGTGTCCAATGTAGGCGTTGAGGATTCGCGAACGCTGATCGTTACGCCGTGGGAAAAGGACATGGTGGCAGTCATCGAAAAAGCCATCATGAATTCTGATCTTGGTCTCAACCCCATATCGGCCGGTACCGTAATTCGCGTACCGCTGCCAACGCTTACTGAAGAACGCCGCAAGGACATGATTCGTGTGGTGCGAAATGAAGCAGAAGGCGGCCGCATCGCTGTGCGGAGCGTACGACGCGATGCAATCAACGACATCAAGGATCTGCTAAAGGAAAAAATGATCGGCGAGGATGACGAACACCGTGCCGAGGACGACATTCAGCGCATCACCGACAAGTATGTCGCGGAGATCGACCAGGTACTGGCCGAGAAAGAAAGCGAGCTGTTGGAGATCTGAGTGTCGGATTTGCTGCCCACTGACTCAATCGTCCCGGAGCATGTCGCCGTCATCATGGATGGCAATGGACGCTGGGCGCGCGAGCGCGGCAAGGCGCGTCACAGCGGACACCGGGCCGGCGTAAAATCGGTTCGCGCGACGGTTGAACACGCTGCACTTCGTGGGATTCAGCACCTGACTTTGTTTGCCTTCAGTAGTGAAAACTGGAGCCGGCCGGCCGCTGAGGTAGGCGCTCTGATGGCATTATTTGTGGAAGCTTTGCGACGAGAAGTTGCTGAGCTGCATCGCAATAACGTGCGGCTTGAATTCGTAGGCAACCGCGCCAGTCTTGGCGCTGCGCTCATTCGCAAGATTGAGGCGTCCGAAGCGCGGACGGCCGATAACGACGGGCTGCACCTGATTATCGCAATAGCCTACGGCGGGCGATGGGATATTGCGGGGGCGGCGCGCAAGTTGGCTAAACGGGCCGTTGATGGTGATATTCACGTGGACGACATTGACGAACAGATGTTAGGGAAAGACATGCAATTCGCTGGCGTACCGGATCCTGACCTGTTAATTCGAACGGGTGGGGAGCAACGTATCAGCAACTTCCTGTTATGGAATCTTGCCTACGCTGAGCTGTGGTTTTGCGACACGTTGTGGCCCGATTTTGACGAGACCGAGTTCGATCGCGCGCTGGACTTTTTCGCGCGTCGACAACGTCGATTCGGCCAAACAGGCGATCAACAAGAGGTAGCTGAATGCTAAAGCAACGGGTGATCACAGCCGTTATTGCGCTGCTTATCTTCGCGCTCGTGGTGTTTGTGGCGCCGCCGATCGTCGCTGAGCTCACGATTGCAGTGGTAATACTCGCCGGTGCCTGGGAGTGGTCCGGCTTTCTCGGCGGTGCGTCGACGCCCAGGCGCATTGCCTATGTACTTTTCATTGCTGTCTTTATAGCGTTGATCGCGAGGGCGTGGCCGGACAACGTTCATGTCGTGTTGCAGATTTCGCTCGCCTGGTGGATCGCAGCCCTGATGTGGGTGTTTTTCTTTCCGACGCGGATACCCGCGGCGGCACGCTGGATTTGCGGGGCTTTGGTGCTTGTGCCGTTGTGGGCCGCGCTCGTGATGCTGTATCAGGCAGCGCCATCGCTGTTGTTGTTCGCCTTACTCATCGTCTGGGCGGCAGACGTCGGTGCCTATTTTGCCGGCAAGCAATTCGGACGTGTAAAGCTGGCCCCGGCGATCAGCCCGGGCAAAACCTGGGAAGGCGTCATTGGCGGGCTGCTGCTGGTCGTGGTCCTGTGTGTGGGGCGCAGCTTCTGGTTTGAGACCAACCTGACAGTGCTGCTGCCATTTTGTCTCGCCGTTGCCGGCGTATCGATCGTTGGCGACCTCACGGTCAGCATGTTCAAGCGCACGGCAGGCCTCAAAGACAGCGGCAGCTTGTTTCCGGGCCATGGCGGCATTCTTGATCGCATTGACTCCATCTCCGCAGCGGCCCCGTTGTTTGCGCTGGGGCTTGGCTGGACAGGGTTGAGCTAATGGGCCATTCAGTTAGCGTTAATGAGTGGGCACCTATGCTGCTCGATCGGGTCAGAGCGTAGGACGAGCTTATGGGTGGCGCTATTTACAGTCTTCTGGCATTCATCGCCGCGATCAGCATTCTGGTCGCCGTGCATGAGTACGGACATTATATTGTCGGTCGCTTGAGCGGCATGAAAGTGCTGCGCTTCTCAATTGGCTTTGGCAAGCCGATCTGGACCCATATTGGCGCGGGTGAGGATCGCACGGAATACTGCGTTTCAGCGATTCCGCTGGGTGGTTATGTGCGTTTTCTCGACAGCCGCGAAGGCCCGGTAGCGCCCGAAGACGAGGGCCGTGCATTCGACCATCGACCGATTCCCGCCAGAATTCTTGTGCTGCTGGCAGGGCCGTTCTTCAACTTCCTGTTCGCGATCGTGGCCTATTGGGCGTTGTTCGTTTACGGCGTGCCGACCTTGCGACCGGCAATCGGTGTTGTCGAGCCGGGTACCTACGCAGAAGATGCTGGATTGTCCTTTGGCGACCGTATTATTGCGGTTGGCGAAACACAAACACCCGATTGGGAGTCCGCATTGGTCGCGATGCTGGATGGCCTTATCACCGACGGCAGGGTTGCACTGCGACTTGAGGACGAATCGGGCTATCAACGCTCGACGACGATTGATGTTGGAGACGATGCTGCGCGACTTACTGAGCCGGGCATGTTGTTTGATGGGCTGGGTTTTAGTCCCTGGCAACCGCCTGCGATCGTTGGCGAAGTGAGCAATGACGGTGCGGCGGAAGCGGCCGGTGTTCGGGAAGGCGATCGCATAGTCCGAATTGACGGGGAGCCGATCGGCAATTTCGGTGAATTGCGTGAAGTCGTATCCGCGCGTCCGGACCAGCGAGTCCTTATCGAAGTAGAGCGCGGTGCCGAGCGCCTGGAGCTCGATGTGTTGCTCGGTTCCGACCTGCGCGACGAACAAGTCGTTGGCCTGTTAGGCATTGCGGCGGCGGCGAACACGGCCGATTACTATTATCTGCGTCAATACGGCCCGCTGGAATCTGTAAGTCAGGCGACCGCGCGTATGTGGCAGTCGTCCGTGTTTACCTTGCGAATGCTCGGCCGAATGTTGACGGGTGATGTATCAATCAAGAATATTAGCGGGCCCATTAACATCGCTCAATTTGCGGGCGCATCGGCGCAGGCCGGCGTGGGTAATTTCCTGAGCTTCCTTGCGATTCTGAGCATCAGTTTGGGTGTTTTGAATTTGCTGCCGATTCCGATGCTGGACGGCGGCCAGATCGTTTACCAACTCGTGGAGTGGGTCAAAGGCAGTCCCATGTCTGAGCGCGCGCAGATCGCAGGTCAGCAGGCGGGTATCCTGGCGCTTCTCTTGCTCATGAGTTTTGCTTTTTACAATGACATCGCGAGATTACTGGGCTAAGCCCCGGTTGTTACTGGAACGACGAATGAAAAATGATCGACAAATAAAACCCCGTACCTGGCATGTACTGCCCATGACGCTCGCCGTTCTGCTGCTGGCGCTGCCGTCCTACGCGGAGGACATGGAGCAGTTTGTCGTTCGTGACATGCGAGTGCAGGGCTTGCAACGCATCTCGGAAGGAACGGTTTTCAATTACCTGCCAATCAATATCGGCGATACCGTTGACACGGTGCGCATTCGCGAAGCGATTCGCGCGTTGTATGGCCAGGGTCTGTTTAACGACATCGAAATTCGTCGCGATGGCGAGACGCTGGTCATCGTTGTCGGCGAGAGACCCTCGATTGAGAGTTTTGAAATCGAAGGCAACAAGGATATCAAGACAGAAGACCTCATGGTGTCTCTGCGCGGTGTCGGCCTCGCCAAAGGTCGCACGTTCGACCGAGCCGTTCTCGATAATGTCGAGATGTTCCTGCGTGATCAGTATTACGCGCGCGGCAAGTACAGTGTCGAAATTTCGACGCTTGTGATTGATCGACCGAACAACACTGTGCGTATCTTGATCACTGTAAAAGAAGGTGATCGCGCCAAGATTCGGCAAGTGAATATCGTCGGCAATACGCTATTCACGGAAGATGAGATTCGCGAAGATTTTACGCTGGATACGGGCAACTGGCTGTCGTGGATTCGCCAGGATGACCGTTACTCGAAAGAGGCCCTCGAAGGCGACCTCGAAATTTTGCTCTCTTATTATATGGATCGTGGCTACGCGGACTTTCGAGTTGAGTCGACGCAGGTTGCGATCTCTCCGAACAAAAAAGATATCTATATAACCATCACGATTGATGAAGGAGATCAGTACACGGTCTCCGACGTAAAAATCGTTGGCGAGATGGTTATTCCCGAAGTCTTTCTAAACGCACTGGTTCTCGCGCGGCCCGGTTCGATTTTTAATCAGGGCTTGCTTACGCAAAGCACCGATCTCATGTCGATGCGGCTTGGTGAGGAGGGCTATGCGAACGCGGACATCGAACCCGTGTGGGACTTGAATGAGGAAACGAAGGAAGCCGAAATTACTTTCTACGTTGATCCAAAGAGTCGTGTCTACGTGCGTCGCATCAACTTCCACGGCGTCAGCGAGATAGACGATGAAGTCCTTCGCCGGGAAATGCGCCAGATGGAGGGTGCCTATGTATCCAATCTTTTGATCCAGCGTTCCAAGATTCGACTGCAGCGCTTGCCATACATTGAGAAAGTCGACGTGGATAATACGCCCGTACCGGGTAGTCCTGATATGGTCGATGTTGATTTTGATATCGAGTACCGCATGCCTGGCCAGTTCTCAGGTGGTGTGGGTTTCTCGGAGTCACAAAAGCTGCTGTTGAACGGTAGTATCGTGCACACAAACTTCCTTGGTACCGGCGACCGCGTTGCACTCGAAATCAACACGGGACGGTTTTCGAAGTTGTACAGAATTTCGCACACGGATCCCTATCGGACGATGGACGGTGTACGGCGTACGATCAGTCTTAACTTCTCCGACATTACGCAATTCACTTCCGCGGCGTCTGATTTCTCGACGACCACGGTGGGTGCGTCGCTCGACTACGGCTATCCGATTAGCGAATACCAGTCATTGAGTCTTGGTGTGACGTTTCAACATGCCGAATTGCTGGCATCGACGTCGAGTACGCAGCAGGCTCAGGACTGGGTTGCGAATAACGGTAATCCGTTTATTGAGAATTTCAGCAACGGCGGCGTTTTCTTCGGCACGATATTCAATACCTACGAGTTAATTGGCGGGTGGTCGTACGACAGTCGTAACCGGGCGCTTTTTGCGACTCGCGGAATGCGCCAGCAGCTATTTCTTTCCGTAACGGCGCCAGGAAGTGAAGTTGAGTACGCTACAGCGCGATACAGCTTTACTAAATACTTTAATGTACTGAACAAATTGCTCTTCAGGTTCAATGCTGAATTAGCTTACGGACAGGCGTTGGGCGACACGACGGCATTGCCGCCCTTTAAACAGTATTTTGGTGGCGGACCCCAGTCGGTACGCGGTTTTCGCGAATCCTTCCTGGGTCCCCGCGATTCCTTTGGCAACCCATACGGCGGTAACGTGTTGGTTGCGAGTCAGCTAGAGCTTATACTGCCGATACCGGAGAAATGGGGCAATCAGGTGCGCGCGACCCTTTTTTATGACGTAGGTAACGTGTTTAATACGGGCGAGGTCGCGTTTACCGACAAAGTCGGCAGCCCGATCGAATACAAACCGGCCTTTGATAATCTCAAGGGATCGGTAGGAATCGGTGTGCAGTGGCTGGCACCACTTGGCTTATTCAGGTTCAGTTACGCATTCCCGGTGAATGCGTACGCCGGTAACGACAGGTTTTACGGAGATGAACTGGAACGATTCCAGTTCTCAATTGGTCAGGCGTTTTAAGGATTGGAATTTTTATGAAGTTCGTAAAGCAACATTTTGCTAAAATAATTTTCGCTGTCGTTTTGTTTGCTGCGTTTGCACTGCCCGCATCAGCTCAGGAGCTGAAAATCGGCGTCGTCAACGTGCCATTGCTCATGGACCGTGCGCCGCAAACAAAGGCGGCTATGGATGCACTGGAACAGGAATTTGCCCCACGTCAGCGTGAATTCACGGCAAAGGCAAGAGAGCTGGAAGACTTGAACGCTAAATTGCAACGCGATGCGGCCGTGATGGGTGAGACAGAGCGTCGTAACGCCGACAAGCAACTGCGCGATTTACAACGCGAAGTATCGCGTCTGCAAACCGAGTTTCAGGAAGATCTGAACCTTCGCCAGAATGAAGAACTCGGCAATTTACAGCGTTCGATTTTGGCCGAAGTGCAGCAATACGCACAGGAGCAGGGCTTCGATCTCGTGGTCGGCGATGGCGTCCTGTATGCAAGCGCGGCTGTAATCATTACCGACGACATTCTTCGCGCAATCGAAGCAAGCTTTAACGCCAACAGTTCGCGTTAGAGTTGTCGGCGGGAGGAAGCATTAGCCGGCATGCCGATTAGCCTGGGAGAACTTGCAACACGGTTTGGATGTGATCTCGACGGCGATCCGGATATTTTGGTCAATTCGGTTGCGGCACTGAGCAACGCGAGCCCGGATAGTCTAAGTTTTCTGTCGAACCCAAAACTAAAGAAGCAGCTATCTGCGA
The DNA here is from genome assembly GCA_022564475.1 of Pseudomonadota bacterium. GTDB lineage: Bacteria > Pseudomonadota > Gammaproteobacteria > Steroidobacterales > Woeseiaceae > UBA1847. The sequence continues at coordinate 13,883 of JADFLJ010000011.1, forward strand.
CGCAGGCGGCTGCTGTTTTATTGCGCGCGGAGGATGCGGACGAATGTCCCGTCGCATCGCTAATCAGTAAAGACCCGTATGCAACCTATGCTCGCATGGCGGCGTTGCTGCACCCGTCACCCGAGGTGATCGCCGGAATACATGCGTCGGCCGTCATTGCCGACACTGCAAAGGTGGCGAGTAGCGCACAGATAGACGCGCTTGTGTTCATCGGTGAGCGTACGTTTATAGGCGAGCGTGTCTACGTGGGTCCCGGATGTGTAATCGGACCGGACTGCAAAATCGGTGACGACAGTCGTTTCATTGCTAACGTAACGCTGCCACGTCAGGTCCAGGTCGGCAAGCGAGGATTGTTTCACCCGGGTGCGGTCATCGGCGGAGACGGTTTCGGCAACGCAAACACGGCCGAAGGCTGGGTCAAAGTGCCACAGGTTGGCGGCGTCCGCATTGGTGACGATGTTGAAATCGGCTCCAATGCGACCGTTGACTGTGGTGCGATCGAAGACACAGTGATCGAAGACGGTGTGCATATCGATAATTTGTGTCAGATCGCTCACAATGCTGTCATCGGCGCTCACACGGCGATGGCGGCCGCCACCGGTGTGTCGGGAAGCGCTGTCATTGGCAAGCGCTGCATGTTTGGCGGGCAGTCCGGCACGGTCGACCACATAAGGGTTTGCGACGATGTTGTGATTTCCGGGCGTGCCATGATCACCCGGAACATTACCGAGCCGGGTATGTACGCGTCGCACTTTCCGAGCGAAGAGATCGGCAGCTGGAACAAGAAGGTGGCGAGATTTCGTCGGCTTGACGGACTCTACGAGCGTGTCAGAAAACTGGAGAAGGGCGAAAAATGAGCGACCGAATTCATTCGACCGCGGTAATTTCTGACAGCGCCAAAATTGCTGAGGACGTTGAAATCGGAGCCTTCTGCGTTATTGGCGATGATGTCGAAATCGGTGGTGGTACGCGAATCGGTAGCCATGTTGTTATTAGTGGCCCAACAACGATTGGAGAAGACAATCGCATTTACCAGTTTGCATCGGTCGGCGATGATCCTCAGGACAAGAAATACCGTGATGAGGCAACCAAATTATTCATCGGCGATCGCAACACGATTCGCGAGTACTGCACGATCAGTCGTGGCACGGTTCAGGGTGAGGGCTGCACGAGGCTTGGTGACGATAACTGGATCATGGCCTATGTACATATTGCGCACGATTGCATTATCGGCAGCCAGTGCATCATGGCGAACAACGCGACACTTGCGGGTCATGTAACGGTTGGTGACTACGTCATTTTCGCGGGCTTCTCAGGCGCACACCAGTTTTGCAAGATCGGCGCGCACGCATTTCTTGGCATGTACTGCGGCGCCAATCGCGATGTACCTGCCTATTTGATGGTTGCAGGCGTACCGGCGAGACCCAGGGGCATCAATTCGGAGGGCTTGAAGCGCCGCGGATTCGATGCAGACCAGCTTCGCGATATCAAAAACGCCTACCGGATCGTGTACCGGCAGCGCAAGAAGCTGCATGCAGCGATAGACGAAATTGCAGTTCTCGCGAAAGATCAGCCAGTGCTCGATATTTTCCTGGAGTCGTTGCGTTCGTCCGAACGTGGCGTGGTTCGCTAGTGGTCCAACACGGTTGTATTGATGGGTTCAGCGAGTCGTGAAGCGGTTGTCCGCCAGGCGCGTCTCGCCGGCAATGGCGCGTCCTTGTCAAGAGGCGCAACAACGCGGAGAACCGCTTCACGGCTCGCCCACAGGGAGCTACCCGGATGATCCAATACGGCGTTACAGCCCTTGGAAAGGACTCGCCATTCCCTGCGGACTGTGCCTTGTCTTGGATCATCCGGGTAGCTCTGAACCCATCAATACAACCGTGTTGGACCACTAGTCAGGTGAAAATTGCTCTGGTTGCTGGCGAGGCGTCTGGCGACCTCCTTGGCGCTGGACTAATCAAGGCGCTGCGCAATCGTGTCCCGGATGCGACCTTCGAAGGCGTTGCAGGTCCTGCAATGATCGCCGCAGGATGCGAGTGCTGGGAAGATGCCGAGACGCTCGCCGTCATGGGTCTCGTCGAACCCCTGAAGGTTTTGCCACGTCTGCTGCGGCTTCGCCGCTCACTTGTGCGACGCTGGACAAATGATCCACCAGACGTGTTCGTCGGCATTGATGCACCGGACTTCAATCTTGGCCTGGAAATAAAACTAAAAGCCCGTGGAATTCCCACGGCGCATTACGTAAGCCCGTCTGTGTGGGCATGGCGCCAGGGACGAATCAAGACCATCCGCAAGGCTGCGGACTGCGTCCTCTGTATTTTGCCGTTCGAAAAAACCTTCTACAAAAAACACGGAGTCCGTGCGGAATTCGTCGGTCATCCACAAGCCGACAAGGCGCCCCTGCATAAAGACAAGGCTGCCGCACGTCGCAAGCTGGGTGTGGAATCAGTTGGCCCGATTGTCGCCGTACTGCCGGGCAGTCGCAGCAGCGAGGTGTCTCGCCTGGGGCCGATCTTCGCCCGTGCAGCATCGATGCTCCTGGAACGTGACCCGAATACACGTTTTATCACGCCCGTGGCAACGCCCAGGCTGCGGCACATGATTGAGAGCCAGCTTGAAGAGGCCGGGGTCACATCCGCGTTCATGTTGTTGGACGGACAGTCAGAGGATGCGATGGCGGCGGCCGAGGTCGTTTTACTGGCGTCCGGGACGGCGGCGCTTGAATCTGCATTGCTCTGCAAGCCGACCGTAGCGGCATATCGGATTGCCCCGTTGAGCATCGCGATCATCAGAACCTTCGGCCTGATCAAGCTGAAGAATTTTACGTTGCCGAACCTGTTGACCGAAGAACCGCTGGTACCGGAATTCATACAGGAAGATGCGACGCCGCAGGCACTGGCGCATGCGGTCGGCGAGTTCCTGGAGTCGCCCGAACGTGTGGCTGTCATTCGGGAGAGATTTGCTACACTGCGAACGGAGCTGGCACTGGACGCCGACCAGCGTGCGGCGGAGGCTGTACTCAGCCTCATACCGCAATCCACACCCTAATTCGCACGATAAATTGCAACTCAGCGCGCATGCAGCAAGCACAGATTTTTCAGATTGATGGAACCATTGACGGAACAGTCGCCGGTGTCGATGAGGCCGGGCGAGGCCCGTTAGCGGGCCCCGTTGTGGCGGCGGCGGTTATCCTGGATCCGAATCGCGTGCCCGACGGGCTGGACGATTCAAAAAAACTCACTGCTGCAGCCCGCGAACGCCTCGAGGTCGAGATTCGCAGTGTTGCGCTGTCGTTCTCAGTCGCCTGGGCGGATCGAGCTGAAATTGATGCGATCAACGTTCTTGCAGCGACGATGCTGGCCATGCGTCGCGCAATCATTGGACTCACGATCACGCCCGATTCTGTGCAGGTCGACGGCAACCGGTTGCCTGACTTGCGATTTCACCGCTATCGTATCGATGGCGTCGCGATCGTCGGTGGGGATGCAAGCGTCGCCGCTATTAGCGCGGCATCTATTCTGGCCAAGACGGCTCGCGATCGAATGATGGTCGCGATGGACAAGCTCTACCCGCACTATGCCTTTGCTCAACACAAGGGCTACGGCACGGAAATGCACCGTGACCGCTTGCGCGAGCACGGTCCCTGTGCCGAGCACCGCCGCAGTTTTGCACCCGTGAGAGCCGCGCTGTGAGTTCGCCGGCATTTGTGCATTTGCATGTGCACACGGAATATTCACTGGTCGACAGCACCGTGCGTATTCCGACGTTAATGCGACGCTGTGCCGACGATGGCATGCCGGCGGTCGCGCTGACTGATCAAAATAATTTGTTCGCCATGGTCAAGTTTTATACGAAGGCGATTGCGGCCGGTGTAAAACCGATTATTGGTGCTGACGTACGTATTTTTAACGATGACGATCCGGACCGACCGCATACACTCATCTTGCTGTGTCAAAACAATGACGGCTACCGAAATCTGTCGCGATTGCTCACCCGGGCTTTTACCGAGGAGCGTTATCGTGGCGATGTAATGCTGCATCGTGATTGGCTTACACGCGAGACCTGCGACGGCCTGATTGCCTTGTCTGGCGGGCTGCACGGAGATATAGGACACGCACTCACGCTCGGCCACGTGGATGCAGCGCGCAGACTGTTGCGCGGATGGTGTGATGTATTTGACGGGCGATTTTACCTCGAACTCATTCGTACGGGTAGGCAGCGCGAAGACGATTGTGTTCGAGCAAGTCTTAAGCTTGCGAGCGAGGAACAGGTGCCCGTCGTTGCGACTAACGATGTGCGTTTTGTCGAGCCAGACGGTTTCAATTCGCACGAGGCGCGCGTCTGTATTCAGGAGGGTCGCACCCTTGCCGATACGGAACGGCCGCGACTGTACAGTGAGCAACAGTATTTACGCAGCGCCTCGGAAATGTCTGAATTGTTCGCCGACGTAGCCGATGCGTTGGCTAATTCTGTCGAAATTGCAAAACGCTGCAATCTCAACCTGACGCTGGGCCAGAGTGTGCTGCCGGCGTTTCCGGTGCCTGAAGGCCAGGACGAGACCGATTTCCTCGAGGAGGAATCTCGTCGCGGTCTGCAACGGCAACTGGAAATCAAATACAAACAGGAAAATATTCCAGCCAGGCAACAGGCTGTCATCAGCGCGCCGTATCTCGAGCGGCTCAAGATCGAGCTCGACGTGATTCGCGGCATGGGGTATCCCGGCTATTTTCTGATTGTTGCTGATTTCATTCGCTGGGCACGAGAGAACGATGTGCCGGTCGGGCCCGGACGTGGATCCGGTGCGGGTTCACTTGTGGCATGGGTGCTTGGCATCACAGACCTCGATCCGCTGCATCACGACTTGTTGTTTGAGCGCTTCCTGAACCCGGAACGCGTATCGATGCCCGACTTCGACATAGATTTCTGCATGGAGGGGCGTGATCGCGTGATCGAGTATGTCGCAGAGCGCTACGGTCGAAACAAAGTGGCGCAGATCATTACCTTCGGCACGATGGCCGCAAAAGCCGTTATTCGCGATACGGGGCGCGTCCTTGGGCAGCCTTACGGGCTCGTCGATCGAATCGCGAAACTGGTGCCGCTTGAGCTCGGCATGACGCTCAACAAGGCGCTGGAGCAATCCGACGAACTTGCAGCAATATATGCGGAAGACGAAGAGGTGGCGGCAATTATTGACCTCTCGCTGTCACTGGAGGGCCTGGTTCGCAATGCGGGCAAGCACGCGGGTGGTGTTGTCATTGCGCCGAACAATCTAACGGATTTTACACCGCTCTATTGTGAAGATGGCGGCACCAGTTTAGTCACACAATTCGACAAGGACGATGTGGAGGCCGTGGGCCTGGTCAAGTTCGACTTTCTTGGCCTCAAGACATTAACGATCATTGATTGGGCCGTTCGTATGATCAACGCGTCCAGCGATGCTGCGCCAATCGAGATCAGCAGTATCCCGATGCAGGACGCAGCGACGTTTGCGCTGCTGAAGAAAACGGCAACTGTCGCCGTTTTTCAGCTTGAATCCAGCGGCATGCGGGACTTGATCAAGCGCATGCAACCGAATCAGTTTGATGACCTTGTGGCACTCGTCGCGTTGTTCCGGCCGGGGCCATTGCAATCCGGCATGGTGGATGACTTCATCACGCGGAAACATTCGTCGAATCAATCCGATATCGACTATTTGCATCCGGACCTCAAGCCGGTTCTCGAAGAAACCTACGGCGTTATTTTGTATCAGGAACAAGTGATGCAGATAGCGCAGGTTCTGGCTGGGTACACACTCGGCGGCGCAGACTTGTTGCGGCGAGCCATGGGTAAGAAGAACGCCGGGGAGATGGCGACGCAACGCGAAATATTCGTGAAGGGCGCCACTGAGCGCGGTGTCGCACTCGCAACCGCGTCGCGCATATTTGATCTTATGGAGAAGTTCGCGGGCTACGGATTTAACAAGTCTCATTCCGCAGCCTACGCGGTGTTGTCGTACCAGACGGCTTATTTGAAGGCGAATTACCCGGCCGCATTCATGGCGGCCGTGATGAGCGCCGATCTGGACAATACCGATCGACTCGTGATATTGAAAAGCGATTGTCGGCAACTCGGATTGGCACTGCGGCCGCCGCGTATAAACGAGTCGTCCTATCACTTCAGCGTGTCGGGTGAGGATGAAATACTGTACGGACTGGGCGCAATCAAGGGCCTTGGCAAAGCAGCCGTTGAGTCATTGATTGTCGAGCGTGAGGCGCATGGCCCGTTTACGAGCCTGATCGAGTATTGTCGCCGGCTCGATCACGACAAGGTCAACAAGCGTTCGCTGGAAGCAATGATCAAGTCAGGTGCGCTTGATGAATTCGGAATGACACGCCGAGCCCTCATGCATCAGCTTCCGGAAGCGCTCAAGAGTGCCGACCAACATGCGCGGGCAGCCGCCGCGGGCCAGAACGACATGTTCGGGCTTGAAGTGCCGGAACCTGAAACGGAAGTCGAAACGCCGCAGTTGTTAAATATGGAGGAGTGGCCGGAAAGCCGGTTTCTGAGTCACGAGAAGGAAGCGCTGGGCTTGTATTTGACGGGTCATCCGTTTGATGCGGTGCGTGAGGACGCGCGCTTTTTTGTTGAGGGTCAACTGGGCGACATCGCCGCGGAATCGCCACCGCAAAAGTCGCAGGGTCAACGCAACTACGCACAGCCGCGTCGCGACGTGACGGTGGCCGGCCTGATTGCCGATATTCGAAAACGCGGCAATCGCATCAGCGTTGTGCTGGACGACAATAGCGGGCGTATTGAAGTCAGCTTTTTCAGCGAGGCCTACCAGGAGTTTCGGCATCTGCTCGTGAAAGACGAGATCGTCGTCATCAGCGGTGGATTGCGCTATGACGATTTCGTCGCGGCGTGGACGGTTAATGCCAAGAGCGTGATCGCCATCGATCAGGTCATTGAGAATCGCGCCAGCAGCATGGTGTTGCGATTGGCACCGAACGGACAGGGCGAAGCACTGCTGATGAAATTGCACGATGTCTTGCTGCCATATCGCGAGGGCAAATGCGACGTGGCCGTGCAGTATTTGGGCGATAGCGCCGCGGCACGCCTGACGCTGGGGCCGGAGTGGTCGGTGCGGCCGAGTCGCGAGTTGCGGGACAAGTTGATTGCGCTTTTGGGCGCGAATAATGTTCGCCTGCTCTACACACCCGGCCGCGAAATAATGTAAGGTTTGCGACCCAATGCGAATTGAACAGCTATGGACCTGAAGTTTCTTGATTTCGAACAGCCGATCGCCGAGCTCGAGGCGAAGATCGAAGAGCTTCGCTTTGTGGGTGATGATGCCGAGATCAACATCAACGAAGAAGTGGCCAAGCTGCGTGAAAAGAGTGAGCAGCTAACGAGGAATATTTTCAGCAAGCTGTCTCCCTGGCAGGTTGCACAAGTCGCTCGTCATCCGGGCAGACCCTATACGCTCGATTATCTCGCCAGTTTCGCACCGGATTTTCAGGAATTGCACGGTGATCGGATGTTTGCCGATGACCCCGCCATGGTGGGTGGCGTTGGTCGTATCGATGGACGTGCCGTCATGTTCATTGGCCATCAAAAAGGCCGTGATACCAAGGAACGTGTACGTCGCAATTACGGTATGCCGAAGCCCGAGGGCTACCGCAAGTCACAGCGCCTGATGCGCATGGCTGAAAAATTCAAGATGCCGATCGTTACGCTGATCGACACGCCGGGCGCTTACCCCGGTGTCGGTGCCGAGGAGCGCGGTCAGAGTGAGGCGATTGCTCAGAGCCTGTATCTGATGGCGGGACTGAAGACGCCCATCATCAGTGTTGTTATTGGCGAAGGTGGATCCGGCGGCGCACTGGCTATTGGCGTGTGTGACAAGTTGCTGATGTTGCAGTACGGAATTTATTCGGTTATTTCCCCGGAAGGCTGCGCAGCGATCTTGTGGAAGAGTGCAGAGAGGGCCGAGGAAGCGGCGGCCGCGATGCGCATTACGGCAGACAGTCTCAGTGGTTTCGGTTTGGTTGACGAAGTGCTGGAAGAACCGCTGGGTGGCGCGCACCGAAATCCGCAGGCAATGGCCGAGGTCATTCGCAAAGCGTTGATCAGGAGTATCGATGAGTTCGATCAGATTTCGATTGAGCAACTGCTGGAGAATCGCCAACGCCGGCTGGCCGGATTCGGTGAATACAAAGAAGCGTGAGCTTCAAGGCCGAAGATCTTCTGCAGCGGCTCCTGGAGCTTGAGAGCCTTGCGACAGCCCCCAAACGATATTTAATTGCCTTGAGCGGCGGTCTTGATTCCACGGTGCTTGCCCATGCGCTTGCAAGCACGCGACCGCAACACGGCAAGGCCTTGATCGCAATTCACGTTGACCATCGTCTGCAAAACGAGTCAGGCGCGTGGGCAGAGCAATGTGAGCAGTTCGCGACCGAGCTTGGTCTTGAGTTTCTGTGCGAAGCCGTGGATGTCGAGGTGCAGGGCGGCGACGGGCCGGAGGCGGCCGCGCGCGACGCACGATATGCGGCGCTTGCAAAACACGTTGCCGACGGCGATTGGTTGCTTAGCGCGCACCATCAGGACGATCAGGCCGAGACGCTCATGCTGAATCTGTTGCGCGGCAGTGGGCCGGCAGGACTCGCGGGCATGCGGCCCATGCGACAATTTTCACGCGGCTGGCTCAGCCGACCCTTGCTCGGCGTATCCCGCGACGACCTGATGGCCTACGCGATGCGCGAAGAGCTGCGCTGGATTGACGATCCGAGCAACGAGGACGTCGATTTTGATCGAAACTTTCTTCGCAATGAGGTTCTGCCGCTAATCACCGGGCGCTGGCCCGGTGCGGCTGCCCGAATGGCTCGCAGCGCTGAGCTTGCGCGGGATGCCTCGAATTTGCTGTCAGAGCTCGCAGAACTCGATATCAAATCGCTGGGAGGTGTGTGCGACAGGCTGTCGGTAACGGGGCTGCACAAGTTGTCAAAATCGCGGCAATTCAACCTGTTGCGGCAGGCGGCGAAATTGTCAGAATTGCCGGTGCCCGCTACGCCACAATTGCTGGCCATCGTCGAACAGCTGTTGCCCGCGCGCGAAGATGCGGAACCGCTGGTTTCGTGGCCCGGCGGGGAGGCGCGACGTTACCGCGATACCTTGTATTTGCAGCCGACTTTTAGTGCCGCAGATTTCGCCAGGGGACAGCCATTCGGCGATGGGGAAGTCCTGATCGGACCCGGACTGGGCACGCTGGCCCTGGGGTCCTGCGACGGGCCAGGGCTGTCGGAGACCGTTGTTGCACAGGGTCTTTGCTTGCGGCGGCGTGAGGGCGGAGAAGAAATACAGCTGCCGGGTCAATCACATACAAAGAAATTGAAGAAACTACTTCAAGAGGAAGGCGTCCTGCCGTGGTTTCGTCAGCAGCTGCCGCTGATCTACTCGGGTGGCCAACTCGTCGCCGTTGCCGACCTTTGGATTGCGGCCGGCGCGCTGGCAGAAAAGGGGCGGGCAATCCGTTGGCGCAACAAACCCGACCTGTACTGACAGCAAGCTATCTGATAACGTCTAACACCGTCTTTTATCCAACGACGGCGCGGCAATTGAAGGGTTGGAAAAAGCACACTAAAGCAGTGCTTTGAGTCCAGCCCTTTCTTATTTCCAGTTCGTTAGCGACTGAGTTTGCATATGACTTCGTTTGTATTTATCACGGGCGGCGTAGTGTCATCCCTTGGCAAGGGCATCACCTCGGCTTGTCTGGGCGCGATACTTGAATCGCGCGGCCTGACGATCAGCATGATCAAGCTTGATCCGTACCTGAACGTCGATCCCGGCACCATGAGTCCGTTTCAGCACGGCGAGGTGTTCGTGACGCATGACGGCACCGAGACGGACCTCGACCTGGGGCACTACGAGCGATTCGTACGCACGATCACGGGGCGCAACAGCAATTTCACGACGGGGCGTATCTACGAAAGTGTGATCCGCAAGGAGCGTCGCGGTGACTATCTCGGTGCGACCGTGCAGGTGATCCCGCACATCACAGACGAGATCAAGGAAAGTGTCATTCGTGGTGCCGGCGACGCCGACGTGTGTCTCGTCGAGATTGGCGGCACCGTCGGCGATATCGAATCGCTGCCGTTTCTGGAGGCTATTCGTCAGATGGGCATCGAACTCGGACATGATCGAGTCGTTTACATTCATCTGACGCTCGTGCCTTACATTGCGACCTCGGCCGAGATCAAGACCAAGCCCACACAGCACTCAGTGAAGGAATTGCGTTCGATCGGCATTCAGCCCGACATTCTTGTGTGTCGTTCAGAGCAGCCCCTGCCCGACGAGCAACGTAAAAAGATCGCGCTGTTCACGAACGTCAAAGAGTCTTCCGTCATTTCGGCTTACGATGCAGACGATTTGTACAAGATCCCGGCGATGATGCACGAGCAGGCACTGGACGAGATCGTAGCCACCCAATTCGGTATGGACTTGCCGCCCGCTGATCTCAGTGAATGGCAGGCGATTGTCGATGCGAAGCGCAATCCGACAGGCGAGGTCAATATCGCGATGGTCGGCAAATATGTCGACTTGCGGGACGCTTACATATCGCTGTCCGAGGCGCTGTTGCACGGCGGCATACACACGCGGACACGCGTCAATATCCATTACATGGAGTCGCAGGCGATCGAACGCGATGGCACAGGCTGCCTGGAAGGAATGGACGGCATCGTCGTGCCAGGCGGTTTCGGCGATCGGGGTATTGAGGGCAAGATCAAAGCCGTTCAGTTCGCGCGTGAAAACGCCGTTCCCTATCTGGGGATCTGCCTTGGTATGCAGGTTGCTGTGATCGAGGCGGCTCGCAACATGGCGGGTCTTGAGGGCGCAATGAGTACTGAATTTGACAAGGGCACGCCGCACCCGGTTGTTGGCCTGATAACCGAATGGCAGGACGCGAGTGGCGATCTCGAGGAGCGCGACGAGGCGTCGGAGCGGGGCGGCACAATGCGCCTCGGTGCGCAGCGGATCACGTTGGCGAAAGGATCGTTGGCGGCCATCAGTTATGGCAGCGAATCGATCGAGGAGCGCCATCGGCATCGTTATGAAGTCAACAATAATTACCGCGAGCAGCTTGAGGCTGCAGGATTGCGATTCTCGGGTTTGTCCATCGATAACCTCGTGGAAATGCTCGAGATACCCGATCATCCGTGGTTTCTGGCGAGCCAGTTTCACCCTGAATTTACGTCCAACCCGCGCGACGGCCACCCGCTGTTCTCGGGCTTTATTATGGCCGCCAGATTGCATAACGAAGGCACGTTGCCGCAGGCGGCAGAAGCGTGAAGCTATGTGGTTTTGAAGTCGGCAACGACCAGCCGCTTTTCCTGATCGCGGGTACCTGCGTCGTCGAGAGCGAGGGCATGACTCTCGACACCGCGGGAGCGCTCAAGGAAATATGCGCGTCGCTTGGCATGTCGTTTATCTACAAATCCTCGTTCGACAAGGCGAATCGCAGTTCGCGCTCGGGGTATCGAGGTCCCGGAATGGAAGAGGGGCTGCGGATCTTGTCCGAAGTGAAGCAGCAGCTGGACTTGCCGATCCTGACCGATGTTCATGAAGATACGCCGATGGACGAAGTCGCCGACGTTGTGGACGTGCTGCAAACGCCGGCGTTTTTGTGCCGGCAGACGAATTTCATACTGCGTGCGGCTGGGGCCGGCAAACCCGTCAACATCAAGAAGGGCCAGTTTCTGTCGCCGTGGGAAATGCAAAACGTCGTCGATAAAGCGAAGTCGACGGGCAACGACGACATCATGGTCTGCGAACGTGGCTTTTCCTTCGGTTACAACAACCTTATTTCGGATATGCGCAGTCTCGCGATCATGCGTGGAACAGGTTGTCCGGTGGTGTTCGACGCTACGCACTCGGTGCAACTGCCGGGCGGACAAGGATCTTCATCAGGCGGGCAACGTGAATTTATCCCGGTACTCGCACGTGCGGCGACTGCCGTCGGCATCGCAGGGGTCTTCATGGAAACGCATCCCGATCCGGCGACGGCTTTGAGCGACGGCCCGAACGCCGTGCCGCTGGATAAGATTGCTGTGCTGCTGGAATCCATTCAACGCATTGACCAATGCGTGAAACAAGACGACTACCTCGAGGAAGAATTCGGCCTCGGCAACTAGTGCACCTTGACGGAGTACTGGACAGGCAAGACTAATGATTGAGATTAAGGATATTCGCGGGCGCGAAATTCTGGATTCGCGTGGTAATCCAACTGTTGAGGCAGACGTCGAGCTGGCCGATGGCAGCACGGCACGCGCCGGTGTGCCGTCTGGCGCGTCAACGGGCAGCCGCGAAGCCGTTGAATTGCGCGATGGCGACGACAGCCGCTACCTGGGCAAGGGTGTTCAAAAGGCTGTTGCCAACATCAATGGAGTGCTGCGCGATGCTCTGCTGGCGACGCCATTTGATGATCAACGCGCGCTCGACCAGTGCATGCTCGATCTCGATGGCAGCGACAACAAATCCCGCCTGGGTGCAAACGCCTTGTTGGCGATTTCGCTGGCGGCCGCCAAAGCGGATGCGATATCGCAGGGCAAGTCTCTGTACCGGCATCTGGGCGATGGCACGGTCATGCCGGTCCCGATGATGAATATCATCAATGGCGGCGCGCATGCCGACAACAGTGTCGATATCCAGGAATTCATGATTTTGCCGGTCGGCGCGCCGAACTTTTCGGAGGCGCTGCGTTACGGCGCAGAGATCTTCCATGCGCTGAAGGCCGTATTGAAGGGCAAGGGCCTGAATACGGCCGTTGGGGACGAGGGTGGGTTCGCACCGGACCTGCCGTCGAATCAGGCGGCGCTGGACACCATTATGGTCGCGATCGAGAGTGCCGGTTTTAAGCCGGGCGGGGACATCCTGCTGGGCCTGGATGTGGCCAGCTCAGAGTTTTACAAAGACGGCGTCTACGATCTCGTCTCCGAAGGGCGGCAGTTCGATGCCGCGGGATTTAGCGATTTTCTGCGTGCTTTGGTCGATGCCTACCCGATCATCACTGTCGAAGACGGCATGGACGAGGGTGACTGGGAAGGCTGGCGCTTGCTGACGGATGCCATAGGCGACCGCGTCCAGCTCGTGGGTGACGACCTGTTTGTCACCAATACGACGATTCTCAAGCGTGGCATCGACGAAAAAATAGCTAACGCGATATTGATAAAGCCTAACCAGATCGGTACCTTATCGGAGACACTTGATGCAATTACTATGGCAGTGGACGCGGGCTACGCCGCGGTGATCTCCCACAGGTCCGGAGAGACCTCGGATACGACGATCGCCGATATAGCGGTCGGCACACGGGCGACGCAAATAAAGACCGGTTCTTTGTGCCGGTCCGACCGGGTCGCCAAGTACAACCAGCTGCTGCGTATCGAGGAAGAATTGGGCGGCACAGCAAGCTATGCTGGCCGCGGGGCATTCTCGGTCAAAACGCCCTGATCGTGTATTTGAGTTGGACCTGGAATGGGTTTTAGACACATGCGCTGGATGCTCCTGATACTCGGCATTATCGTTATTTCACTGCAGACCAAGCTGTGGTTTGCAGACGATGGCTTTCGCAAGACGAGCAATCTCAGAATGGCCGTGACTGAGCAGCGCCTGTTGAATAAAAAACTCGTTGAGCGCAATGCAATCCTCGATGCAGAGGTCATTAATCTCAAGCAGGGTCTGGATGCTGCCGAAGAGCGCGCTCGCACGGACCTCGGCCTCATCGGTCGTGGCGAAACCTTCTACCTGGTCGTATCGGCCGCCGACACTCGTCGCTAGTCCGGTTTCCGCCATGTCGCTACCCGATTGGGCGCGCGCACACGGCGGGCCGCTGCTCGACGTGGAAATTCGCCGCACACCCGACGATTTTCTCGTTACCGAAATCATCGACTTCGAGCTGACGGGCGCAGGTGAGCACGATTTTCTGTGGATCGAAAAAACCGGCGCGAATACGGCCTGGGTGTCGCGGCAGCTGGCACGGCATGCAGGCGTGCCGCCCGTTGACGTCGGTTATGCGGGACTGAAAGACAGGCGGGCAATCACGCAGCAATGGTTTAGTGTGCGCCGACCCAGCGGTGAGGGTACGGACTGGGCCAGGTTTGCGGCGGACGGTGTACAAATTCTCAAGATCGAGCGCCACAAGCGGAAACTGCGGCGTGGCGCACACCGCGCGAATGCGTTTCGCATCGCACTACGCTCCGTCGCTATTGACGACCAGCGCGAATCGATCAGCGAACGCGTACAGTTAATCGCGGCCAGTGGCGTACCAAATTATTTCGGCGAGCAGCGCTTTGGGCGCGACGGCGGCAACCTCGAGCTCGTGCAGAGCGTGTTCGCCGGACGTCGCGTCAAGCGCGACAAGCGCAGCATCGCGATATCGGCAGCGAGATCATTCCTGTTCAACCAGATTCTGGACGCACGGGTGCGCAAGCAGACGTGGAACACGCTCGAGACGGGTGACCTGGCCAACCTGGATGGCTCCGCCAGCGTTTTCAGCGTTGATGAATTAACGCCCGAGCTCGTGCAGCGTTGCAAAGCCGGAGACCTGCATCCAGCGGGCAGCTTGTGGGGCGACGGTGCGCCTTGTACGACCGCAGGCGTGGCCGCAGCCGAGCGTGCTGCCGTCGCCAGTTACGAGTCTTTTACGGCAGGTCTGACAAACGCACGCGTCGAGGCAGCCAGCCGGGCGTTGCGGCTGCCGGTTGCTGATTTCAGCGTTAAATTTGAAGCGGGCGTCGCGTGGCTCGCGTTCCGTTTGCAAAAAGGCAGCTACGCAACGACGGTGCTCAGGGAGTTATCCCGCTTTTCGAGCGCTAACAGCTGAGATCACTCGCCCAGGCCCGTTTCAAGCTCGAATATTTCTCCAAGCAGGCGATTCCATTCCGCATAGCGATCGTCGACCCAATCGTCGAGTTCCGCGACGCGGGACTCGATTCTCGTAACGGTCGGGCCCACTTCGTTATCGAAGGCTCTTGCCCAGTGCTCCTGTTCCTGTGCGGCGAGGCGGGCCCATTTGTAGTTTTCGTAGAGACTTTCTATGGCCTTGTAACTTCCACGTGGCGCCGTCGATTTGCGATTTTCCTGCCACACCGCTTCCTCGATCTGATATTGAGCATACTGTTGGCGGTACTTTCGCCACACGGCGTAGGTGGACGCAATTTCTGCGTACAATTCCTGAAATTTTTCGTCCACGGCGTCCGTCATCAGGTACTCGACGTGGCGGACACGCTGAATTCGCTCCAGCATCGGGTCATTCCGGGCCGGTAGCCTGTTGATGCTGAACCTGCCACCGGGGTCCCTGTGCAGGAATCCTTCGAAGGCAGTTGGCGCAAGCGTTGCGGCATAGCGCAGCAGCGAAATTTGGACGATATCTTGCAGCGCTTTGTCATCCAGCAATGCACGCGCAGCGTGGAGGTCCTGCGCTACCTCGTCAAACAGAGCCTGATATGCACGTGCTCCCGATGCCGGCCGGCGCGATTCCAGGTCGATGGTCGCAAGCTGCGTGTACGACTTGTCCAGCCACACACGCCCGCTGGCATCGACGGCAACGAATCGCAATGCCAGCGTTCGACCGTCGGATAGCAGAATCTCGCCGGACAAATACAGCTCCGCCGCCGGATCGGGCTCGGGCACGACCCGCACAGCACCCCAGGTGTGCGTCGCGACCAGTGTTTCGCGCAGGACGAAGGGCAGAAGTCGCGACTCGAATTCGCGAATCCGCGGGAATACCTGCAAGCGGCCGTGCGTGGACGCATCGGCTGGTATTCCC
>JADFLJ010000012.1 GCA_022564475.1 Pseudomonadota bacterium
GTCTCACCGGCATAGATTTTCACGCGACCGAGATATCGCTCTCCGTTTCTGATGCAGTTAAGCGGGGCCGATTGAACGGCAATACTGTCACCCTCAATATTCAAGATAGGGGTTTCGGTAAGCGGTTGTTCGCTCTCTTCCGGATTCTGAAACTGAAACTCGAGTCGATATCCGTCGGGCAACTCCTTGATGATTTGGAAATTCATAGCGTAGATCGGGGCGCCCTTCACGAGCATGAATCCGCCGCCCGTGGAAATGAAGTATTCGGACTCAGCCGCACCCGGCGGGCTTGCAAATACCTGCCCCGCTAACAGGATGGTCAAGAGACTTACCGACAATGAAATCTTCATGCTGTGCCCTAACGTCTAAGCTAACTTGCAGCCAAGTATCTGGCGCGGCTGTTGCAAATGCAAATGTGGAAGTGGCTGCAAGAGCAGTGACAGATACGACTCGGGCGGCAAGTGCAGCGCATTGTTAGTCAGCCACTCAGTATTCAGGCGTTGCGGTATTTTCTGGTCGACCAGGAAATTTCTCTCGATACGACGCGATTACCTGCTCTTCCGTATCAGACAGAGACGATTTGGGAAGGTAGAGTACAAAACCACACTTGTGATCCAATCTGTAGTGATCCCCAAAATCGTGGGCAACGCCGAGCTCCTCAAGGCCGAGATGAAGTTCTGTCTTACCTACTCTAACCGTGTAAGAGTCCAAGCGAAGATCAACCTCATAAGGACCTAGCGAAAAAGGGTTATTCAGGAGCCGGCTTTGTTCTATGCGAGGCGCCATTCGGTGGATAGTCGTGTAAAGAAACACGAGCAAAATTGACCATAAAACAGAAAACGCGTACTGACCAAGGTAGACGGACGCCGCGAGAATGACTACGCCGATAGCCCAACACGAATAGTGCTTCCAAGTCTTCGCACCCGCACTGAAAGTGTACCGTCGACAGTCGTCGTCTGTGATTTCGTACTGCGCCAAAAAAGTATCGCCCGTGGCTGACTAACGTCTAAGCTAACTTGCAGCCAAGTATCTGGCGCGGCTGTTGCAAAAGCAAGCGTGAAAGAGGCTGCAAGGGCCGTGACAGATACGACTCGGACGGCAAGTGCAGCGCATTGTTAGGTGGCACTTGCTACATTCTCAAGGCCACGCTTGTATTGCCACTCACCAACAGCCGTACCAATCACCGCCGCCACCAGAAAAACGAAAAGACTAGGTATGTTGCCTATGGCAATTTTTAGGATGTCTGCTTGGCCGGCGGGGAGTGCAATTTGATACAGAACGTACTGACCGAAAATCCACACTGCTAAAGAAAACGAAACTGCGATCGGTAGGAACTGATTCCGTGCAACATACGCACCAATCGCGAATGGGAGAAACGTTAGCAATATGGTCAGAACTCTTGGAACGAAGATGTGTTGTTCTCCGAACGTAAGTTGCGTAGGGAAAGGTCCAGAAGGCAGCAGGCCTAGAACGATTCCGACGCCAAGCATTGCGCCCAACCCTAGGAGTTTGCGAGGAGTTACCTGCGACATTTCCGATTGCCTCCTAACTATATGTAGTTACCCGAATTTCACGAGTAACTGTTGGAAAAGGGGAGATTAGCATGTGGAAATGTCCGTTGGGCCCTTATATAACCTCGGTGTGACGGATGATATGTAGATTGTAAAAAGGATGTACTGTTGAATGGCGAAGAGACTCATGGAAGAGGCTCGAAATGTATTTCGTGCTCATCATTATAGTTATCGCACCGAGGTTACTTACCTAAAGTGGATCAAGCGATTCATAAAGTACCACGATAATAGACCACCACGCGAACTCGGTCCCGCCGAGATTCAGGCCTTTCTTACCGATCTTGCTACTCGCGGCAAGGTCTCGGCGTCCACACAAAATCAGGCGCTTAGTGCCCTTCTTTTTCTATACAAGAAAGTCTTGAAAATAGACTTGCCTTTTCTGGACGAAATTATCCGTGCGAAACGACCAATACGGGTACCTGTAGTACTGATGCGGGCCGAGGCGGCTAAGGTCTTGAATTGCATGCAGGGGCAACATTGGTTGATGGCGAGCTTGCTCTACGGCAGTGGTTTGCGTATATCGGAGTGCCTGCATTTGCGCGTGCAGGATGTCGATTTTCAATACCTGCAACTGACGGTTCGCAACGCAAAAGGCGGCAAGGACCGATTGACGATCCTGCCGGAGTCGCTGATTCCGCACCTCGAGCAGCAATTGGACGTCGTCAGGGGCCTCCTGGCACGAGACCGGGAGCGGGGTCGGGAGGGCGTTTCGATGCCGGACGCAATCGGTCGCAAGTACGTGAACGCAGGATTATCCTGGCGCTGGCAATATATCTTCCCATCCAGAAAATATGCGTTCATTCGCAGCAACATGGGCAGGCGCCGACATCATTCACATCCCTCTGGATTATCGCGTGCTGTAAAGATTGCGGTCGAGGAGGCGGGAATTGCCAAGCGCGCCACGGCCCACACATTTCGGCACTCATTTGCAACGCATCTCATCGAGAGCGGCTACGACATTCGCACCGTACAGGAGCTCCTCGGCCACTCCAACGTAAAAACGACGCAAATTTACACGCACGTGCTGCAGCGTGGTGGGCACGCTGTGCGAAGTCCCCTGGACAATGCCTGACTCAACTACATACGCCAGCGATGCAGTGGCACGGTCGTGCCTGTTTTGAAGTCTGATTGTTCCAGCGCCAACTCCACGTAACCATCCGTACCCGACAACGACGCAAAGTCGCCTGACGTGTTCGTATGCACGGGCATCGCGAGTACATTGCCCGCCGCATTCGAGATGAGTTTAACGGGCAGAAAATTCGTTAGCTGTGGTTTGAACGTAACCTCAGTCGTTAACGATGCGAACTGTGGCGCTGCGGCGGCCATTCCCGACATGTGTCGCAACGCTGGAATCACATACTGCCGCGCGCACACCAGGGTCGATACCGGGTTTCCAGGTAACGCAAACACAGCCTGTCCGTCGGGTCCCATCCCAAACCACATCGGTTTTCCGGGTCGTTGACTAATCTTGTGAAAGGTCACTTCCACGCCCAGGTCATGCAGTACCTGCGGAACGTAGTCCGCCCGGCCCATCGACACGCCGCCACTCAGGATCAACACGTCCGCGTGTTGCAGATGTTGTGCGATACGTTCTCTTAGCAGCTCCGGTTCATCGACCAGATGTTCGTGTGTCGCATCCGCGTATCCATTCTCCTCGAGCATTGCCACGATCGCCGGGCCATTCGACAATCGGATCTGATGCGCTGCAATGGCCTCGCCCGCCGCGATCAGTTCATTGCCCGTCGAAATAACGCTAATGCGTGGCTGTTTCGAAACGCTCACGTTGGCTAAGCCGCAGGATGCGATGATCGCGATGTCCATCGGCGAGATTCGTGTGCCGGGTTGCAGCAACTCCGTGTCTTTCTTGTGATCGGATCCTGCCGCATGCACAAACTGCTGCTCACTGGTTGCGTAGTTTGCTTCTACGTGCGCACCCGATTCATTCACGGTGATGCGCTCCACCGGAATAATGCAATCAGCGCCCGCCGGTAGCGATGCGCCCGTCATTATCTCAATGGCGTGTGCCGGCTTGAGGGTCTGTGCCGGGTCGCCCGCGGCTTGAGTCGATTGGATCTGAAATGAACGATTACCGTCGGCAAATTCGGCATAGGCAATCGCGATGCCATCCATCATGACGCGATCGAACGGCGGTTGGTCGCGTTCGGCCTTCACGCTTTGTGCGAGTACGCGGCCCGTTGCCGCGGCTAGCGAAACCGTCTCGGATTCGAGTGTATTGACTGCTGCCAGGATTGCTTTTGTTGCTTCGGCCGCCGTTAGCATTTTGTTCTAGCCTTGCTCGTTGTCAGATTCACGCGCGATGGCGCGGTGTCCAATGTCGCGACGAACATAGGCGTTGTCCCAGCCGATCTTGTCGACTGCTGCATACGCCATGCGTGCCGCGCTCGCTACACTATCACCCAGGCCGACAACACACAGCACTCTGCCACCGCTTGTGACGACGCCGTCATCGGCGTTCGCGGTCCCGGCGTGAAATACTTTTTGTGTTCCGCTGTCTGCATCGGCGAGCCCGGAGATAAGCATGCCTGTCGCGTAGCTTTCCGGGTATCCGCCCGCTGCCATCACGACACCCAGCGCCGCGCGTTCATCCCACCCTGCGACCCTGGACGCAAGTGTTCCATCGAGCGTCGCTTTGCAAATGTTTGCGAGATCGGACTGCAGACGCATCATGATCGGCTGTGTTTCCGGATCGCCCAGGCGGCAATTGAACTCGATAACCTTCGGTGTACCGTCCGACATGATCATCAGCCCGGCGTACAAAAAACCCACGAACGGCGCACCGTCTTTCTTCATGCCCTTGAGTGTTGGGCGAATCACGTCGTCCATAATGCGTTGTTCAATGTCGGTCGTTACGACAGGCGCCGGAGAATACGCACCCATGCCACCCGTGTTCGGGCCGACGTCACCCTCATCGCGAGCTTTGTGATCCTGCGATGTCGCCAGCGGCAATATTGTTTCGCCATCGGTAATCACGATGAAACTCGCTTCTTCACCGTCGAGAAATTCCTCAACAACAATTCGCGAACCCGCATCACCGAATTTGTTACCCGACAACATATCGGTCGCTGCTTGTTCAGCCTCGGCTAGCGTCATCGCAATGATCACACCTTTGCCAGCGGCCAGACCGTCAGCCTTGATCACCAACGGTGCGCCTTGCTCGCGGATGTACTCGAGTGCTGCGTCCAGCTCCGAAAAGTTCTTATAGGCCCCGGTCGGGATATCGTGGCGCGCGAGGAAGTCTTTGGTAAACGCCTTCGAGCCTTCGAGCTGCGCCGCGGCTGCGGACGGGCCGAAGCAGGGCAGGCCGGCCTCTTCAAATCGATCGACGATACCGGCAACCAATGGCGCTTCGGGGCCGACGATCGTCAGGTCGATGCTCTCGACCGTGGCGAGTTCCAGCAGGGCGTCAATGTCGTCGGCGCTCACGGCAACATTACGGACGCCGGGCTCCGCCGCGGTACCGGCATTGCCGGGGGCGACGATGACTTCACTGACATCGCCCGACTGTGCGCACTTCCAGGCAAGCGCATGCTCGCGACCACCTGAACCGATAACTAAAATCTTCATTGTCAATGCCTGAAATGCCGCATTGAAGTAAAAACCATAGCCAATCCATGCTCATTTGCAGCCATGATAACTTCATCATCCCGCATCGAGCCACCGGGCTGGATTATCGCCGCGATGCCGGTCTCGGCTGCGGTATCGATACCGTCACGGAACGGGAAAAACGCATCCGATGCCAGTACGGAGCCCTTTAACGCCAGGCCTTCATCAGCCGCCTTGAGCGCAGCAACCTTTGTACTGTAAACGCGGCTCATCTGGCCGGCACCAACACCGAGTGTCATGTTGTCTTTGCAAAAGACAATTGCATTCGACTTCACGTATTTTACAACGGTCCACGCAAACAACATGTCCTGAATCTGTTCCGGTGTTGGAATTTTCTTGCTCACCACCTCAAGATCCGCTTCGTTGATCTGGCCGCAGTCCGAATTTTGTACGAGCAAGCCGCCACCGACCTTCTTGTACTCAAACGTGTCCTGACTTGTTCCTGCGTCCCCCGTTACGAGAACACGCACATTCTTCTTCGCAGCCGTTACTGCCGCCGCATCATCGTCTACCGACGGTGCCACGATCACTTCAACAAACTGCCGCTCGACGATGGCCTTCGCCGTCGCCGCATCAAGCGGTCTGTTGAATGCGATGATGCCGCCGAATGCCGAAGTCGGGTCGGTGCTAAACGCTTTTTCATACGCTCCGAGAATATCGTCGGCAACTGCAACGCCGCACGGGTTTGCGTGTTTAACGATCACGCATGCCGGCGCTTCGAATTGCCGCACACATTCAAGCGCGGCATCGCTGTCGGCGATATTGTTGTAGGAAAGCGCTTTGCCCTGCAATTGTTTCGCAGTGGCTAGTGAGCCTGCTGGTGCTTGTTGGTCGATGTAAAACGCCGCTTGCTGATGCGGGTTCTCGCCGTAGCGCAAGGTCTCAAGCAAATGGCCCGCGTGCAGAAAGCGTTCACCGAGCGGGTTGTCGCCCAGCGAGCGTGACAAGTATTTGGTAATCGCCGTGTCGTAAGCCGCCGTGTGTGCGTAGGCCTTTGCGGCCAATCGACGACGTTCTTCGAGCGGCAACGCGTCGTTCCCAAGTTTTTCCAGCACGTCGTCGTAGTCTGCGGGATCCACCACAACGACAACACCATCGTGATTTTTCGACGCAGCTCGAATCATGGCCGGGCCACCGATGTCGATGTTCTCTATTGCGTCGTCAATCGTCGCATCGTCACGCGCGATCGTCTGTTCAAAGGGATAGAGGTTTACAACGAGCATATCGATCGGCTCGATGCCGTGTTCGGCCATGACGTCCTCATCCGTGCCGCGTCGTCCCAGTAGTCCACCGTGAATGATCGGATGCAAGGTCTTCACGCGGCCGTCCATGATTTCGGGGAATCCTGTCTTTTCCGAGACATCGATCGCATCGATGCCTGCGTTGCGAAGTTGTCTGGCTGTGCCGCCTGTTGAAAGAATTTCTACGCCGAGTTCGGCGAGGCCGGAAATAAACGGGATCAGGTCGCTCTTGTCAGAAACACTGACGAGCGCGCGTCGCACAGTAAACATGCAGGTCCTCTATTGAATCAGGGAATAGGTTCGAAGTTTCTTGCGTAGCGTGCCCCGATTGATACCGAGTATGTCCGCTGCCTGGCTTTGGTTGCCGCTTGTGTAGTCCATCACGGCTTTGAACAGTGGGCGCTCCACCTCGCCAAGGACGAGGTCGTATAAATCACCGGGTCGGTCGCCGTTGAGGCTTGCAAAATAGCTGTCGAGAGCGTCTTCGGTGTGTTCGCAGAGCGGTTTTTTGCTCTTAAGTGTTGTTAAAACCGTGCCGTTTATCGTTTTATTCTGGGCCACGTTGCTCAATCCTAAGAATTACATCGTTCCTGAAAAAACTCCTCCGTCTGGACGGTCGAAATATTCCCGGGTCAGTCGTATTTGTTCAGAAGCACTGTCGACGCGTACTGCCTGATAACGAAATTCGTCTGCGCTTGCGAGATTGTCGCAATACCAGGTCAGATGCTTTCGAGCCACTCGAACACCCGTTTGATCCCCATAAAACCGGTGTAATTCCTTCAAGTGGCCGAGCATAGTATCACGCAATTCTTTTTTTGCTAGCGGTGCTTTTTTAGATTTGTTGTTCAGACCGTCGATGAGTTCACGAAAAATCCACGGGCGTCCCTGTGCGCCGCGCCCAATCATCAAGCCGTCAGCATTAGTTAGCCGCAGAACTTCAAGCGACTTCTCAATAGTGCGGATGTCGCCATTGGCGAAAACCGGGATATCGACGCACTCCTTAATTCGCGCAATTGTTTCGAATTCGGCGTCGCCCCGGTAGCGACATGCGCGAGTTCGGCCGTGAACGGCAAGCGACTGGATGCCGGCGTCCTCGGCAATGCGTGCGATTAAAGTCCCGTTTCGATGCTCCAGGTCCCAACCGGTTCGCATCTTGAGCGTGACCGGGACGTCGACGGCCGCGACGACGGCTAGCAGAATCTCGCGGACGAGGCGCTCGTCTTTGAGTAGTGCGGCACCGGCCAGTTTTTTGCACACTTTCTTGGCCGGGCAACCCATGTTGATGTCAATGATCTGGGCGCCACGTTCAACGCAGGCCTTGGCTGCATTCGCGAGCTGCTCCGCGTCGGATCCGGCGATTTGTACGGCAACGGGCTCCGCGTCGAGATCGAGGTCCAGTCGACGACGGGATTTGGCGGTCTGCCAGAGGCTGGTATCGGCCGTCGTCATCTCGGAAGTCGTCATGCCCGCACCAAAATGCCGACATAGGGCGCGAAACGGTTTGTCGGTCACGCCCGCCATGGGCGCCAGGACAAACGGACTACTCAGTTTGTACGGGCCTATCTGCATGGATTCGATTGTACTGTGACTTGACGATTCGATGTTGCAGGGGTTGTGAAGGCGGCGCTCCTCAACCGAAGTACACCGAGGCCGGCGCAGCCGGTCGACAGGCGCCGGAGGCGAGGTGCCGTAGGCACCGTCCAACCGCAGCGCAGCGAGCCATGAGGTAGAGGAATGCCGCCTTCGCGGCCCAAAAAAGGATTACTTAAAATCTTCCATGGCACATCGAAGCAATCCGCCCGCCTGCCGGTAGCAAACATTCAATTTGAAGCCAGTGGCCTCAGGCGACGGTGATTCGATCGAGATAACGGCGTTGAATGTATCGCCGGGCAGCACAGCGACGCGAGGATCGAAGTTTCCGGTCAGGTAAGCATTGGGTTCGAGCACCTTACTGCCGATTATTTCCTCAAAACGATCAGTTAGCGCGACGCTGATCAGCGGATAGGGCAAGGGTCCGTCGGAGTTATTGCCGATGCGGGAGTAAATCGTCAGTGTTTCGTCTTCGGCGGTGAGGAGGTCGGGGCTGTCATCAACTGCGTCCACATCGGTCAATTCGTTCTCGCCATTGAGGAATTCAGCGATTGGGTTAGTGCTGCCCTTGGTGACCTCGAAGCGCCAGCCGGATATATCCCAGTCCGGCGAAATCGGCGCGCCTATTGCGCGATATACAGGCGCCAGCCTTTCACCAATAGCCGGCATGGTCGCCAGCGCCGCACGTGATTGATGCACGATTTGCCCAATCAAAAGCAACGCCAACACAACAATTCCGGCGATCATGCCGTACTTGCGTGAGTTCGGTTCAGGTTCTTCTTGCAGCACTTCTTTGGCGAGTACAAAACCAGGATCGGAAAGCCCGTTTCCGGTTGCCCCGTCGCCTGCGGCGCGTACGAACTCGCCTTCCATGATGATGGTTTCAAAACCAGCAGCTGTTTCTTTAAGGTTCGGCTCGCCACCTTTTTCCTCGTCGATGCCTTTTTCTTCGATCTTCATATCGCCAATTACGATCGTTGATGCGAAGCCGTCTTCGTCTTCGATCGCCAGGTCGAACAAATCCTTGTCGATCATCATGTTGATCGTCTGTTCTTCTTCGGTCTGCGGCGGCACGTAGTGCTCTGCAATCGAGTCCGATGTGTCGGATTCGTCTGCTACGTCCTCTTGCTCTTCGGCTTCATCATCCAATCGAATTTCGAGCTTCTCAATATCCTCGTCATATTCACCATCGAGGTGCTCGTCCAGGTCGATCTCCGCCGTTTCTTCAAAGTCTTCGATGAGGTCTTCCGCGTCCTCATCTTCAAGCTCGGGTTCCGCTGCCGCGTCGTTCTCGTCTGCGGCTGCCGCAACTTCCTCTGCTTCCTCGACTACCTCAGGCTTCTTTGCTTCCTCGACTGCCTCGACTGCCTCGACTGCCTCGACTTCCTCCAGCAAGTCGCCCCACTCATCGGGATCACCCAGCGCGAGGTCAACCTGTGAGTTTTCTGGCTCTGGTTCTGGTTCGCGTTTTGGTTCTGGTTCGGTTTCTGGCTCAAGTTTCGCCTGGCCTGGCGGAGTGGGCAGGTCGTCGACAGCGAAATCGTCAGGCAGCCCGGTATTGTCATCGAAACGCATTTCTTCGGCAGCAGTCTCTTCGACTGCTTCGAAGACTTCGGCCGCATCGATTTCAGTCGCATTAGCGTCTTCAAAAATCTCGCCGGCTTCGACTTCGGTTGGCGTCTTCGTGAGGAATTCGTCCACCTGAGTCGGCCTCTTATGCAGTAGATCATCCACTCGGGAGTTGTCCACTTCATCAGGGCCAAGAACGCGCCATTCGACTCCCGTGTCCTCAAGACGAATATCTTCGCCTGCGAGTTGGTCCAGGGTTTTCAGGAGTGCCGCACTTTGCTCCGGGGAGATCGCCGCTGGCGGTCCGTCGAAACGCACTTCAGCGTCATCAGGAATTAGTTCGGGGAGAGAATCGTCCACTTCGGTGCGCACTGTTCCGTCAGGTTTGTCTTCGGACAAATACGCGAGCGCATTGAACGCATTTCCGCAGCCACCGCAACGGACTTTGCCCGCGGCCTGTTTCAAGGCCACGGCGGTAACTCGAAAGGATGTCCCACAATCGGGGCATTGCGTATACATGCGCTAGTTTTCTCTCCGTTTTCCACTCAGCCGCGCCCAGTTCTGCTTGCCCTGAGACTGGTACGCGGGCTCGTTGAATACGATCCACGGCGCATAAGCATCATGAATTGCCTCAACTTGCTCCGAAAGTATGCCTGAGAGTGCGCGTTTTCCATCGGAACTGAGTCGCGTTGTGACTGATTCGACTAGCTCTACCAACGGCCCTGCAAGGATATTGGCGACGACAATATCGAATTTGCCCTCAATTTCGGCGCTCGAGCCGCTCGGACATATCCACAGTCGTTCACCGAACCGCATGGAAGCAAAGTCTTTGAGCCACTCACGAGTCCACTCGCGATCGGCAAGTGATTCGATGTGATGCGATGGCAGTTGCTCAAGTGACAGCGATTCGAGCAGGTCATCGGTCAGCGTTACAGCATGCGCGCCATGGCGCGCGAATATTTCTTCCACGCTATCCGGGTTCAAATAGTCCAGGTTCATGACAAATTGTTGCCAGTCCATCGTCGCTCATCGTTGTGCGCCCGTGTGACGGGCGTCGATCAGGCCAAACCCAACCGCTTCTCCAGGTAGTGGATGTCCGTTCCACCCGCTTGAAAGGCCGCATGTTGGAAAATTTCCTGGTGCAAAGGCACGGTGGTCTTGATGCCTTCAATCACGATCTCTGTCAGAGCACTGCGCATACGACCAAACGCAGCTTCCCGGTCCTGGCCGTGCGCGATTAGCTTGCCAATCATTGAATCGTAAAATGGCGGCACACTGTAGCCGCTGTACACATGTGAGTCGTAACGAATGCCTGGGCCGCCCGGCGCATGCGACAGCGTTATAAGACCTGGCGACGGCATGAATGTCTTCGGATCTTCAGCGTTGATTCTGCATTCGATGGCATGGCCCTGAAAACGCACATCTTCCTGTTTGATGCTCAGCTTTTGGCCGTCGGCAATATTGAGTTGCTCGCGCACGATATCGATACCGGTAATCATTTCGGTCACCGGATGTTCGACTTGCAAGCGCGTGTTCATCTCAATGAAATAAAACTCATTGTCCTGATACAGAAACTCGAACGTGCCGGCGCTGCGGTAATTAATTTTGAGACAGGCTTCGACGCAGCGCTCACCGATGCGGTTGCGTTGCTCTTCTGTAATGCCTGGCGCTGGCGCTTCTTCGATGACTTTCTGATGACGTCGTTGCATCGAGCAATCGCGTTCGCCGAGGTGGATGGCATTGCCCTGGCCATCGGCGAGCAACTGAAATTCAATGTGCCGCGGTTTCTCAAGGAATTTTTCCATGTACACGACATCGTTATTAAACGCCGCGCGTGCCTCGGCTTTGGTGACGGTAATCGCCCCGACCAACGATGCTTCGGAATGCACGACTCGCATGCCGCGTCCGCCGCCGCCACCGGAGGCCTTGATGATGATCGGGTAGCCGATGTCACGTGCGATGCGCATGTTCTCGTCAGCATCCTCGCCGAGCGGGCCGTCCGAACCGGGCACGCAGGGAACACCCGCAGCCTTCATCGAGCGAATTGCGGAGACCTTGTCGCCCATGAGTCGGATGGCATCGGCTTTCGGACCGATGAACGTAAAGCCCGACGACTCCACACGTTCGGCGAAGTCGGCGTTCTCGGAAAGAAAACCGTATCCCGGATGAATTGCGACGGCGTCGGTCACTTCAGCGGCACTGATGATGGCCGGCATGTCGAGGTAACTGTCGATCGAGGCGGGCGGGCCGATGCACACGGTCTCATCGGCAAGGAGTACGTGCTTGAGACTCGTATCTGCGGTCGAATGCACGGCTACGGTCTTGATTCCCATCTCGCGACAGGCGCGCAGGATTCTAAGCGCGATCTCGCCGCGGTTGGCTATAACTACCTTATCGAGCATTGTGTTTCGCCCGCCTAGTCTACGGCACGTTGATCGATTACGACCAGCGTCTGTCCGTATTCGACGGCTTCGCCGTTTTGTACGCGAATCGACTTAACAACACCCGCTACGTCGGCTTCGATCTGGTTCATCATCTTCATCGCTTCGATGATGCACAAGGTGTCGCCTTCGTTCACGCGGTCGCCGACTTGTACATAGGGCGCCGCGCCGGGTGATGCAGAGGCGTAAAATGTCCCGACCATCGGCGCAGTTACTTCAAAGCCGTCTTCTTCGGGCTCGACGGGCGCGGCGGCAACAGGCGCTTCTGTTGCAGGCGCGGTGACCGGTGCTGCAACAGCGATCGGTGCGGCAACGGCGGCTGGCGCAGCAGGTACACCGACCGCGTAGCGACTGATGCGAACCGACTCTTCACCTTCCTTGATTTCAATCTCTGCAATGCCCGATTCGTCGAGCAGCTCAATGAGTTTCTTAACTTTTCTGATGTCCATTATTTTCCCTCTCGACCAGCGACATAGTTGCTTGCAGCGTGTAAGGCCAGTTCGTAGCCGTACGCCCCAAAACCAAACAAGCAACTCTGCGCAATATCGCTGAAATAACTGTTGTGCCTGAATTCTTCCCGCGCAAATGTATTGCTCAGGTGTAACTCGATAAAGGGTATCTTGACGGCGAGCAACGCATCGCGAAGTGCGATGCTCGTGTGAGTGAACGCGCCCGGGTTCAGGATGATGAAACTCACCTTGTCCGTGGCGGCTTGTTGCACGCGGTCGATTAATTCGTGTTCGGCATTCGACTGATAACACTCGAGCTCATGGCCGAGCTCAGTGGCCAGTGATTTCGCCCGTTCCTCGATATCGTCCAGGCTCGTGGCACCGTAAACCTCCGGCTCGCGTGATCCGAGCAGGTTCAGGTTGGGTCCATTGATGAGGAGAAAACTGGGCATTTAGTCTCGTTATTAGCCAGTTTGCCGAAGATAGCGGCAATTCTAACCCTTTTCGAGTATTTTGGCGCAAGTTTTAGCGCGCGGCGACTCCTACAGCAGTTCGAGTGCGGCTTTTGCGTCCTCGGTGGTGATGGCACCGTTGTCGAGGCGACCTAAGATGCTGCTGACCTCGTCGAGATGGCTGCGATGCAGCTCACCGATGTAGGCGCTGAGAAATTCGCCATTTCGCGAGATAAACATCGTAAACGGCATTGCGATGAACTGCAGACCCGTGGATTCGGCCACGGCCATGGCGTCTTCCTGGCCAACCAGAATGGGATAGTTGAACTCAGCCTGCTCTGCGTAGGCCGCAACCTCTTTGGCGAAATCGACGGCGATACCGATGACAAGAATGCCATCGTCAGCCTGTTCCGCCTGGAACTCCTTGAGCAGTGGAATCTCTCGCCGACACGGCGCACACCAGGTCGCCCAGAAATTCAGCAGGCGGTGACGGCCGTCCCACTCGACAAGCTCACGCGGATTACCGTCGAGGTCGTTCAGCGTAAACGTCGGATACTGAACCAGCTCCGGTATTGCAGCGACGGCAGCGGATGGCGGCGTGCTCTCGACGGGCGCACGAGACGTATAAAACAGCACGCCGGCGACAAGGCCGACGATTCCAATAATTAGAAAAAGTGAAGATCTTTGCAAAGCCGAACCCTCTGGTTGAGTTTACTGAGTCATAGGCGCGTGAATGGGGCGTTGTTCATCGGCAATACACCGAGGCCGGCGATGCCGGCCGCCAGGCACCGCAGGCGAGGTGCCGTAGGCACCGTCCAACCGCAGCGCAGCGAGCCATGACGATGAGCAATGCCCTGTTCCCGCCACGAAGATCATCATAAATCAAAAGCGCGTGTGATGTGCTTTGCGAAATCTTCAGCCTTCATGAATCCTACCACTTCATAACCAACCCGTTCCTTACCGTCGTTGCCGAAGAAAATAATTGTCGGCGGACCGAACACGCCGAAGCGTTCCAGCAGGACCTTGTCTTCGGCGTCGTTCCTGGTGACGTCGGCCTGCAGCACTACTGTGTTGGCCAGCGCAGCCTGTACGACGGGCGTGATGAACGTGTATTCCTCCATCTCGAGGCAGGAGATACACCAGTCTGCATAGAAGTCGAGCATGGCTGACTTGCCGGCGGCGGCTGCTGCTGCAATCTCGCGGTCAAGATCGTCGACGCTCTTGATACGCGTGAATTGCAGATGCTGCGATTCTGCGACCGTGGCGCCTCCCGTTCCCACGCTAATGCTCGCGAGCGGTTTCAGCGGATTCGACCCGCCACTTAACGCACCGAGAAACAGAACCAGGCCATACAGAATTGCGAGCAGTCCAAAGCCCTTGCCCAGTTTCCGGGAAATACCGGAATCGGAACTCAGGCTTGTAAGACCGCCCATGAACACGCCGCCGATGAAGACGAGCGTCGCCCAAAGCGTCATCGTGATCGTGCCCGGCAAAATTCGCGACAACATCCAGATCGCGAGTCCGAGCATCATGAAGCCGAATGCGCCTTTGACAGCGATCATCCACGGGCCGCTCTTTGGCAGCAGCTTGCCTTGCGCGGCACCGACTGCCAGCAGTGGTGCGCCCATGCCGAGGCTCATCGCGAACAACGCGAGGCCGCCGCGCACCATGTCGCCGCTTTGTGCCATGACGGTCAGCGCAGCGATCAAAGCAGGCGCGACGCAGGCCGATACGACCAACGCGGATAATGCACCCATAACAAATGCGCCAATCATTGTGCCGCTGCGTTGATTACCGCTGATGCTCGTGAGACGGTTCTGAATGCTGGACGGCATCTGCATTTCGTAAGCACCGAACATGCCAAACGCGAGCGCCACGAACAAACTCGAGAACAGGACCAGAATCCACGGCTGATTAAACGTGGCCTGTAATTGCAAACCGGCCGCCGCCGCGACAACACCGGCTGCGGTGTAGATCAGCGCCATGCCCATGACGTAACTCAACGCCAGCGTAAAACCTCGCATCGGACTGACGTTGTCGCCTTCACCGGCGATGATGCCCGACAGGATCGGCACCATCGGCAATACACAAGGTGTGAACGCCAGTCCGAGGCCCGCAAGGAAGAACACGCCTGCCGCAATCCAGATGCTCGAATGCTGGATTATTTGTGCGAGACGCGCCTGTTCAGAGACCGGCGCATTGCTGCTCGACAATGACGACAAGTCCGAGACGGTCACGGCCTGCGGCAAGTTAACTGTCATTAGCTTGGTCTGCGGTACGTAACACAGGCCGTCATCGGCACAGCCCTGGTATTTCAGTTCCAGTGCTAGCGTCATGGCGTCGGGTGTTGCACGCGCGATGGACAAGCGTCCCATCACGTCGTCGTAATACACTTCCTGTTCACCGAAGAACTCGTCGGTGTGTAACGTTCCGGTCGGTAATTCGAGATTTCCGGCACGGGCGTTATCGTCGATGACGCGAACGGAAATCTTGTCCTTGTATAAATAGAAACCCGGGATGATTCGAAAACCGACCTCCACTGTGTTGCCGTCGACGGCAAACACATGCGGGAAAAACACTTCGTCGGGCGGCGGGAAGTCGTTATTGCCCGAGCTTCCCGACCCGCCCAGGCCCGCGAGGTTGCTCAGGTCCAGTTTCCGGGTGGTTGCTGGTTTTAGCTCAACGGTCTCGACCCAGGTCTGCGGGACATAACAAAAACCGCTATCAAGACAACCTCGGCTTTCGATTGTGAGCGCGAAGCGTTCAGGTTTGCTGTTACCCGTGAGCGTATACGGAATGCGTAGGAAAAAATTGCCTCGATAGGTAACCTGCTCGCCGAGAAATTCATCGCTATGAACCTCGCCCGCCGGCAGCTCCGCGTCACCGAGTTCGATCGACAGCGAATCGGTCGAAAAGCCGAACGCGTCGCGGTACATGTAGGCGCCATCGGCCACAGCCCAGTCGATTTCGAGCGCGTCGCCCGCGTCGAATATGACGAAGCGAAATACGTCCCTGGGTGGCAGTGGTTGAACCTGCTGTGCCTGTGCCTGCGCCGGCGGCGCTAATGCGGCGGCGATCAACAGGCAGCTAGCCACGCAGGCGTGCAAGAGTTTTCGAGTCATTGTCATCTTATATGCTTGGTTTGTGTCTGCTAAGGGAGCGGAGGCCGCTTAACAAGACCTGCCCCGGGCCGCGATTGTTACCGTTTCGGCGCCCAATGTCATCGACTCAGGTCGGTTTTCCGCCCGACTATCGACCGCGAACGCTTGAAATCTGAACGCTCATGCCCATAATTAGCACTCGCAATGACCGAGTGCTAACAACGCCGGTCAACAAACCGGCGACAACCGGATAAAAATCAATAGTTTATAGGAGAAATACACCATGAAGATGCGACCGCTCCATGATCGGGTCATTGTTAAACGCATGGAAGAAGAGCGCACCTCACCGGGTGGCATCG
Organism: Pseudomonadota bacterium; assembly: GCA_022564475.1. GTDB lineage: Bacteria > Pseudomonadota > Gammaproteobacteria > Steroidobacterales > Woeseiaceae > UBA1847. The sequence goes on from JADFLJ010000012.1 coordinate 16,398, forward strand.
TGATTCCAGACGCCGCGGCTGAAAAGCCGATCAAGGGCGAAGTCATTGCAGTTGGCAACGGCAAAATCCTGGACAACGGTGACGTCCGTGCTCTCGACGTCAAGGCTGGCGACAAGGTCCTGTTCGGCAAATACGCCGGCACCGAGGTCAAGGTCGACGGCGAAGAACTTCTCGTCATGAAAGAAGACGACATTATGGCTGTGATCGAGGGCTAGGCCCCGATTACTCCCCCGTACTTACACAAAGGAATTAGAAATGGCTGCTAAAGAAATACGTTTTGGCGATGATGCACGCCGGAAAATGTTCGCTGGCGTGAACATCCTCGCGAACGCGGTCAAGATCACGCTGGGTCCCAAGGGCCGCAACGTGATAGTTGACAAGAGCTTCGGTGCACCGACCGTCACCAAAGACGGTGTCTCGGTCGCAAAAGAGATCGAGCTGGAAGACAAGTTCGAAAACATGGGCGCGCAGATGCTCAAGGAAGTTGCTTCCCAGACATCTGATGCCGCTGGTGACGGTACGACGACCGCGACGGTTCTCGCACAGGCAATCCTGCGCGAAGGGCTGAAGGCGGTTGCTGCCGGCATGAACCCAATGGACCTGAAGCGTGGTATTGACAAGGCATCTGCTGCGGTCGTCGTAGAGCTGGAAAAGCTTTCCAAGCCCTGCGAAGACGAGAAGGCAATTGCCCAGGTTGGCGCCATCTCTGCCAACGCGGATCCTGAGATCGGTCGGATCATATCTGATTCGATGCAGAAGGTCGGTAAAGAGGGCGTTATCACGGTTGAAGAGGGTACCAGTCTTGCGAATGAACTCGAGGTTGTTGAGGGCATGCAGTTCGATCGTGGCTATCTCTCACCGTACTTCATCAACGTCGCAGACAGTCAGCAGGTTGAGCACGAAAACCCGTTGGTGCTTCTGTACGACAAGAAGATCTCGAACATTCGTGATCTGTTGCCGGTCCTCGAAAATGTCGCCAAAGCGGGACGCCCGCTGTTGATCGTCGCTGAGGATGTCGAAGGTGAGGCGCTCGCAACTCTCGTAGTGAACAACATTCGTGGCATCGTTAAAGTTGCTGCTGTTAAAGCTCCGGGCTTTGGCGATCGTCGCAAGGCAATGTTGCAGGACATCGCCGTTCTCACGGGTGGCCAGGTAATTTCAGAAGAAGTTGGCCTGTCACTGGAGAAGGCGACGCTGGACGATCTTGGTGAAGCCAAGAAGATTCAGATCACCAAGGAAAACACGACCATCATCGACGGCGCGGGCCGTAGCGAAGATATTCAGGGCCGTGTTGAGCAGATCAACAACGAAATCGAAGAGTCTTCGTCGGACTACGACAAAGAGAAGCTGCAGGAACGCGTTGCCAAGCTCTCCGGCGGTGTTGCGGTTATCAAGGTAGGCGCAGCAACTGAAATCGAGATGAAGGAAAAGAAAGCACGCGTTGAAGACGCGCTGCACTCAACTCGTGCAGCCGTTGAAGAAGGCGTGGTTCCTGGTGGCGGCGTTGCCCTGATTCGCGCCGTTGCCGGCATCAGCAAGCTCAAGGGTGATAACGACGACCAGAACGTCGGCATCAATATCCTCAAGCGCGCGGTTGAAGAGCCTCTGCGTCAGATCGTTAACAACGCTGGCGAGGACGCGAGTGTTGTTCTGAACGAGGTTATCAAGGGTAAGGGTAACTACGGTTACAACGCGGCTACAGGCGAGTACGGCGACATGATCGAGGCCGGCATCCTGGACCCGACCAAGGTTACGCGTTATGCACTGCAGAACGCTGCCTCGATCGCGGGCCTGTTGCTCACGACCGAAGCAATGGTCGCGGATGCACCGCAGGACGATGCCGGATCGGGCGGCATGCCTGATATGGGCGGCATGGGTGGCATGGGCGGCATGATGTAATCGCTCAGGACCTCAGAAAGACCCAAAGCCCGGCGAGCAATCGTCGGGCTTTTTTTATGCTCGAGGAGCTCTGCTGTTTATTGAATGTAAAAAATCTTTGACACCGAGTCAACTATCTTTTACAGTCCTTTTTTCGATTAAATGCGCCTGAAAAGGCAGGTAAGAGGAGATTCGCGTTGGACATGACGTTCAGGGAGAAAAGCAGCTGGGGCTCATTGCTTGCGTTGGGCGCTGTGGCTTACTGGTATTTTCCGCGGGCATTCCGTATCGCCAGTAACAACAATGAGGCCACAGACATGCTTGGAATCAGTATCACGTGCATCGTGGCGCTGATCATTATCCAAGCGATCTACCACGGGATAATTGCAAGTAAAGGCAGCGACAGGATCGATGAAAGAGACATCTTGATTGATCTCAAGGCGGAGCGGATTGCGGGTTACGTCCTGGGTATCGGGCTTTTTTGGCTCGTCGGGCACATTGTCGCAAGTGGTTCGAGTGATATGGTTGCAGAGGTCGGCACATTGTCGATCGCGGTCTGGATCTTGTTTGCGATTACTGTTTCCGAGATCGGCAAGCTCTCTGCCCGGATTGTCTACTATCAGGTCGACGCCTGATGGCGAAAACCGGTGTCCGTAACAGCATTCGCAAGATGCGTTTCGAGCACGGCGAAATGACACAGCAGGCGTTGGCCGAGTCAGTCGGTGTTACGCGCCAGACCATCGTTGCGATTGAGAAGGAAAAATACTCGCCATCACTTGAAGTGGCATTTCTTATCGCAGCGGAATTTGCTGTGCCGCTGGAGAGCGTGTTTAGCTACGAGCACAAGAAGAAACAGCGTTGACTAGCGACGCGATTTCGCCGACTTCTTTTTCCAGACTCGATAGCCAAGCAACACACTGAGTACGGCGGCGTAAATCAGTGGTTCGGCGACATCCGCTTTGACCTGCCACCAGTAATGCCAGACGCCGAGTATGCCAACCGCGTACACACTGTAATGCAGCTTGTGCCAGCGTTTGCCCATGCGGCGGCGGATGCCTGTCGTTGACGTCGCCGCCATGGCAGTCAGTAATAGCAGCGCAGTGAAGCCGAGCGTGATAAATGGTCGCTCAAGCAGATCTTCGATGATTGCAGACCACAGCATGCCCTGGTCCAGTACGAACCAGTTCAGAAAGTGCATCAAAATGTAGAAGAATGCGAACAAGCCGAGCATGCGTCGAAAGCGTAACAACCAGACCTTGCCCGTCATGTGTCGCAACGGCGTCACGGCCAGTGTAATCATAACGAAACGCAGACCCCAGTTGCCGAAACGGTCCTGTAATTCTTCAACCGGGTTGGCGCCCAGCGAGCCCGTAATCCCGAATAGATCGCCGATGGCCAGGGCGAATGGCACGAGGCAGGCGAGGAAAACGACGGGCTTCCAGACAAAGCGAATTTGCGTGAGCGTATTCAAGTAATCAGGAACGCACGGCCTAAAAGTTGCGGCGCAGGTCCAGGCCTTTGTACAGGTGCGCGACCTGTTCGCCGTAACCATTAAACATCAACGTTTCCTGTTTACTCGCAAACAGACCCGCGCCGATACGCCGTTCGCGTGCCTGGCTCCAGCGTGGGTGGCTCACCTCCGGGTTTACATTGGCGTAAAACCCGTACTCTTTTGCAGCCGCCATGTTCCAGCTCGTGTGCGGCTGTTTCTCGACAAAACTGATTTTCACGATGCCCTTGATACCCTTGAAGCCGTATTTCCACGGCACAACGAGTCGTATCGGCGCGCCATTTTGATTTGGCAATACTTCACCATACAGGCCGACGGCCAGAATACTCAGCGGATTCATTGCTTCTGCAATCGTCAATCCTTCGCGATATGGCCATGCGAGTACGCGACGCCGCTGGCCGGGCATGCGCGATTTGTCGTCTAGCGTTTCGAACGACACGTACTGCGCTTTCGACGTGGGCTTGAAGCTCTGCACAACGTCGGCCAGTGAAATGCCGACCCAAGGAATGACCATTGACCAGGCTTCGACGCAGCGCATGCGATAGATGCGCTCTTCGAGAGCGAATGGCTTGATGAAGTCATCGAAATCGAAGCTACCTGTTTTCTCGGCGTGACCCTCGACGGTAATCGTCCACGGGCGCGGCTCGAAACTTTGAGCATAGCGAGAGGGGTCGCTCTTACCCGTGCCAAACTCGTAATAGTTGTTATAGGTCGTTATATCTTCGTAACTGTTCGGCGCCTCGTCGGTACTCAGGTCACTCTTGCCGACGCCCGGAATCATCATGCGTGACGTGTCCGGGACGACTGCAGCAAATGCAGGTGAGGCGAGTGCGGCACCGCCCGCGAGTGCGCCGGCACGCATGAAATCACGCCGCTTAAGGTAATTTTCCTTACTCGTAATCTCAGACGGGAGAATATCAGCAGGTTTTCGAATCAGCACGTAAATGGTTCCTGACAGGGGTCTGCTCTATACGACCGGGTCCGGACCATAATATTGCATCGATCGCCCTCGTGTCAGAATTTGGCGTGGCTCCTGCAAGCAATTTGGCCTCGGGCGCATTACAATGGCGCCCGCCTCATACCAGCCGAAGAAAATCGATGACGTCAGCCAGGATAATTTACACGATTACCGACGAAGCGCCCGCGCTCGCGACACACTCCTTTTTTCCGATCCTCAAAGCATTCACAAACGCGGCGGGTATCAATGTGGAGACGCGCGATATATCGCTGGCGGCCCGTATTATCGCAGCGTTTTCGGATAGCCTTTCCGCGGAGCAGCTGCAAAGTGATGCGCTGGCGGAACTCGGTGAGCTGGCGAAAATGCCGGACGCCAACATCATCAAGTTGCCGAATATTTCTGCGTCGATTCCACAACTTAAGGCTGCTATCGCGGAGCTGCAGACACAGGGCTACGACTTGCCGGACTATCCCGAGGAGCCGCAGTCGGACGCCGAACGTGAGGATCAGGACTGCTACGCAAAAGTGCTGGGCAGCGCCGTGAATCCGGTATTGCGCGAAGGCAACTCGGACCGACGTGTCGCGCTTGTCGTAAAAAACTTTGCAAGAACCCATCCGCATTCAATGGGCGCCTGGGACCCCGGCTCGAGAACGCGTGTCGCGCATATGCACGAGGGTGATTTTTACGCGAGTGAGCGCTCTGCGGTGGTTGGTGCTGACGGCAACCTGCGTATCGAACTGGACACAGGCGACGGCGTCACGGTCTTGCGGGATGCGGTACCCGTGCTTGTGGACGAAGTCATCGATGCTTCGCTTATGAATTGCGCGGCGCTCAAGGAGTTTTTTGCCAGGGAGATCGACACGGCGAAGTCCGAAGGCATGCTGCTGTCGCTGCATCTCAAAGCGACCATGATGAAGGTCTCTGATCCGATCATGTTCGGGCATGCCGTCAAAGTGTATTACGGCGATGTGTTTGATAAACATGCGGCCATCTTCGACGAGCTTGGTGTTGACCCGAATAACGGCATTGGCGATGCCTACGCGAAAATCGCGAATTTACCGAATGCGCAGCGCAGTGAAATTGAGGCCGATATCGCAGCGGTCTATGAAACCCGCCCCGAACTGGCGATGGTCGATTCAGATAAGGGCATTACCAACTTGCACGTGCCCAGCGACGTCATCATTGACGCATCCATGCCGGCTGCGATTCGCAGTTCGGGCCAGATGTGGGGTCCTGACGGCAAGCTCCACGACACCCTGGCGCTTATACCCGACCGCTGTTACGCGGGCATCTACCAGCAAGTCGTCGAATTTTGTCAAACGCATGGTGCGTTCGATGTTGTGACCATGGGCAATGTCTGCAACGTGGGCCTCATGGCACAAAAGGCAGAAGAATACGGTTCACACGACAAGACCTTCGAGATCGAAGCGGCCGGCACAGTGCGCGTCGTCGACGAGTCGGGAGCGACCCTGCTGGAGCACAGCGTGGAGCAAGGCGACATCTGGCGCATGTGCCAGACCAAAGATTTGCCTATACGTGATTGGGTGCGGCTTGCAGTCAGCCGCGCGCGCCAGACCGGCACGCTCGCGATTTTCTGGCTTGACGAGAACCGCGCACACGACTGCAAGCTGATTGAAAAAGTCACCACGTATCTCAGGGATCACGACACGACCGAACTTGATATTTGTATCCTGTCGCCGAATGAGGCCATGCAGGTGACACTCGAGCGTACCAGAGACGGCAAGGACACGGTTTCCGTCACTGGCAACGTGCTACGCGACTACCTGACCGACCTGTTCCCGATACTCGAGCTCGGCACAAGTGCGAAAATGCTGTCGATCGTTCCCTTGCTTGCGGGTGGCGGATTGTTTGAGACGGGCGCGGGCGGATCCGCACCGAAGCACGTGCAGCAGTTCCTCGCGGAAGGACATCTGCGCTGGGACTCCCTCGGCGAATTCCTGGCGCTCGCTGTCTCAATTGACGACATCGCACAGAAGACAGGTAACAACAAGGCGCACGCGCTCGCAAACGCGCTGAACGAAGCTAACGGTCGTTATCTGGAGAACAACAAGGTACCGTCGCGAAAAGTTGGCGAACTGGACAGTCGCGGCAGTCACTATTATCTCGCCAGGTACTGGGCGAAAGCATTGTCGGAAAAAACGGGTGAGCAGGAACTGGCAGATCACTTTCGTCCCATCGCCAAGGCGCTGGCGGCAAACGAGGCACAGATTCTGTCGGAGCTCATCGACGCGCAGGGCGAGGCCGTCAATATCGGTGGTTACTACCGACCAGACAACAAGCTAGCGTCCGAGGCGATGCGGCCCAGCCCGACGCTGAATGCGATAATCGAGTCGATTTAGAGCTAGCTGTGAACGGTTTTTTCCGCCGTCCGCAATCAACCTGTCAGCCAATCCAGAATAATCGCGTTCACCTGTTCGGGCTGTTCCTGCTGGCTCCAGTGTCCGCATGATTCGAGCATGTGAATTTCCAGGTCGGTGACGAGCGGCTTCATTCGGTCGATGAATTCGGGCGAGATGATGATGTCGTCGTCAGCGCCGATGAACAGCGTGGGAATATCGATATTGTGATCGACGTTTTCCAGCCGCTGCCAGTTGCGCGTCCAGTTTCGATACCAGTTGATCGGCCCCGTGAAGCCGCTGCGCGTAAAGGCGTTGGCGAAATAATCGCGCTCCTCGTCGGTGAGTAAGGGTTCACCGCCTGCCTGCTCTCTAGCCATCACCTCCAGCAAACTCAGCGACTTCATTTTCGGCGGCAGTTGCTCGAATTGCTCACGCGTTATCTGATTCCTGCGCATCATCATGTCGAAAAAGTGCGAAGGGTTTGCGGCGAAGGCGTGATCAGCCTGGTCTGAGTCCTGAAAATTCACGATGTAGAAATCATCGCCCATGCGTTCGCGAAATATCTCGATCGGGTCGATGGGCGGGCGAGGCGAATGCGGTATGTTTAAAATAATCAGCCGATCGATACGCTGCGGCGCAAGTACAGCCATGGTCCACAGCAGCAGCGCGCCCCAGTCGTGACCGACGAACGTCGCCGTCTCCAGGCCAAGCGCATCCAGCAATCCGTGCACATCGGCAATGAGTTCATCGGCGCTGTAATCCTCGACATTGGGCGGTGCGTCGGTGCGCCCGTAACCGCGCTGGTCAGGCGCAATGGCCCGGAAACCGGCCGCGGCGAGCGCGGGAAACTGGTGCCGCCATGAATAGGCGAGTTCAGGAAAGCCGTGCAGCAAAACAACCGGTGGACCCTCGCCCTGTTCATACACGGCCATATTGATGCCGTTGCTTTTGATGTAATGTGGGTCGGGAAACACGGTCGACTCTCTTGGTGGGGCGGTGAGATGAGGAAGCACTTCGTTTTCTGGCTTGTGCGAGCTATTACTAACACATTTTTTCGGCGCATCGACATCGTCGGCGCCGAGAATGTGCCCGCGGAAGGCCCGGTGATTTTCGCGGGCAATCACCCCAATGCGTTGATGGACGGCTGGCTGCTGACTGCGAAATGCGGTCGCTGGCCGTTGCACTTCATGGTCAATGCCAAACTCTGGAAGTACAGGGCGCTGGGGCCACTCCTCGACTTGTCAGGCGCCGTCCCCGTGTACTCGCGCGAGGAACACGGAGATTCGACCGATAACAGCAAAGCATTTGATGAGTTGTACAAAGTCATCGAGTCCGGCAATTGCATGGGGATTTTTCCCGAAGGCATTAGTCATACCGAGTCTCAGTTGACGAAACTTAAAACCGGCGCCGCGCGCATTGCACTGGTGGTCGCCGCGCGCGGCAATACCAGCGTGACGATTATTCCCTGTGGTCTAAATTACATTCATCGTCATCGCTATCGCAGCCAGGTGTTGCTCGAATTCGGTACGCCAATGCATATCGACGAGCATTGGGCGATCGAGTATCGAAGTGACGAAATGGGCACGGTGCGCAAGCTAACCGATCAGCTCGCGAACGCATTGCTGAACGTCACGTTGAACGCGCCGGACTGGAACACGCTGCGCTTCGTGCAAACAACACGGCGTTTGTACAAACCGAAAACGGCAGACCTGACACCCGGGCAGTACGTCGAACTAAACAGACGTTTCGTGGAGTCCTATGCGAAGGTAGCCGACAAACCCGAGGTACTCGTGTTTCGCAAGGATGTCGAAAACTATCAGGCGCGACTGGACATGCTCGGGCTCAAGGACTACCAGCTACGCAGTCCGGTGTCGCTTGGGCATGCGTTCCGGAAAATCTTTCTGAGGAGTTTGAAAATGCTGTTGTTGTTGCCGGCTGCGATTCCGGGTGCATTGCTGCACTTGCCGGTCGGCTGGATTGCAGCAATGGTCGGCGAACGATTCAGCTACGAAATGGACGACATCGCGACACTCAAGGTGTTCGCGACAATTTCGCTGTTGCCGTTGCTGTACATTACAGTCGCAGTAATTGTCGGCATGAATTACGGTCTTTGGTGGGCGGTTTTGACACTCACGCTGTTGCCCCTGAGTTTTGTTGCAACAGCGAAAGTCATCGAAGCTGAAACGAGCCTGCTGGTTTCAATACTGTCTGTGTTGCGCCTGGCACGACTCAGCAGCGAAGTCGAAGACCTGCGTAAAACGCGGGCCACGCTCGTCGAGCAGACCCGCATGCTGGTCGAACGCATGGTGGATCCGAATATGCCGCGCATGTTTACCAAAGACGACTTCAACGCGACAAAGGACTAGTGGTCCATCAATACTAAGTTGTTGGACCACTAGTGCATTGGGCGCGCGTGTGCGGCTCCGCGAAAGATCGCATTGGCGAAGATGATGTTCAGTCCGTCCAGATAGGCACGAACATTGGGGTCTTGCGTGAACGAAATAACAAAGCCGCGGCCCTGTGCTTGTGCAACGACAAACGGCTTGAATGCGAGTTGCTTGCGGTTCTCTTCCCAGATGTAACCGCTGGCGAGTAAATCGTCCGCCGCCTGGAATCGCGCAACATTGACACCCGAGTCGAGCTGGATCGGCGTGTAGATATCCGAGCCGCGCACGAGTACGTTCAAGGTTGCCGATACACCAGCGCCCAGCCAGTGATCCGGATCGACATCGGCGCGAACCAGCACGCCACCCATGGTGTCGGGTTCGGCTTTCTCGGCGGCGATCGCTGCTTTGTAGTCGTCGGCACTGGTCAGGTAACTGCCCTCAACGGTCGCGTCCATTGGCTCATCGCCATTGCCACCGTTGCCGCCATTGCCACCGGAGCCGCCGCCCTCGTCATCGTCTTCGACAACAGCGTTTTCGCGGCGAATAGAGGTGATGTCGATGTTGGCGTCGGCGAGGTAGCGATTGGCATTGCCGACGCCGATCAATACACCGCCTTTGCTCACCCAGTCATTGAGGTTTGCAGTACCGGCGTCGCCGAGTTCGGCTGCGTATCCGGCGCCGAACGTCTCCGGCAGGATCAGCACGTCGTAATTGCTCAGATCCGCGCTCGCGATCTGGCGGGTTCGGATGGGTGTTACCGGAAAGTCGAATTGCTGCTCGATCACAAAGCGCGTGTTGCCGGCGCTGTAGGCACTCGTCGGCCGGTCCCAGGCGATGGCGACCTTCGGCAGGTTGTGGCGAACGACATTAAAGCTGCCGAAGTTCGGGCCGTCGGTGACCCAGCTATTGTCTGCGGAGACGACGTTCGCGCCGGTGCGTACGGCGAGGTCCCGCACGCTTGCGTGAATGCCGGCATTGTTGTCGGCGACCGTGACGATCAGCGTTCCTGATGCGTAGCGATTGCCTTCATGGGTGAATGCTTTATCTGTGCTATTGATCACCAGGCCTTCGCGCAGACCGTTGGCGAGAAAGCGAATGGCAGTGGCTTCGCCCCAGGGCACGAGATAAGCGGTGACGGCTTCCCCGCCCGAGACCGATCCGGGAAGCTGGGTCTGCGGTCCCACAGGGCTGGTTGCAACAGCAATTGCGCGGCTACAGGCAACCGATTCGACGTTCATCATGAGCGGCATCGACCAGGCTGTGACGTCGTAGATCTCGTCCGGCAGACCCTTGGCGCGACGGCGTTCCTGTTCTTGCAGAAACGCAGCGTCCATCTCGACATTGGTGTCCAGCAGGGTTCGAATCAGGCGCTTGGCGGGCTGTGCGAGGTTGATGATGTGGCTGCCGGCATTGAACAAGCGGCCACAGGCGCGAAACGCGTCATTCGCAGTGCCGACCTCGACACCCTGGCGCACCAGCAGTCCGGCGAGCTTGTTGGCGCCCGCCTGATCGTTTTGTGTCGGCAGGACATAGGCCCGAATATCTTCGCTGCCACCCTCATCAATGGCAGACAGTTGATAGTTGTAAAACTCCTGCAGGAATTTCTGACGGTTGTTCGCAACGGTTTCGGCCGTGGCGAGCGAGGTCAAAAAGTGATTGCGTATCGTGTAGGCATAGGTCATCTCATTGCCGTGGTACTGGCGGATGATGAGGCCGCGCGACGAGGCCTGTTCGTAGGTCATCGCGATGCTGCCGAAGTAGGAGGGCCAGCTCGCGCCGTAACCCGGGTAAAACGCGTCGAACACTTCGCGAGTGAAGTAGTCGATACCGAATTTATCGAACCAGCCGGCATTGGTCTTGCCGAACAATTCCAGGCTGGCGCGTTGGTCTGCTGCCAGATGCGGGTTGAACGGAATGGCCTCGGGTGCAAAGTAGTACGAGGCATCGGAGGCCATTTCGTGCGCGTCGACAAATGCGACGGGCCACCACTCCTGAATCGCATCGACGCGGCCACGTGTTTCGGGCTGCGACAAAATGAACCAGTCGCGGTTCATGTCGAACAAATAGTGGTTCGTGCGCCCACCCGGCCACGGCTCATTGTGTTCGGCAGATAAGCGGTCCGAGTTTGGCTGCAGTCCTTCGGCCATTTCGAAGTGGTGAATAAAGCGGTCGCGGCCGTCCGGATTTTGCATGGGGTCCAGGATGACGACAGTGTTTTCGAGTATGTCATCGACGCGCTCGTCACCACGTGACGCCAGCAGGTGATAGGCCGTGAGCATCGCGGCGTCGCTGGAGGATATTTCGTTGCCGTGCACGCCGTAGGACAGCCAGGTGACGGCGGGCTGCGACTGGATGATGCTTGCGGCCTGGGCGCTGCTGGTGTTGCCGACGTTGCGTAATTTCTGCATGCCGCTCTTGATCTCATCGATACGTGCCATGTTCTCGGCCGATGAGATGACGACATAGATCAGGTCGCGGCCTTCCCAGGTTTTTGCGTAGCGATGCACGGCAACGCGGTCTGGATGTGCTGCGGCGAGGGCATCGAAGTAACGCATAACGTCTACATGCCAGGTGACGCGTTGGCCGGACACATGGCCGGTTACCTGTTCGACCGTCGGCACAGCGGGGTCGTAGTCGGCGTCGGGCCAGAAAACGAAATCGTCTTGTGCGAAAGCGGCTGTCGCGAACAGGCTCGCGGCGAGGAGGGTAATGAGTCGCATTGGGAATCCTTAAGGCGTGTGATTCTTGTTGGAGCGATACAATACTATTAATAATCGCGGTTCGACCCCTATTTTGCTAATGTGCGCCCCAAGACGTCGATGGGGACGAGTAGGCGGGCCGTACAGGCTCTAGCGACCGGAGGAGGGTGAGAGCTCCGGGCCCTTGATTCGCTGAACATCACCCCGGAGTCGCTGCTCGAACGCCTGTTCCTGGATGGGCCAGTAATCGCAGCCGATTGGCCCATGACACGGGCGACGAGCCATGATGACTCATGAGGTGGCCAGCTTACACGCTGTGTAGCAAAGGCCGCGAAGCCGGGTGGTACCGCGAAGAATTTTCGCCCCGGGTGCACAGACGTGCACCCGGGGCGTTTTGCATATGGAGCTTAAGAATTGGCGTTTAAGGAAGTTGCAGGTCGTTACAACGGTCCAGCCCTCGAGAAGGAGGTGCTGGAATTTTGGCGTGAACACGACACGTTCGCGAAGTCGCTTGAGCAAAGCAAAGGGCGGCCACAATTCAGTTTCAATGAAGGCCCGCCGACGGCCAACGGCAAGCCCGGCATTCACCACGTGCTGGCGCGCAGTTTTAAGGATATTTTTCCGCGCTACAAGACCATGCGTGGTTATCACGTACCTCGAAAAGCGGGATGGGACACACACGGTCTGCCCGTGGAGCACGAAGTTGAGAAAGAACTCGGTATCTTCGACAAGAAGGAGATCGAGGAGAAGGTCGGCATTGCGGAATTCACCAAACGCTGCCGTGACTCCGTCATGCGTTACATCTCCGACTGGGAGAAGATGACGGAGCGCATGGGCTTTTGGGTGAATCTCGACGAGGCCTATTACACGCTCGACAACAGCTACATTGAGTCCGTTTGGAACCTGCTGCAAAAGATCTGGGACAAGGATCTTATTTATCGTGGTTACAAGGTCGTGCCTTACGATCCGCGCATCGGTGCAACGCTGTCATCGCACGAGCTCGCGCTGGGTTACAAGGAAGTTGAAGACCCGTCGATCACGGTGCGCTTTAAGGTTGACGGCGAGGACGACACGTATTTTCTCGTGTGGACGACGACGCCCTGGACCCTGCCATCCAATCTCGCGCTCGCCGTTGGCAATGAGATTGAATACAGCTACTGCGAACAGGACGGCCAGACTCTGATCGTTGCATCGGCGCTTTGTGAGGCCGTATTCCGCGACGACGAGTTCAGCGTTGTGAAAACCGTGATGGGTGCCGACCTCGTGGGCACGCGCTACGAGCGGCTGTTCGACTATCTCGAAGTTGACGCGCCCAACGCGTTCCAGGTGTTCGCAGCCGACTTCGTCAGCACGGACGATGGCACGGGCATCGTGCACA
>JADFLJ010000115.1 GCA_022564475.1 Pseudomonadota bacterium
GCTGTTCTGTGCGGACACACTAACTGCAGATGGCGAACATGAACGATGGCGATGCGAAATATCCACATCAGGCGCTGACGCGAGAGATCATCGCGCCGGCGTACGAGGTGCATGGAGAACTCGGAGGAGGATTCCTGGAGAAGGTATACGAGAGCGCCCTTGTGATTGAACTGACGGGCCGGGGATTGAAGGTAATGCCGCAGGCTCAGATCGACGTGCAATACAAGGGCGACACGATAGGGATCTACTACGCTGACCTCTTGGTGAATGACGCCGTCATCTGCGAGATCAAGGCTGTCACAGCCATCGCCAGCGCCCACCAGGCCCAGCTCCTGAATTACCTCAAGGCCACAGGCAAAAAGGTCGGCCTGCTTCTGAACTTCGGTGCGAAGCGCGTCGATGTCAAGCGCATGGTGTTCTAAATCACGCCGTATCTGTGTCAATCTGTGTTCATCTGTGGCTAACATCCTATCAGCGCCCGCATCTGTATCAAACTGTGTTTGTCGGTGGCCGACATCCTGGAAGCGCCGGCATGAGGCACGGCTACAGTCTGCGCAACGAGCGGTAGACCTACCTATGCGGACGTTTGCTCAGGTTCCCCCTCGCGCGTTGCGTCCGTCTGTGCCAAGCTGTCGTCGGCTGTGACGAAACAACACGACCGCTCCCGTCAGATCTTAGACGCGTCGCGCCGGCTCATGCCCGGCGGGGTGAACAGCCCCGTTCGCGCCTTCCAGGCCGTGGGCGCCGAGCCGGTGGTGATGGCCTACGGCCGCGGCCCGCGCGTGCACGACGTCGACGGCAACGAATATATCGACTACCTGCTCTCCTGGGGCCCGCTCATCCTTGGCCACGCCCATCCGTCGGTCGTCGAGGCGCTCCGGCGGGCGGCCGAGCGTGGCACCAGCTTCGGCACCCCCACGGAGCTGGAGGCGGAGCTGGCGCGGCTGGTCGTGGAGGCCGTGCCGTCGATCGAGCTGGTGCGCTTCGTGAACTCCGGGACAGAGGCGACGATGTCGGCTCTGCGTTTGGCCCGCGCCCACACCGGCCGCGACCGGATCGTGAAGTTCGAGGGCGGCTACCACGGCCACGCCGATGGGCTGCTCGCCCGCGCCGGCTCCGGCGTCGCCACCTACGGCATCTCCGGCTCGCCGGGCGTGCCCGACGCCTGCCTCTCCCTGCAGAACGACTGTGGCGCCGATGTGAATATGCTGCTTTTTTGCTGCTGGGTGGGTGCGTTTGTGGGCCGGTTTGACCAGGATTTGTTCAACAGGGCTTGTGAGTTTTCAACTCAGTGGGCCGACGAGGTTGTCGGGCCGATACGGTCGGCAAGGACCTGGATGAAACATACGGGATGCAGAGTTGAAAACGTTCCGACCGAAGACTGCATGGCGCTCAGGGAAACAATCAAGTCCGTCGAATTTGAGTCCGAAAAGTTGCAGCAGGAAGTCCTGGAGTCGCTGGTAATAGTAGCTGGCCGCCGGGGCGAGGCTGCGACAATAGTCGAGGACGATGTTGTCGCGAACCTGGAACGTTATGCGGAATACGCCGGGATCGGCGTTGGTGATGACGTCAGACAGAAATTCTCGATTATCATCGACGCGGCTTTTATCCGCTGACGCCGGTCCATCTCTTTACCAGCCCCGATTCCAGTCCTATCAGGTCCAGCAGGCGCCCAACTGTATGATTGACAATGTCATCAACGGATTCAGGGCGGTTATAGAAGGCGGGCATGGGTGGCGCGATATCGATTCCCATCCTGGTGGCCTCATATAGCAGGCGGCAATGACCTGTATGCAGTGGTGATTCCCTCGGTACGAGGATCAGTCGCTTGCGTTCTTTCAACATGACGTCGGCGGCGCGACACAACAGATTGTCGGCATAGGAATTAACAATCGCCGAGAGGGTCTTCATTGAGCACGGCGCGACAATCATCCCGTCGCTTTGGTTTGAGCCACTGGCGATCATCGCGCCAATATCCTTGTTGCGATGGACGACGTCCGCAAGCTTCTCTACATCCTTGATCTTCCAGTCTGTCTCGATCTCTATGTTCATGCGGCCTGTGGATGACATCACCAGGTGAGTTTCGACATCCTCCTGCTCGCGCAGGACCTCAAGCAGGCGGATCCCATAGATCACGCCACTTGCACCAGAGATTCCGATAATCAAACGCATGTCACAATCATAACATTTCTGTATAAAACCTTTTTATACAGAAATGTTATGATTGTGGCCGGTTTCCGAGAACAGGGATGGCGATGAGCTTTTTTGATTTCCGGGCGTTTCTTGATGATCTGGACAGCAATGGCGATCTGTTTCGGGTCCCCGTCGAGGTGGATACGCTGGACGAAATGGGCGCATTCATCGCCCGCGCCGACTATGAAGGCGTCAACAGTCCGATACTTTTTGAGAAGCCGAAGGGATTCGATATCCCCGTACTGGCCAATACGGTTGGGCATACTTACAAGCGCATGGCGGACGCGTTTGGCGTAGCGGAGGACAACGCATTGCCGGGATCGGCGATGAAAATGATGCAGGTGCTGAAATCGGGTGGCGTGCCGCCTGTTTATGTCGATGCAAAAAAAGCAGCCTGCAAAGACGTGATCATGAAGGGCGACGATGTCGATCTCTCCATGATTCCCGCGTTGCGACTAAACCCGCAGGATGGCCAGGGAGTTCCGAATTTTGCAGAAGGCCGTTACTTCACGAGCCTCTGCGTTTCGAAACCAACCGAGAACGCACACAACCTGTCTTACCATCGGTTCGAAATAACGGGTAAGAACACGGGCACCGCCTGGATATTTCGTGGCACGGGCGATGCCTTCAGCATGGAGAAATTCTGGGGCAGCAAAATAGACGCCCCGTCATCGTCCTGGGACTACGACAACGCAAAACCATTTCCGATGGCTTTTGTATTCGGCGTGACCCCCGAATTCATACTTGCCGGCGCAAACTCGGCATTGCCGTACGAAAACGATGATTTTGCATTCATTGGTGGACTCCGGGATACACCGGTCGAGATGGTGAAATGTGAAACCATTGATGTCGACGTGCCGGCCAACGCAGAAATTATTGTCGAAGGTGAGTTCAAGCCATTCAATTGGGCGACGCAAGGGCAATTCGCATCATTTAATGGTTTCTACGATGTGCCGAGACGCCGGCCCATATTCGACGTCACGGCGATAACGATGCGCAAGAACCCGATATTCCAGCACGTACACATCGGCCGCCCCTTGAACGAATGTAATTCAATCGCCGCGTTTTTTCGCTCCGTGCGGACATTTTTGCAGATAAAGGAAATCATGCCGAACGTCGTGGACGTATTCGTCGATCCGATAGCCGGGT
This sequence comes from Pseudomonadota bacterium, assembly GCA_022564475.1. Classification (GTDB taxonomy): domain Bacteria; phylum Pseudomonadota; class Gammaproteobacteria; order Steroidobacterales; family Woeseiaceae; genus UBA1847. The sequence goes on from JADFLJ010000115.1 coordinate 3,343, forward strand.
GCGGGTTTACCGTGTACGTATCGATCAGGAAGGCGCGCATTGGTGAACCCAAAATGGCGATGATGCGTGCCTACACGGCGCTGGCCGGATTCTGCAAACATGTGTTCGTCTATGACGATGACATCGATATACGGGATCACAAGGAGCGTGACTGGGCGCTCGCACATCGCTTCATCCCGGACCGCGACCTGATGATCATACCGAATGTCCTCGGCATGAATATCGAACCGATGGCGCAAGGCGTACTTGGATCGAACTCCAAACTGGGTGTTTACGATGGTTACCCGGAGATTCCGCTCAACGTCAGGTCGTTTATGGGCGTTGACTGCACGGTTCCTATTAATCTCAAGGTAATGGATCGGGTGGTGCCGATTCCGGAAATCGAAAGCAGGGTTGATTATCTCTGGAATCAGGTCATCGACTGAGGATCATATGCCGATGGATGGCAGATGAAAAACCACGTCAAAACGAATACCTACCTCAGTGAACGTGACGAGGATATTTGCGTCGACATATTCCGCAACGTCATGCGCGTGCGTCATTCGATGTACCAGCAGGCGGGTAGCGTGGCTGCCCAGGTGGATCTGCATGCAGCAGAACTGAACGTCATCGACATACTTGGCAAGTTTGGGCCGATTTCGATGGGCCAGTTGGCGCATGCAACCTTCATATCCCCGGCGAATACTACGAGCACCGTCAAAAAACTTGAGAAAGCGGACCTCGTGCAAAGAAAACGCTCTGATATGTCTGCCCGGGAGGTCACGGTCAACCTGACCAGCAAAGGCCGGGCCATATTCAGAAAGTGCTATCCAAAAATTCTTGCTGAGGCTCATGAGTATATGGCCACTCGGCTAACGCATCCGGAGATGGTGAAACTCGCCGGCATCCTGAAAAAACTGGCGGTCTGATTGTGGTGGTAGCCATAAGAAATGATTCGGGAGAACAGCGTGTTTGATCTGTCGAGGTTATATCTCGACAACAAAATCAGCAGGCGCTCGTTCGTCACCCGGCTGACCCAGGCGGGGATATCGGTATCGGGTGCCGCATCCATTGCTCAGGCACTGGGTGCAAACGACGCAGCGCCTGCACTGCGAACCGGCGGCGTTCACGAAACTGGGCGGGTACTCGAAAACCACACCGGCGGTGAACTCATGGCCGAGTTCCTGCTCGACTGGCAGGTTCCGTATGTTTTTGGCCTGGCTGGCTCGGAGGAGGTTGGATTCCTCGACGCGCTGGTTGATCGAACCCGGCTGCAGTACGCCACTTGCCTGCACGAAAGTGCGGTCATGGCGATGGCCGACGGTTATTCGCGTTCCACCGGGCAGACCTCGATCGTGCAACTGCATTCCGTGGCGGGAACGGCATATGCCTTGGGCCAGATCGCCGGTAGCTTCAGAGACAATATTCCGGTTGTGGTTGTTGCCGGCCGCCAGTCCACAAATTTTCGCGGCCAGGACGGATTTCTCGAGGCGGCGAATCTGCACCAGTTGCCGCAGGAATACGCACGCTGGACCTGGGACCTCATATCTGCCGCGACCATTCCCGAAGTCATGCGCCGGGCGTTCCTGCTGGCCGAGGCACCGCCGGGCGGACCAACATTTATCACGATATCCAAGGACCTGCTGGAGACAAAGGTAAGGACCGCGGAAATTTTGCCGCGTTCCCGCTCACGTGTGGCCACGGATGTCGCGCCGACGGAAAAACACGTACAAGAAATTGCAGATACGCTGCTCGGCGCAGAGTTACCGGTGCTGTTTCTCGGCAACGAATGCATTCGTTACGAGATCAGCGCTGAGGTTGCCGGCATCGCCGAGGAAGTTGCCGCGTTGGTTATGACGGCTGCCAAAATTCCGGTGGTATTTCCCAATACCCATCCGAATTACGCGGGACAGTTTCAGGACGACCGGACAGTCATGCCGGACATCGACGCGTTCTGGAGCCTCGGCGCAGCAATGTTCAAAACAAGTGCGAGGCCAAAAGAACCGCTGATTTCGCGATCTGCGACGGTTATGCATACCAGCCTGGTGCGCTCGGAAGTTGGCAGGAATTATCCTGTCGATATTGCGTCGATCGCCAGTATCAAATCGACATCGTCTGCCGTACTCGACGAACTCAGACGACGAAAAACGAACTCATCGGCCATTAAAGCTCGAAGACGCTGGATACAGGAGTACACCGAGAAACGCCGCCGTTCTATTGAACATATGGCGAAATCGGAATGGGAAAATCAGCCGATTGCCTCGTCGAGACTGATGTCGGAGCTTGATCAACGCATGGCGCCCGATGCTTTTATCGTCAGCGAGATCGTTACGAACGATCGGTTTATTCGGCAACATCTGACCTTCGACCATACACGATCCTTCGAGCAACGCCGCCGCAACTTCGACACGGTTTCCAGGGTACTCGGTTGGGGTGTCGCGGCCTCGATCGGCGTCAAGATAGGCAACCCGGACAAGGAAGTCTGGTGTCTGACCGGGGACGGTTCACTGAATTTCGGCAGCCAGGCTCTCTGGTCTGCGGTCCGCTACGAAGTGCCAATTGGCATTATCGTATTCAACAACGGCCAGTACCAGGCCAACCGGCTCAACCAGAACCTCTACCAGGGACGCATGCTGGAAACCGGAAAATACATCGGGGTAGACCTGGGTCATCCCGATATTTCCTACGTCAAAATAGCAGAAGCATACGGTTTGGAGGCCGAACGGATCGAGCAGCCCGGGGACCTTGCCGCAACGCTGAAGCGTTGCCAGGACGCAATGTCGGAGGGTCGCCCATACCTGGTCGACGTCAGGATTGGCAACTGGGGTGCGGGCAGCGACTCGACTTGGTACGACTTCTTCTCCATTGCCCGGAACGAGGTCCGCAAGAGCTGATGCAGATATCTGGCCAGGCAGTATTCTGTACTTCAATCGCCGCATTGCTTGACATTGGGGCGTCAAACACGATAATCGGACTGTACGTTACAGTTCACTATTAGCCTTGGCATGAAAAACTGCCATGGGGGGGGGGAAGAGATGAACTCAGGAATTGCCCGTTTGATCAGGCGCTTCATCCTTGGAGTAGCCGGCGTGAGTTTAATCGCTGTTTTTTCAGCAACGGCTTTGGCCCAGAGCAGCGCAACGATCGATGAGATCATTATCACCGCGGAGAAACGAGAGGCGACAGTAATGGATACCGCGCTGGCGGTATCGGCTTTTGACCAGGACGCGCTCGATCGCAATGGTGTCACCAACGTTGAAGACCTGTCGCAACTTGTGCCGAACTTCAAGTTCGGTGATCTGAATCTGGGTTTCGGCGGCGCACAGATAACCATCCGCGGAATTTCAAACGATGCGATTACCAATGACGGTGATCCATCCATCGCCGTGCATATGGACGGTATTTATATGCCGCGTATATCCAGCGGCAACGCGCTCTTCTATGACGTGGAGCGCGTGGAGATATTGCGAGGACCGCAGGGCACCTTGTACGGCCGCAATACCACTTCGGGCACTGTCAATATCATTCCGAAACGCCCAAGCAGTGAAAAGGGATTCGACTTCGAATTAACGGGCGGCTCTGACTCACTGATTGCATTCAAGGGAGCGTTCAATATCCCGATCAGCGATACGGTTGTCGGACGAGTTGCGTTTACCTATGCCGAGCGAGACGGCTTGCGCGGTAATGGACCG
>JADFLJ010000013.1 GCA_022564475.1 Pseudomonadota bacterium
CCTCGTGAATCCGTTCACGATCCTCCATCGCTGCCTGACGGCCAATGTCCGGATTGGCACCCGCGCCAAGGCCTTTTGTAATGTTGCAACCGATCTGCAACGATGTTCGAACTCGCGAGTCCTTTAGCGCTTGCGAATCCGTATTGGCACAAATGAAATCAACACCCTCAATTCCCGCGTCGACCATGTGTGCGACTGCATTGCCGCCCCCACCGCCGACCCCGATTACCTTGATGACCGCGCTTTGACTGTGCGCATCCATTAACTCAAACATAATCCTTCCTCCTGTCAATTTTTGTAGCTCGCTCGTTTGCTTGCTCACTTCCCTATGGGGTACTCACTGAACCCCGCTTCCAACCCCGGCCTAAACCGAGCTCCTTTAAAATTTTCCCTGGAACCACGACCGCGTGCGCTCCCAGACGTTGGCAATACTGCCGCCGACTGGCGTGCTGCGGCGTCCGCGGCGCATCAGGTTTTCATAGCCGTACAGCAACAAGCCCACACCCGTGGCATGGATCGGGTTGCGTACGATGTCCGACAATCCTTCAACGTATCGTGGCAAGCCCAAACGAACCGGCATATGGAAAACCTCCTCCGCCAACTCGACCGCTCCCTCCATCTTTGAACTGCCGCCCGTAATTATTACGCCGGCTGCAATCAATTCTTCAAAGCCTGACCGACGCAATTCGTCGCGCACCAGTCCGAACAACTCTTCAAAACGCGGCTCGACGATCTCAGCCAATGTCTGGCGTGCAAGTCGTCGCGGTGGCCGCTCGCCCACGCTCGGAACTTCGATGGTTTCGTCCGGATTCGCCAACTGCGACAAGGCGCAGGCGTATTTGATCTTTATTTCTTCGGCGTACTGCGTCGGCGTACGCATTGACACTGCGATGTCATTAGTGACCTGATCACCGGCAATCGGGATCACAGCCGTGTGTTGAATCGCGCCACCCAGAAACACGGCGATGTCCGTCGTGCCGCCACCGATATCGACGATGCACGACCCCAGCTCCTTCTCGTCATCAGTCAGAACCGAGTAACTCGAAGCCAGCTGCTCAAGCACGATGTCGTCCACTTCAAGACCACAGCGTTGCACGCACTTGACGATATTCTGAGTCGCGCTTTCAGCACCGGTCACCATGTGAACCTTGGCCTCAAGGCGGACACCGGACATTCCGATCGGCTCGCGAATCCCTTCCTGGCCGTCGATCAGAAATTCCTGCGGCAGGATGTGCAATATTTTCTGGTCCGCCGGAATTGCCACAGCGCGAGCCGCGTCAATAACTCGATCGACGTCGCCGGCACTCACTTCAGAATCGCGAATAGCCACAATGCCGTGGGAGTTCAGGCTGCGAATATGGCTGCCCGCAATTCCCGTGTACACCGAATGAATATCGCAACCGGCCATGAGCTCAGCCTCTTCCACGGCGCGATGTATGGAGTGCACCGTTGATTCGATATTGACGACCACGCCCTTCTTCAGTCCGCGAGAGGGATGGGAGCCGATGCCGATCACTTCGATAATCCCCTCGTCATTGACCTCGCCAACGATGGCAACGACCTTGGACGTGCCAATATCGAGTCCAACGATCAAATTCTTGTCGGTACGGTTTTGCATTCCTAGCGAGTATCCCTTGCTGCAAGCATTTCCTGTTCCACCGGATCCGGGTCAAACGCAGGCGGAATCCCGACATCTTTCCAGCCGATTGTGAAACCGTTGTTGTATCGCATATCGACGTAAGCAATTTCTTTCGACTGTCCCGTTATCACGTCTGCGACGACCGCAATGAACAAGTCGGTTCGCGCATCAACTTCACGGCGCCCCAGCCTGATTTCAACACCGTTAGTCAACATCATTTTCCAGGCACCGCGCGCGTCGACGGCAACGCTCAGGAGATCCAGGCCGATTGGAATCAGCTGATCGCGAACGTGCAGATAGCGTTTCGCAACAACGGCCGAGCTATCCGCAGGCCCACTGAGCCGCGGTAGTTCAGCGGGAATATGGCGTGCGTTGTCGACGAACAATTCACCGCGAACATTCAGCAACCCACGTTCGCCCCATATGGCAGCCGGCACCTGCTCGCTTACGCTGATGGCGATCCGATTCGGCCAGCGCCGCGCGACACTCACCTGATCGATCCAGGACAAAGCGCGAACCTGCGACTGCATACGACCAATATCGGCACCGAGGAAGCCCGCATCCAGCTCATCGCTAACGGCTTCTTCGATCTGCAATGCCGTTACTCGCTGGAAGGGTGCGCTAATTTCAATCGACTCGATATCGCGATCAAGCAAACCCGTACTCACCTTGTAAGTCACCACGACCATGAGCACTGCGAGCAGCGGCGTTACCACGCGGCGAAGCCGGAGCGTGGGTAGCTTCAGCGTCCTCTCCTGCTTTCGCTTGCGTCGATACGCCTGCTTACGCGCCATGCGCCACCTCCCGCAACTCGACAGTACGGCGACCCGCGTGCGCCACTGCTGTAAAACTCGTTTCCAGAATTCGCCAGCAAAGCTCCGCGAAATCCATGCCATGCTGTTTGGCCGCCATCGGCACGAGACTGTGGCTCGTCATGCCGGGCACCGTATTCACCTCGAGAATTTGCGGCTCGCCGTCTTTGCCCGTCATGAAATCGACGCGACCCCATCCCGAGCAACCGATCTCACGAAATGCCGCGATTGCGAGATCCGCGTAGCGTTGCTCCTCGTCATCGGACGTCGTTCCAGGGCAGTGATACAGCGTTCGGTCCGATTCGTACTTGGCGCGGTAATCGTAGAAAACACGCGGCGTTTCAATACGAATAGTCGGCAGAGCCTCACCGTGCAATACGGCGACTGTCATCTCGCGACCGACAATGCAGGTCTCGGCCAGAGCGGGCTCACCGAACACGAGTGCCCGATCGACCGCTTCATTGAGTTCGGACGGCTCGAACACCTTGCTCATGCCAACACTCGAACCCTGACCCGAGGGCTTGATAATCATCGGCAGCCCTAACTCCTCGAGCGCAAAAACTGCGTGTGCGCGATCGCGAATGACGTAATAATCGGGCGTCGGAAGGTCGACTGCTCTGAACATTATCTTGCTGCGAACCTTGTCCATCGCCAGGGACGATGCCAATACACGGCTGCCGGTATACGGCATTCCCAGCCACTGCAACGCACCTTGCAAAACACCGTCTTCACCGCCCGGGCCGTGTAAGGCAATCCAGACACGATCAAATTTCGACTCTGCGAATTCAGCCAGTGTGTGTTCGGCCGGATCCCAGGCCTGAGCATCGATGCCACGAGACTGCAACGCCTCAAGTACAGCAGCACCTGTATCCAGAGACACCTCACGCTCGCTCGAATCGCCACCCAGCATCACCACTACTCGACCGAATTCGCCGGCATTACTGACGATGTAACGCGTCTCTTTGGATTTCGAATTTCGAATCATTGTGGCAACTCCCCAACAATCCGCACTTCGTGCTGGAGTTCGATGCCGTGTGCTTCGATGACCGAGTGACGAACGTGCTCTATGAGTTCCTCAATATCGGTCGCCGTCGCAGCGTCGCGATTAATAATGAAGTTCGCATGTTTTTCGGAAACTTCTGCGCCACCAATCTTGAATCCCTTAAGACCCGCAGCTTCAATCAGGCGCGCCGCATGATCGTTCGGTGGATTGCGAAATACAGAGCCACAGCTCGGCAAGCCAAGTGGCTGCGTCTGCTTGCGGCGCTCCAGCATCTCCCGAAGCGTATCCATGCTTGCCGTCGCATCCGGGTCGAAGCGCAAGATCGCCTCGAGAAACCACTCATTCGCCGGACCGGTGACACTCCGATACCCCACCGAGTATTCGCTCGGCGCGCGCTCATGAATCTCACCCGATCGATCGATGGTTCGGACGGACTCAACGCGCTCCCAGGTTTCACCGCCGTGTGCGCCGGCGTTCATCGCTAGCGCGCCGCCGACCGTGCCGGGAATTCCGGCGAAAAACTCTGCCGGGCCCAGGCTCCAGCGAATGCACTGGCGCGCGAGCTGTGTGCAAGGCACGCCTGAACCTGCGCGCACGACGTAGTGATCCACGAGTTCCAGATCGCGCAGTATTTTCGTGGCGGAAATTACGACGCCCGGAAGACCGCCTTCTCGAACCAGCAGGTTGCTACCAATGCCCAGCCAGAAGATCGGCGTATCTTCGTCCAGGTCGTGCAAGAACGCTTGCAGGTCCGCAACGCCCGCCGGTACGAAGAACAGCTCCGCCGGTCCACCCACGCGCCAGGACGTGTGGCGACTCATCGGCTCATTCCGCCGCAGCTCGCCTTGCACATTCATGTTGTCCAGTGCGGCCATCATGAGTGCAGCTTCAAGTTGGGCTTAACGGCGAGCAGGTCTGGCAATGCCGCCGCGTACGCACCAATGTCACCAGCGCCCATCGTCAATACAAGATCGCCTTCCTGCAGCAGCCCCGTGAGCACGGATTCCAGTTCGGACAGCGTTTCCACGAACACGGGCTCTACAGCGCCGCGCGAACGAACCGCACGAGCGATCGCGCGCCCGTCTGCCCCGGAGATCGGCGCTTCACCCGCGGCGTAAACATCCAGCAATACAAGAACGTCGGCTTCCGAGAGCGCTTGCGCGAAATCGTCCAGCAGATCTCGCGTACGTGAATATCGATGCGGCTGAAACACGAGAACGACACGCTTACCCGGCCAGCCGCTACGAGCTGCGGCCAATGTCGCAGCCAATTCGGTCGGGTGATGGCCGTAATCGTCGATCATCAGCACCTTGCCGCCAGCTGTTTCGACCTCACCGAGAATTTGAAAGCGGCGGTCTATGCCCTCGAATTCCCGCAACGCTTTCACAATAGCCTCGTCATTGACCTGCAATTCATCGGCGACGGCAATCGCGGCCAGGGCATTGCAAACATTGTGCAGACCCGGCAAGCCCATCGATATGCGCAGCGTCGGTCGACCATCCGCGCGCAGGACATCGAATTGCGTCATTCCTCCGTCGAATACAATATTTTCGGCGCGAACGTCAGCATCGTCGTTCAAACCATAGGTCAGCACCGTGCGCCCGATATCACCGATGACCTCGTTCACACCGGCATCGTCGGTGCACACAATCGCCAGGCCATAGAACGGCAGGTTGTGCAGAAATTCGACGAACGCGGCACGCAGGCGCTCGATGTCACCACCGTAAGTCGACATGTGATCCGCATCAATATTGGTCACGACTGCCAACATCGGCTTCAAGTGCACGAAGGATGCGTCAGATTCATCAGCTTCCGCGACGAGATAATCGCCCTGACCCAACCTCGCATTGGTATCGGCACTCTTGAGTCGACCGCCGATAACGAAAGTAGGATCAAGACCACCCTCTGCAAGAATGCTCGCAACAAGGCTCGTCGTGGTTGTCTTGCCATGAGTTCCTGCGACTGCTATCGAATAGCGGAAACGCATGAGCTCGGCAAGCATTTCGGCGCGCTGCACAACAGGCAGCAATTTGTCACGCGCCGCAGCTACCTCGGGATTGGTTTCATCGACCGCGCTGGAGACAACAACAGCATCTGCATTTTCAATATTGTCGGCAGCGTGGCCGATGAATACGGTAGCGCCCAGTTTCTCTAGCCGCTCAGTCTGTTTGCTTGCCTTGAGGTCGGAGCCCTGCACGGCATAACCCAGGCTCAGCATGACCTCGGCAATGCCCGACATGCCGGAACCGCCGATGCCCACAAAATGGACAGTGTGCAATCGCCGCATCCGCGAGATCACGATGTTGCTCCCGCGAGCTCAAGACATATGGAAGAGATCCGTTGCAGAGCATCCGGGCTCGATAATGTGCGCGCCCTGGCGGCGCGTGATTGCAACTCCGACCTCGCACACAACCAGTCGATGAGAAGCTCGGACAAAGACCGGGCGGTCAATTCGCTTTCCTGGATGATCACCGCGGCACCGGCATCAGCCATTGGGCGCGCGTTTGCTGTCTGATGATCGTCCACGGCCGATGGATACGGAATAAATATCGCCGGCAAACCTACCGCGCATAACTCGGCCACGGTGAGTGCGCCCGCTCGGCAAACAACGAGGTCCGCCCATGCGTATGCCGTCGCCATATCCTCGATGAAAGGCAGCAGCTCCACATCGACAGCGCTGCCGTCATAGGCCGCGCGTGCTACATCGATCGTGCGCTCACCACACTGATGCCGCACGACCGGTCGTTTTTCTGACGGCAACAGCGCCAGCGCCGCCGGCACCGTTTTGTTGAGTGCCAGGGCACCCTGGCTTCCACCCAGCACGAGAAGCCGCAACTGGCCATCCCGTTCGGCGTAACGCGCAGCGGGCTCTGCGACGGCCGCGATCTCCGCGCGGACCGGGTTGCCGACCGTTTCCGCATCGGCCGAGGCGTTAAAACTGCCCGGGAAGGCTTGCAGCACAACCCGGGCAAGACGCGCCAGAAGTCTGTTGGTAAAGCCAGCGGCCGCATTTTGCTCATGAATAACAAGCGGGCGGCGTGTCAGCCAGGCAGCAACGCCGCCAGGGCCGCTGACAAAACCGCCCATACCCAATACAACGACGGGACGGCGGCGAATTATGACGAGCAGCGCTTGAGTCAGCGCCCACAGCAATTGGAGCGGCGCGATCAGCAACGTCAGGATGCCCTTGCGGCGCAGTCCGCTTACGCTGATCCACTCAATCTCAATCCCGGCCGCAGGCACAACGCGTGATTCCAGTCCACGACGTGTGCCGAGCCAGACAATTTCCTGTGACTGTTCCTGCAGCGCACGCGCGACCGCAAGCGCCGGATACACATGACCACCCGTGCCGCCAGCCATGACGAGAATCGGGCGCGCACTCATGAGCGCTTCCTCTCCCCGGGCGCACGCCGATTTACCGGCGTCGCGTCAACAACAAGCTCGTGATGAATGCGCAACAAAAGCGCGATCGCGATCATCGTGATAATCAGGCTGCTGCGTCCATAGCTGATCAACGGTAAGGTCAATCCTTTGGTTGGCAGGATACCCATGTTCACGCCAACATTGATAAACGCCTGCATGCCGAGCCAGGTGCCGAGACCGATGGCGATGTAGGCCTCGAAGAAACGCTCGGCATTGACCGCCCGCACGGCCAGGTTGAATACCCGCCAAAGCAAGGCAAGGAAAATACCAATCAAGGCTAAAGAGCCGATCAATCCGAACTCTTCTGCGAACACTGCGAACACGAAGTCCGTATGCGCCTCCGGCAAGTAGAATAATTTCTGCACGCTGTTGCCCAGCCCGACGCCCATCAATTCGCCACGCCCGATTGCGATGAGCGATTGTGTTAGCTGGAAACCCGAGTTGAACGGATCCGACCACGGATCCAGAAAGCTCGTCAGGCGCTGCATCCGATAGGGAGATGCGACCGCCAGCAAACCCATACCAACAATGGCGACCGAGAAAAACAGCAGGAAGTCGCGGATACGAGCGCCAGCGACGAACAACATTATTAAAGCTGTTGCCAGTAACACCACAGCAGCACCGAAGTCCGGCTCCGCGAGCAGTGCGGCGCACGCAAGCGACAACAGCAACATCGGCCGCAGGAATCCGACAAATTCATCACGCACAGCCTTGTTGCGACGTACGAGATAGCCTGCGAGATAGATGATGAAGCAAAGCCGGGCCGGCTCCGATACCTGCAAATTCATGATGCCAAGACGAATCCAGCGCCGGCTGCCGTTGACCTCATGACCAATGGCCGGAACCAGCACGAGCAATAGCAACGCCAGACCTGCCAGCAACATTAGCGGACCGAGCGTTCGCCAGACCTGCATTGGAATAAACAAACAGATACCGCCCGCCGCGGCACCGATGAGCGCTGCAACCAGCTGCCGTTCGAGGTAAAAGAACGGGTTGCCGGCCACATTGTCCGATACTGAGATCGAAGCCGACGCCAGAATTACGAATCCGCCAAACAACAATGTCAGGACGATCGTCAGTAACACAGGATCGAACTGCAGGGACGTCTTCAAGCGTGCCGGAAACGGGAATGTCGCGTTTCGTGCCGTCATCGCCGAATCGTCCCTACTGCTTCCACAAACGCGTCGCCGCGCGCAGCATAATTCTCGTATTGATCGAAGCTCGCACACGCGGGTGCGAGTAAAACCGTGTCATCGGATTCGGCGTACGCCGCTGCCTGTTGCACGGCATCGATCATGTCTGTTGCGAAGTACACAGGCATGACTGTGTCCAATGCATCGGAGATCATTTCGGCATCTTCACCAATCAATACGGCGGCGCGCATCTTGCTGTCCACGGCCGTGGCGAGGTCCGCGAAATCAGCGCCCTTGCCGAGACCGCCGGCGAGCAGGACGAGCATGCCGTCGACCGAGGCGATCGATGCAACCGCAGCTGCAACATTGGTTGCTTTGGAATCGTTGATGTAATCAACCGCAGCGATTCGATCTACGAATTGCATGCGGTGCGGCAGGCCCGGAAACTCGACCAGCACCTGCAGCATTGCCGGAATTTCTATGCCGGCCAGTTCGCCGGCCGCCAGCGCCGCCAGCGCATTTGCCTGATTGTGCGTGCCGAAAAGCGCCAGATCCCTGACCGACAACAGCAACGTGTCTCCACGCGACAGGTAAAGCTCTCCGTCCAGCGCACGGATACCGTAATGGCCGTCTGCCGGTTCGTCGAGACCAAAACTGATGACGTTCTCGATATTACCAACGCAGTCGGAAGCATTCGCATCGGCACGATTGATCACCGCCGCTTTCGCCTCACGGAATACGCGATATTTCGATTCCCGATACTCGTTTTCATCGGCATGCCAGTCAAGATGATCGAGTGTGATGTTCAGCAACACGGCCACCTCGGCCCGCAGCTTGTGTGTCCGTTGCAACTGGAAACTCGACAACTCAAGCACGTAAATGTCCGGCTGTTCGAGCTCCAGTAAGTCGAGTGCCGGTTTACCGAGATTGCCACCGGCGTAAACGTCGAGATCCGCGGCTCGACACATGTGGAATAACAGCGTGACGACTGTGCTCTTGCCATTTGATCCCGTCACCGCAATGAATGGCGCTGTCGCATCCTGTGCGAATAACTCGATGTCACTAACGACGTCCAGTTTTGCTGCACGCGCACTTTCGATTAGCGGGTGGCTGTCTGGAATGCCGGGCGAGACGATGACGCGTCGAATCTTTTTCGGCAACTTCGCCTCAGCCTTCAAAAGCTTCGCATCCGGCCAGAGCTCATCGAGCTCCGCAACACCTGGCGGCTCATCGCGCGTGTCGAAGAACACGGCTTTCTGATCATTGCGACGCAAATAACGTGCAATCGACAGGCCCGTCGCTCCAAGCCCAAGAACGAGGTTCTTATCGCTTTTCTTGCCGGTCTTTTTGTTGGCTTTGCTCATCGTATCTTGAGACTCGCGAGACCGATCAGGACGAGAATGAAAGTGATTATCCAGAAACGCACGATGACCTTGGGCTCTGCCCAGCCTTTGAGTTCGAAATGATGGTGTAGCGGTGCCATTCGGAAAACGCGCTTGCCCGTGAGCTTGAACGACACAACCTGAATGATGACCGAGAGCGTTTCGACAACGAATACGCCACCCATGATCGCCAGAACAAGTTCCTGACGAACGATGACCGCGACCACACCCAGTGCCGCGCCGAGCGCCAACGCACCGATATCTCCCATGAAGACCTGGGCGGGATAGGTGTTGAACCACAGGAACCCAAGCCCGGCGCCCGCCATTGCGGCACAAAAAACCATGATCTCACCGGCACCGGCGATATAGGGAATACCAAGGTAGCCAGAGAAATTTACATTGCCGGTGACATAGGCGAACAAGCCAAGCGCGCCACCGACCAGAACTGTAGGCATGATCGCAAGACCGTCCAGCCCGTCGGTCAGGTTGACCGCGTTCGAAAAGCCGACGATAAAGAAGTACGTCACGACGACCTGGAACATACCCAGGGGAATAGTTATGTCCTTGAGATACGGAATCAGCAACGAAGTAGATACTTCGTCAGCCGCCGTGACGTACAAAGCGATGGCTGCGATTATCGCCGCAGCCGACTGCCAGAAGAGCTTTTGCTTTGCAGATAGTCCCTTGGGATTCTGCAAGATCAATTTCCTGTAATCGTCCACATAGCCGATGGCGCCAAACGACAATGTGACAAACAGGACAATCCACACAAAATGGTTTTCGAGATCCGCCCACAACACCGTGCTCACGACAATTGCAGCCAGAATCATCACGCCACCCATCGTCGGCGTACCGGCTTTAGGCAGATGCGTGACGGGCCCGTCTGCGCGAATGGGCTGGCCAACCTGGTTGCTTGACAGCTTTGCGATCATGCGCGGACCGATGACGAAGGACAGCACCAGCGCGGTAAGAGCGCCCAGGATGGCGCGCATCGTGAGGTAACTGAAGACGTTAAACCCGGATTCAAACTGCGCGAGGTAGTTGGTCAGGTACAAGAGCATTGCTAGCCCCCCCCGCCCGACGCGTCCGTCGATGTCAGTGCTGCAACGACACGCTCCATGCGCATGAAGCGTGAACCCTTCACCAGCACGTTAACATCGGATGTAATCGACACCCGCAGCGCATCAATCAATGTATCGACGGAATCGAACCAAACCGCGTGGTCGCCAAATGCATCCGTCACGTTTCTCGATAACTCGCCTGTCGCGAATAATTGTTTTACACCGGCTTTTTTAACAGCCGCGCCAACATCCTGGTGCAGGCGATCAGTATTGGCGCCTAACTCAGCCATATCGCCGAGGACCAGCCAACTCTGGCCTTCCAGTCCCGCGAGAAACTCAGCCGCGGCAATCACGCTCAATGGATTGGCGTTGTAACTGTCGTCGAAAAGCGTTGCACCATAGAGGCCACGTTTTGGCTGTAACCTCCCCGCAACCGGCTTTACAGATTCCAGCCCCGATCGAATCTGCTCCGGCGCTACTCCGAGTGCGACGGCAATTGCCGCTGCAGCACAGGCATTGCGAATATTGTGCTGGCCCGGCAACGAAAGTCGCACGTCTATGTGTGTGTCGTACAAGTGCAATTTGAAATTAGAACCAGCGCCATCGGCAACGATGTCACTTGCACGCACATCGGTCTGCGCTTGTATGCCGAATCCGATGACATCTATGTCAGCAACCATCGCTGACCAGTATTCAAAGTAAGCATCATCCGCATTCAGAATCGCGACACCTGGCCGGGACCTGGCACGCAGAATTTCACCTTTCGCTTCGGCGACGCCTTCAATACTCCCAAATCCTTCCAGATGTGCGGCAGCCGCATTCGTAATAACGACGACGTCAGGCTCCGCGAGGGATGTCAGATAATCGATCTCTCCAACGTGATTGGCGCCCATCTCAAGCACGGCATAACGATGCGTTTCGTCGATGCGGGTCAGCATCAGCGGCATACCGATATCGTTGTTCAGATTGCCTTCGGTTGCGATCGTCGGTGCTGCCTGCGACAGGCATGCAGCTGTAAGCTCCTTCAGCGTCGTCTTGCCGTTGCTGCCGGTGATGCCGATAACGACCGCTGATTTGTCCCGACGCCACGCGGCGCCAAGCTGGCCAAGCGCAAGCTTCGTGTCAGCAACCGTGATCTGGGCCAGGTCGCCCTCGACTTGCGAACCAACAACGGCTGCTGCGGCACCTTTATCTTTGGCTTGCGATACATAATCTCCGCCGTCGAAATTCGGGCCTGCAAGAGCTACGAACAATTCGCCTTCGCGCAGCGTGCGTGTGTCCGTGCTCACACCGTCAAACATTCGGTCACTGCCGAGCAGTTGCCCGTGCATCGAATCGGCTGCCGCGGAAAGCATCGACATCATGCCTTCGCCTCCGTCATGCGCGCTTTTAGATTCGCCACGGCCGCGCCGTAATCGGAAAAATCCAGTCGCTCGTCGCCAATGATTTGGTAGTTTTCATGCCCTTTGCCAGCGATCAGAATGACGTCATTTACTGCGGCGTTTGCGATCGCCCACGCAATCGCCGCAGCGCGATTCTCGATAACTGTCACACTCGATGAATTGGCAAGACCTGCGACGATATCGGCGATAATTTCTGCGGGTGCTTCACTACGTGGATTGTCATTCGTAATAAGCAATACGTCCGCCAGTCGCTCGGCAGCCCGGCCCATCAGCGGGCGCTTGCCTGTGTCGCGATCGCCGCCGCAACCAAACACGCACCACAAGCGGCCACGCGTATGTGCTCGCAGCGCGCGCAATGCCACCTCAATAGCGCCGGGGGTGTGCGCGTAATCCACAAACACCGCCGGACCTGCAGTTGCCTGCACGCGCTGCATGCGACCCGGAGGTGCGTTGCCCTGCGACAGCGCGTCACACGCATCCGACAGTGAAAAACCCGTGGACAGCAGATAGGCGATCGCAAGAACCGAGTTTGCGATATTGAAATCGCCAGGCAATGAAATGTCGAATACCTGCTCACCCCAGGAGCTTTGAATCGAAACTTCGGAGCCTGCCTCGTGCGCGACGACCGAACGCACGAAGACGTACGGCCTGCCATTCGCAACACGATCGAAATTTGTCGACACGGTGATTACATCGTCGCGGCAACGTGATGCGAGTTCCGCGCCAAACTCGGAATCCAGGTTGATAATCCGCTGATCTGCCGGGAAGTCCGTGAACAACCGGGCCTTCGCATCGCCGTAAGCCCGCATATCGCCGTGGTAGTCGAGGTGATCGCGGCTCAAATTGGTAAATAGTGTCGCAGCGAAACTGACACCGTCGACGCGTCCCTGATCCAGCGCATGCGACGACACCTCGATCGCCGCATGTTGTGCGCCTGCATCGACGAATCCGGCCAGACGGCGTTGTATTTCAACCGCATCCGGCGATGTCATGTCATCATCGACGTCCACTGTGTCGACACCGTAGCCCAGCGTGCCCGAATAGGCACAGGAGGTACCCAGAATCTCGAGGCTCTGCGCAATGAGCCAGGCCACTGTCGATTTTCCGTTCGTTCCCGTTACGCCGATGACCTTCAAATGCTGCGACGGGCGGGCGAAAAAACGATTGGATATTTCGCCAACTTTAGCTGCAAGATTAGCGACCGGGATCAGCGGTACATCAAGATTGTCGGGAATGCGTTTTGCCGTCGAGGTATCGAATGCAATGGCAATTGCACCTGCGCGCACTGCCTGGACGCTAAAGTCGAGACCGTGCTGATTGGCGCCTGCGCAAGCCAGAAACAGAAATCCTTCGCCGAGTCGGCGACTGTCCAGTGCAAGGCCCGCTATCTCGAACGCCGGAGCGTCTGCAAAACCGTCGAGAAGATCCGACAATCGTGGGTGCATGGTAAGACGTTCGGCCGGCATGCTCATCGACTGTTTTCTTGAGTTGCCGTGCTGGCCGTCATGGCCTGCATGACGCTGCCAGGATCACGCGCAGGCAAGGCATCCGGCGGTATCGCCAGCAGCCGCAATGACTCCGCCATAATCTCGGAAAACACAGGTGCGGCAACATCGCTACCGTAGTAAAGCTCACCGCCCGGCTCATCGATGATCACCACTGCGGCCAAACGTGGCTCACTGGCCGGCGCGAGTCCCGCAAAGATTGAGAAATACTTGTCCTGCGAATAGCCACCGATGCCCGATTTCCAGGCTGTGCCGGTCTTGCCTGCAATGCGGTAACCCGGGACCGACGCTTTCGTGCCCGTCCCGCCGGGCTTCACGACCTCTTCGAGCATGCGCGTAACGGCTGCCGCCGTGTCGGCCGAAATAACCTGCTCGCCGTCACCAGGTTTTTCGATCGATATAAGTGAGACCGGTTGCATGCGTCCTTGATTGCCGAAGCTTGCATACGCCTGTGCGAGTTGCAGTGGCGTCACTGAAACACCGTAGCCATAGCCAAGCGTCGCCTGACTGATATCCTGCCAGTGGTCGTAATGGGTGAGCAGGCCCGCAGACTCGCCCGGAAATCCGCTTGCCGTCATCGTGCCCAGACCAAAATTGGTCAGCGTTGACCAGAGCTGATCCGGCGCCAGCGACATGGCCAGTTTGGTCACGCCAACATTGCTTGAGCGCGCGAGAATCGTCGTCAGGCTAATGCGTCCAAGGTTGCGGTGGTCTTCGATTTTCTTAGCGCCGATCGTCACGTAACCCGGTGAAGTATCGATAATGCTGCTGGGCCGGTACTGGCCACTCTCCAGTGCGGCCGCAACGATCAGCGGTTTAATGCTGGAGCCCGGCTCGAAAATATCGGTGATCGCACGATTCCGATACCGCGCCGCCGAGTACTGAGCACGATCATTGGGGTTGTAGGTGGGCTGGTTAACGATCGCCAGCACTTCGCCGGTTTTCACATCAAGCACAACAATCGAACCAGAGGCAGCATCGTAAGAACGAATTGCCGCTTTAAGCGCACGATAGGCCAGGTACTGAATTCGCAGGTCAATACTCGAACGCAGCTCCTTGCCATGATGCGGCGGACGAATACTCTCTACATTTTCGACCGATCTCCCAAGGCGATCCTTAAGGACACGCTTTGCGCCGGACTCGCCTGCAAGCCAGTGATTGAACGCGAGTTCCAGGCCTTCCTGACCTTCATCATCGATATCTGTGAATCCAATGAGATGACCCGTCACTTCGCCGGCAGGATAGTAGCGACGGTATTCGCGCTGCACGCTGACACCCGGCAGCTTCAGCGCAAGAACTTCCTGCGCGCGCTCGGGACTCAGATGCCGCTTCAGATAAATGAACTCCTTGTCCATGCTGCGCGTGATACGACGAATCAGCAGGTCCGCATCTATACCCAGCGCAGCCGCGAGTTTCGGTACGCGATCAACTGCTGACGCGAGTTCTTTCGGGTTCGCCCAGATGCTGTCGACGGGCGTGCTGATCGCAAGCGGTTCACCGTTGCGATCGGTAATCATGCCCCGATGGGCCGAAATTTTTTCGGTTCGCAGGTGTCGAGTATCGGCCTGCCTGTTCAGGAAGTCCTTATCCAGCACCTGCAGATGAACGGCGCGCGCGACCAGCGTGGATGCCACGAGCGCGAAACTTAACGACAGCAACGTCACTCTGCTGACGAAGCGTCTTGCAGTCTGGCTCTTTGTCTCTGCTCCGTGTTTCATTGCCGTTCGATTACGAAAATTTCCGTGGTGGCAGGTCGCGTCAATTGCAAGTCATCGGTCGCTACCTGTTCTATGCGGGCGTGTGTCGCCCAGGTGCTCTGCTCGATCTGCAACTGACCCCATTCGATATTCAATTCGTCACGTTCGTCGGTAAGCTGCTCAAGCTCGACGAACAATTTGCGCGATTCGTGTTTGGTGTAAACGAGCGCCAGGGCGCTGACGACGCACACGGCCGCGAAAACGAAGACCAGCAACACAGGTTGCCGCTTTTCACTGAGGATCACGTCACTCTCTCCGCAATCCGGAGTCGCGCGCTGCGCGCGCGTACGTTGCCGGCAATCTCTTCATCGGTCGCTGTAATTAGCTTGCCGATGGTTTTGAGCGGGGGAATGAATTCGACAGGAATATTCGGCATACCGCGATACTGCTCGGGCTCACGTGAGTGGTCGCGAACAAAGCGCTTAACGATGCGATCTTCAAGCGAGTGAAAGCTGATTACGCAGAGGCGGCCGCCCTTCTTCAGCACCCGCAGCGATTGCTCAAGCGCGGCTTCAAGCTGACTCAATTCGTCGTTAATCACGATACGAATAGCCTGGAATGTCTTCGTCGCCGGATGTTTGCGTTTCCCGCGGGTCTTCGCCGGCACCGCTGCTGCCACGACTTCGGCAAGTTGCGTCGTGCGGACGATAGGAGTGTTCTCACGCATCGCAATGATGGCGCGAGCAACGCGGCGGGCGTGCGCTTCCTCCCCATATTGTTTGAGTATCCGTCTCAACTCTTGCTCTTCCACTGATGCCAGCCAGTCCGCGGCTGCACCGCCTTTTTCCGGGTCCATCCGCATGTCCAGAGGACCGTCGCGGAGGAAACTGAAACCGCGACTGGCTTCATCCAGTTGCGGTGATGAAACGCCGAGGTCGAGGAGTAATCCGTCCACGTTTCCTGAGAGATCCCTGCTCCCCATCGTTTTTTCAAGATCTGCAATTTCGCTCCTGATCAGTTCAAAGCGTGAATCCTCAGTCAGTGCCCTGGGTGCCGAAGCGATCGCTTGTGGATCCCGATCTATAGCGATCAGACGTCCGTTATCGCCCAGTAATCCCAAAATCGCGCTGCTGTGTCCCCCACGCCCAAAAGTACCGTCGACGTAAACGCCGTTTTCCCGAATATTCAGTCCCTCAAGAACCGGCCCCAGCAGCACCGGCACATGCTCGTTGCTGCTCATGAGAATGCTGGCAACCTAGAAAGAGATCGACTCGAGGTCTGCCGGCATATCGCCGTCGTAATCCTCGTTAAGCCATTCATCCCGTTTCGTGTTCCAGGTTTGTTCATCCCAAAGTTCAAATTTATTGCCTTGCCCAATCAGCATCGCGTTTCGTTCCAGCGACGCGAAATCACGCAACTCTCGCGAAATAAGCAGTCGGCCGTTCGCGTCCATGTCGACCTCGGTCGCATAACCGACCATAATCCGCACTATTCGACGGGCGACTCTGTTCATGCTGGGCAATCGAACGAGTTTGCGTTCAAGTTCTTCCCAATCCGGTAGCGGGTACACGAGGAGGCAGTGATCCTTGTCCACAGTGACAATAATCTGGCCATCACAACGAGCAGCCAGCCGCTCCCGATACTGGGTCGGCATAGCCATACGCCCCTTGGCGTCCAACGTAACTTTGGTAGCCCCTCTGAACACTGTGGTTAGGACAAGCCGGGAACCGCTCTTCTGGCACGATATCCGGGCGAAATGCCCCTTTCCTCCCACTTTTTTCCACTTTTCAACACTATAGTTATGACCCTTGGGGGCGTCAACAAACGCTTTTGATTAATGCTTGTTGTACAGGGACTTAGGGGCAAACTGGTGGCCCAAACAGGGCGAAAAGTGGCAAGTTTCGCGCTAAGGAAATCAGCGGCTTATGGCGCTTTCTTAATCAAGGCCTGAGAAGTGGGTCTGCGAACGACGACAGAGCGCCAATTCGGTTGTGTTCAGGCGCGATGTGCGCGGAGGTGGAAATGCCGGAGCGGACC
The DNA here is from genome assembly GCA_022564475.1 of Pseudomonadota bacterium. Taxonomy (GTDB): domain Bacteria; phylum Pseudomonadota; class Gammaproteobacteria; order Steroidobacterales; family Woeseiaceae; genus UBA1847. The sequence continues at coordinate 17,096 of JADFLJ010000013.1, forward strand.
GTAAGCCGGGTTCTGTCGTGGACAATCATTCATCTGGGACCGTTGTCACCAACTGCCTCAAGCAACCTACCCGGGAGTCCGCTCGGGACCGGCGGTGCGGCCAAAGGCCGCGTACTCCCCTATTTGGTCTTGCTCCGGGCGGGGTTTACCGTGCCGCGAGCTGTTACCAGTCGCGCGGTGCGCTCTTACCGCACCTTTTCACCCTTACCGACCGAGGCCGGCGGTCTGTTTTCTGTGGCACTTTCCGTAGGCTCACGCCCCCCAGGCGTTACCTGGCGCCCTGTCCGAAGGAGCCCGGACTTTCCTCTGTGACTCAATGAGTAACAGCGATTGTCTGGCCCACTCCGACACTTCCGGCGGCGATTCTACAGCAAAAAAGTAGCTGCAGGTGGGCCGCCTGCGGCGCGACAGTGGCACACAACCGCCCGATTTGGGTGTGCTTGTTCGTGAAGCATTAAGGGAGCTTAGCGAGCAGCGAACGAACAAGTACCCCGAAGTGGGCCGCTGTGTAGCACCGATCGGCGGTCGCGGTTAGCGGTCGCGGCTAAAGCCGCTCCTACGGTTGTTTATTGCTGAGTTCCAGCATGCGCGCGTAGATGGCGTTGCGTTTTTCGCCCGTGACTCTGGCGGCGATCGCAGCGGCCTGCTTGCCGGGAAGCACCGCTGCGAGTTCAGTGATCAGGAGGTCAACATCGATGTCGGTGGAGGGCTCGTCTTCAACACCGTTAACGATGATGACGAATTCGCCCTTCGCCGGGATCGCTGCTGAAGCCAGTTTTTCGCTCAACTCCGCGAATGTCCCCTGCACACATTGCTCATGCAACTTCGACAGTTCGCGGCCGATAAACGCCCGACGATCGCTGCCGAAAACATCGCGCATGTCAGTGATGCTGTCCTTGATCCTGTGCACGGACTCAAAGAACACCAAGGTGCGTGATTCAACGGCAAGCTTTCGCAACCAGGTTTCGCGTGCGACGCGCTTGCTGGGTACGAAACCCTCAAAACAAAAGCGATCTGTCGGCAAGCCTGCCACCGACAACGCCGCCGTAACGGCGCTCGCGCCGGGGACAGGCGACACAGTGATGCCTTTTTCATGTGCTGCCGCGACCAGCCGATAACCTGGATCACTCACCAGCGGCGTGCCTGCATCGCTCACGAGCGCAATATTCCTGCCCTGCAAAAGGTCCTTTATGAGCATCGGAACAAGCGCTGACTCGTTGTGATCGTGCAAGGCTTTTTGTGGTGTTTTCACACCGAAATGCGATAGCAATCGACCGGTATGGCGGGTATCCTCAGCTGCAATGAGGTCCACATCTGCGAGCGTCTGGCGTGCTCGCGGAGTCAGATCCTCGAGATTCCCGATTGGCGTTGCCACGATATACAAAGTGCCGCTCATTGGCCTTCCTGTCGTTAAAAGATTTGCTCTGATTGATATGCGCTTAAACAAAAAGCTTGGACATCCTGCCCACCCACGCAGCACTCTGGCAAGCACGATAACAATCTTGCTCATGTTGTTCGTGCTGAGTGCATGTGCAATGCCGAGCGGCGGCATGTCCTCAAGATCCGGAGAAGGCAGAGCCGAGCGACTCGCGCAAAACGGGGAGCACGATGACGCGGCGGCTATTTACATTGGCATGGCCAGCACATCGACCGCTGCTGAACGCGATCGATTGACGATGCTGGCCGTCGAGCAGTGGCTTTACGCTGGTGACATTACTCGCGCACGTAATGCGTTTCGCGGCGTCACCCAACCACAGGGCGGCGAACTATTGTGGTTATACGACAGCAATACAGCAACATTTTCACTGGTCAATGGCGACCCGGATGCAGCCCTGAGCTTGCTCGAACCCTTGAGTCGCCAATCGCTGTCGCTTGAGCATCGGCTTAGGGTAGAAGCACTGCGCGCCGACGCCTGGGTGCAAAAAGGCGATCCGACACGTGCGGTTGAACTCATGATTCAGCGCGAGAACTGGTTGTCCGGCTCGCGCGAGACAGAACGCAATCGAAAGCGACTTTGGCAGGGCTTGATCACCAGCAAACCACTGGATTTACGTGCGGCGGCGGAGGTTGCAGATGATCCCGTTATTCACGGCTGGCTAACGCTAGGCTCGCTGGCCGCATCAACCGGGCAACAGGGCATTGGCTGGTCCAACGGCGTTGTGCGCTGGCGGGACCTGAATCGCCACCACCCTGCCATGACGATCGTCGACGATTTGCAGATGACGGACATGCAGTTACTGGACTACCCGAGACAGATCGCATTGTTGTTGCCCTTGTCGGGCAGGAACGCGAACAACGGTGAGGCTATTCAAAACGGTTTCCTCGGCGCTTATTTTGCGACAGCCGGAGGACTGAACGACAAACAGGTCGTACGCATCTACGACGTGTATGTCGAAGGCGGCGCGAGCGCCGCCTATGCAACGGCTGTCGCCGATGGCGCCGAGTTCGTCGTGGGGCCATTGTTGCCCCGCAATGTAACGGAACTGGCGAACGATATTCTCGTCCCGGTGCCGGTTCTTACATTGAATTATCTGCGCGACGGTTCCCTGGCACCTCCAGGCCTCTATCAATTTGCGTTGTCCCCCGAAGACGAGGCCGTAGCCGCGGCCGAGCGCGCGATTGCTGACGGCCATACTCATGCGTTGACGCTGGTGCCAAACAACAACTGGGGCCGCCGTGTTTTTGGCAGCTTTGCCACGGCCTTTGAATCCATGGGTGGCACTGTGCTCGACAGTCGACGCTATACGACTGGCAATCCGGATTTCTCGAACACCATTGAGGACCTGATGGCGCTGTCCGGGAGCGTGCGCCGCTACCAGCGTCTACGCGCAAATATCGGCGGACCATTGCAATTTGATCCACGCCGTCGTCAGGATGCCGACGTCATTTTTCTCGCAGCCAACGCACCGGCTGGACGGCTTCTCAAGTCACAACTAAAGTTCCATTACTCCGGCGACCTGCCCGTGTACTCCACGTCGTCGATTTTTTCGATGGACGGCCGCTCCGACAGTGATTTGAACGGCATCATGTTTGCGGATGCGCCGTGGATCATTGGCCCGCAAAGCTGGATTCAGCACTTGCCCGACTTGTTCGACGAACACTGGCCGGGACAACGGCGCCTCGGACGATTGCACGCGATGGGATACGACGCCTATTATCTTGTGGGCGCATTGTTTGCCGCCCGTGGCGGCTTTATGGACGAAATCGATGGCGCAACAGGCATGCTGTTTCTCGACAGAGATGGCCGTATTCATCGCCGTATGGCATGGGCACAGTTTCAACGTGGCATGCCGGTATCCTTGCCTGACGCCATCACCGTGGGCGGACCAATTCAGGATTTGAGTGACAACGCCGAACTTTTACCACCCGACGCAACGGATGCGGAATCGTGGTACGACCCCACACCAGAAGAGTAAGCAGACAAACAGGCTTCAACGCCGAACAAATGGCTTTTGAGCATCTGCAAACTCAAGGCTTGCAGCCCGTTAGCCGGAATTTTCGCACGCGTCGCGGCGAGATCGACCTAATCATGCTCGATGATTCATGCCTGGTTTTCGTGGAAGTACGCTACCGCACACAAAGCAGTTTCGTGCGTGCCGTGCAAACCGTGGATACTCGCAAACAACGCAAGCTCGCCTCGACCGCCGCGATGTTCTTGTCCAAAAATCCTCGTCTTGCCAATCGCGTTTGTCGTTTTGATGTACTGGGTATCGATCGAGACGCGAGCGGCGATGTACATATCGAATGGATGAAAGACGCGTTCCGCCCGGGGATGTAACGCTGCCGGTTTACCACATCTGCTAATATCGAGCCACCAGGAACGATGGTCGGAGCGGGCACAACATGGATTCAGTAACACGCGTTCGAGAACACTTCGCAGAGAGCATTGCCACCAAGCAGGATGCGGTCGATGTCATCAGCGAAAGCATCGCCGTGGCCGGTGAACTGATGGGTAAGGCCCTGCTCAACGATGGAAAAATACTGAGTTGCGGCAATGGTGGTTCCGCAGGTGATGCGCAGCATTTTTCGTCTGAATTGCTTAATCGTTTTGAGAGAGAACGACCTGGACTTCCGGCAATGGCACTGACAACGGACGCCTCAACGATCACATCCATTAGCAACGACTACTCGTATGAGGAAATTTTCTCGAAGCAGATTCGTGCGCTTGGCAAACCGGAAGACATCTTGCTCGGTATTTCCACATCTGGAAATTCGGAAAATGTCTGCCGGGCGATAACCGCCGCACATGAGCGCGGAATGAAGGTTGTCGCTTTGTCGGGGCGTGACGGCGGTCGTATGGCCGAATTATTTGAAGAAGGCGATGTTGAAATACGTGTTCCTGCCACACGCACGGCACGAATACAGGAAGTTCATCTGGTCATCATTCACGCACTCTGCGATCTGATTGATATAGCCCTGCTCGGTGACGACGCTACTTGATGACTCGCAGGTGCGAGCGCGCGCGCGTTGATTCGACGTCATCCGCAACGGGCTCTGCGACAGCTTCCGAACCATCCGCAGACTCCGAGTCGTAGGAAAAGATCATGCCCTGTCCCGTTTCACGCGCGTAAATTCCGAGCACTGAACGCATCGGAACCCAGACGTCGAACGGCACGCCGCCGAAGCGTGCACGAAAGCTTGCGGCATCGTTCGTCAGCTTCAGATTGTGTGCCGCCGAGTCACTGATATTCAGAATAATCTTGCCATCTTTGACGTGCTCCTCCGGAACGGTCACGCCGTCGACGGACACATCGACAACGATATGCGGCGTATTGCCGTTATCGGCCATCCATTCATGCATGGCGCGAATCAGGTAGGGACGTTTGGATCGACTTGGATTGGACACGTTAGTATTTTAGGCCAACATGGTTTCGGGGTCCCAATCTTACCACCGATTCTGTCGGTTTTTGGCAAGATGACATAAGACCAGGAGCAACATTACATGCGCATTTCCTGCTCTAGCTCGGTGAGGCTTTGTTGGAATGAACGGCGCGCAAACACACGCTGCATGTATGCCTCTATCGCTTCAGCCTTGTCGCCCAAATCAATACCGTAGACAGGCAAACGCCAAAGTATCGGAGCAATACTGCAATCGACGAGTGAAAATTCATCGTTCAGGAAATAGGTCCGTGCAGCAAATAATTCAGCACTTTGCAAAATACTTTCGCGCAGCATCTTTTTCGACTTGCTGCTGAGCTTGCCGTCGGGCCCATCAGCTTCCTCGGCCAGCGAGTACCAGTCTGATTCGATGCGAAACAAGGCCAGCCGGAATTGCGCCCGCGTGACGGGATCTACGGGCATTAGCGGCGGGTGCGGAAAACGCTCATCCAGGTATTCAATGATGACGCGCGAATCGTATAAGGTCAGATCGCGATCAATGAGCGTCGGGACCGTATGGTAGGGATTCAAATCCATGAGATCTTCGGGCAATTCACTGCCCAAAACACTCGTGATTTCAATGTTGATGTTTTTCTCAGCGAGGACCAGACGAGCCCGGTGGCTGTGAATGTCCGTAGGACGCGAAAACAACGTCATTACAGAACGGCGATTGGCAATCACTGTCATTTTTTTACGTCCTTCCAGATTTGATTCTTCAACATCGACGCGATGATCAAGAAAAAGATTAGATACATCATTACCCAGACGCCGAGCTTGCGGCGTTCTGAGCGAATTGGCTCTGCAATGTAGGCGAGAAAGTTGGTCGTGTCGCGCACGAACTCGTCGTACTCGTCGGCGCTCATCAATCCTGCAGTCGCAGGCTCCATGCCTGCAAATTCCCGGATCACATTGCCCTCCGCATCTTCGTGCGAAGCGTAGATCGCATTCTGATAACCCTGCAATTCCCACAACACGTGCGGCATGCTGGTGCCCGGAAGAAAATGGTTGTCCACACCGGTCGGGCTGTCCGGATCGATGTAGAAACCCTTCAGGAAATTGAAAATATAGTCCGCGCCTTTTGAACGCCCCATCAAGGACATGTCGGGCGGCAGCGTACCAAACCATTTTCTTGCATCACCACTGCGCATCGATACATTGATTGTCTCGAAGGTTCTCTCCGCGTTAAACATCAGATTATCGATGAGTTGCTTATCTGATAATTCGAGGTACTTGCCAATCGTGTTGAAGCGTACGTATTTAGCCGAGTGGCAACCCGAACAATAATTCATGAAATTTCGCGCACCGCGCTGCAGCGAATTGATGTTGCCAGGGTCGATTTCCGACTTTTCGAAATCTGCACCACCGCCTGATGCGAAAGCAGACACACATGCAAACGTGGCAGTCAGTGCGAACAAGACCTGCATCGATTTACCCATGGTAGACCACCCTGTCCGGCACTGGCTTGGTTTTATCGATCGCCGTGTAATACGGCATCAGCAGGAAAAACGCGAAATAGATAATACCGAAGAACCTTGCTGCCAACACGTAGACAGCCTCAGCCGGCTGCGTACCCAGCCATCCCAGCGCAATGAAACTTATTGCGAAACAGGTCAGCGCCGACTTGTAGATCCAGCCACGATAGCGAATCGATCGCACACGTGATCGGTCGAGCCAGGGCAGGAACATCGGCAATAATACTGAGCCGCCCATCAATATCGCACCCCATAGTTTGTCGGGCACTGCACGCAAGATCGAGTAGAACGGCGTGAAATACCAGACTGGCGCAATATGCTCCGGTGTTGCGAGCAAGTTGGCGGGTTCGAAGTTCGCATGCTCGAGGAAATAGCCACCCATTTCCGGTGCGAAGAAAATTACCGCGCAGAACAACATCAGGAAGATGATGATCGCAACCAGGTCTTTCGACGTGTGATAGGGATGAAAGGCGACACCGTCCAATGGAATGCCATCACTGCCCTTTTTCTTCTTGATCTCAATACCGTCCGGATTGCTGGATCCGACTTCATGCAGCGCCACAATGTGGACGAACACGAGGCCGATCAAGGCCAGCGGCAAGACAATGACATGCATGGCAAAAAAGCGGTTGAGTGTGATATCCGAGATTGAATAATCACCGCGGATGAACTCCACGATCCCATCGCCGACCACCGGTATTGCGCCAAACAAGGAGATAATCACTTGCGCGCCCCAATACGACATTTGCCCCCAGGGCAGCAAGTATCCGGCGAATGCTTCGGCGAACAGCACGAAGAAAATCATCATGCCGATGATCCAGATCAACTCGCGCGGCTTCTTGTAAGAGCCGTACAACATCGCCCGGAACATATGGAGATAGACAACGATGAAAAAGAATGACGCGCCCGTCGAGTGTACGTAGCGAATCAACCAGCCCCATTCGACATCCCGCATGATGTATTCGACGGACGCAAACGCTTCAGCTGACGATGGTTTGTAATTCATCGTCAGGAAGATGCCAGATAAAAACTGGATAATGAGTACGACAAAGGCGAGTACGCCGAACACGTACCAGAAATTGAAGTTCTTGGACGCGTAGTACTCAGTGACGTGGTACTTCATCGTTTCCGTGAACGGGAAGCGATCATCGATCCACTTCATCAGCCCGCCCTTGGGCTTTCCTACTTCAGATTCGATTCTCGACATCAGGCTGCTCCCGCGTCTTGCCCAATCAGGACAAGATCATCTCTGACAAAGCGATGTGGAGGAATTCGCAGGTTGGTCGGCGCTGGAACACCGTTATACACACGGCCAGCCAGATCGAATGTCGATCCGTGACAGGGGCAGAAAAATCCGCCGGTCCAGTGGTCAGCCGGACGCACCTCAAAGTCCTTGATTGGAGCACAGCCCAGATGCGTACAGGATCCCTCGACGACGAGGTACTCCGGTTTCACCGAACGCGTCGCATTGGCTGCGTACTCCGGCTGCTGCTCAACAACCTCCGAGTTCGGATCCTTGAGCCTGTCGAGGTTATCACCCAAATGCTTGAGCATCTCCTCGGTCCGCCGCAGAACGAAAACCAGCTTGCCACGCCAAAGAACACGAACCATTTCACCCGGCTCCAGCGAGCCAATCGACACTTCGACCGGCGCACCCAGCGCTTGCGCACGGGCACTCGGCTTCAAAGAAGCCAAGAATGGATATATCGCAACGCCCGCACCGACCAAACCGGTGACTGCGGTTGCGATAGCTAAGAAATGACGTCTGTTTCGATCAATCTGATCCAGGTCGTCGTCTGTCATCAGGCACTCCCATACGCCCGGCTATTAGAAAGTCTGCTCAGCGGCCTGTCCGCTACCCTCTTAATCACAAGCTTTCTGTCGGCACGATTTTGCTTTATTTAGAATTGACTCGATTTGCAGCAGGCCCTGATTCCCGTCAGGATGGCGGTAACCTCGGTACATGGTGCGGAACCAGCGCCGTATTATACACGGGGCCTGTCGATATTGGCTAGCTACCTGGATCGACAATTCGAAAATCTATGCTCAGTCGAGGCGGGTTTGAAGTCAGCTCTTGTGTTTCTCTTGCAGTCCGTCGTTGTCGGGCTAGCGGTCGCATTTCTGGTCGTCGTATTGCGGCCGGACCTGCTGCCCTTGCTCGGGATTCAACAGGCCGGCCCCGTCTATAGCTACGCAGATGCCGTGGATATCAGCGCCCCGGCCGTTGCCAATGTCTACACCAAGCGACTCGTACGCGACAGCGCCTCACCATCGGCGCGCACGCGATTTCGCGTAATCACCAGTTTTGCCTCGGCCGTGATCATCGATCCTGAGGGTTATATGGTCACCAATTATCATGTTGTCGCCGAGGCCGCCGAGATACGAATTCAACTCAGTGACGGCCGCGTAACCGAGCCTGAGACCGTGGGTGTTGACCGCGAAACCGATCTTGCGCTGCTCAAGATCAATCTTGGCACTGTGCCTGCCGTGCCGCTCGGCAGTTCATCGGCATTGCGCATTGGCGATGTTGTGCTGGCGATAGGCAACCCCTACGGCCTGAGCAAAACGGTCACCCAGGGCATTGTCAGCGCAACGGGTCGCGGGCTCCTGAATCTCCTGACCTTCGAAAACTTCATCCAGACCGATGCAGCGATCAATGCGGGTAACTCGGGCGGCGCACTCGTCAATACACGCGGCGAACTCATTGGCATCAATACGGCTGTGCTTGCGCAGGATTCGGGTACCGAGGGCATCGGTTTTGCGATCCCCATCGACCTCGTGCGCGGTGTCGTCGAGCAAATCAAGCTCAATGGCCGCGTCATCCGCGGCTGGATGGGATTGAGCCCGGTCGATCTGACGAGCTCGGAACGCCAGGCACTCGGCCTGGATGACAATGCGGGAATCCTGCTGCAGTCCGTCCACGAAAACGGCCCTGCCTATCGAGCCGGTCTGCAGCGAGGCGACGTTGTATTGTCTATGAACGGAGAACCAATACTGTCGCGGCGTCAGGCCTTGCTGCTTGCCGCCGGCACCGATCCGGGCGACGCCGTCGAGATTGTGGCGATGCGCGATGGCGAACGCTTCTTGGTCACGATCATCGCCGGCGAGCGGCCCGAACTACCCTGAGACCACCCCTAAGGTCAGGACGTGACGCGCTGAATCGTCGCGCCGACTTGCCTGAGCTTTTCTTCGATACGCTCGTAACCACGATCAACATGGTAAATCCGGTCAACAAGCGTCTCTCCCGTGGCCGCAAGACCCGCGAGCACCAGGCCGGCTGACGCACGCAGGTCCGTCGCCATGACGGGAGCAGCCATCAGTCGATCAACCCCTTTGATAATCGCGGTATTGCCCTCGAGCTGAATATCAGCACCCATTCGTTGCAATTCGAGAACGTGCTGGAAACGATTTTCAAATATGGTCTCCGTGATCGTACTGACGCCATCTGCGATCGCATTCAGCGCACAAAACTGCGCCTGCATGTCGGTCGGAAATGCCGGATAGGGCGCGGTTCGGATATCGACTGCAGTTGGACGCCGCCCCTTCATGTCGAGCTCTATCCAGCCCTCACCCGTTGTTATGGTGGCGCCGGCTTCCCTCAGCTTGATCAGCACCGCTTCAAGTGTGTCAGGTGCGGCATCCACGACACGAATTCTCCCGCCCGTCATTGCAGCCGCAACCAGGTAGGTGCCCGCTTCGATTCGATCAGGCAACACAGTATAGTCACCGCCGCCGAGTTTTTCGACACCCTGGACGACGATCGTGCTGCTGCCAGCACCGTCGATTTTCGCGCCAAGTTCAATCAGGAAGTTTGCGAGGTCTGTTACTTCGGGCTCGCGCGCCGAATTTTCGAGCACGGTTTCTCCGTCCGCCAACACCGCCGCCATCAGAAGGTTTTCTGTTCCTGTCACGGTCACCGTGTCGAAAACGATGTGCGTGCCCTTCAGTCTCCTGGCGCGCGCTTTGATAAATCCGTTCTCGACCGACACGTCGGCGCCCATCGCCTGCAATCCGGCAATATGCAGATTTACCGGCCGCGCGCCGATTGCGCAACCACCCGGCAATGACACATCGGCCTCGCCAAAGCGTGCGACGAGCGGCCCGAGTACCAGGATCGATGCGCGCATGGTTCTTACGAGCTCGTAGGGTGCTTCGCGACTCGTCACGTTGCTGGCATCCACTTCGACATTGAGTTGATCGTCAATCGTGACTTGCACGCCCATCATCTGTAACAACGAGATTATTGTCGTGACGTCTTTCAGATGCGGAATGTTGCGCACGACGATGGGCTCGGTCGCCAGCAAGGTGCCGGCCAGGATGGGCAGCGCCGCATTTTTCGCGCCCGAAATTTTGACGGTACCGCTCAGCTCACCCGGTCCTCTGATGAGTAGCTTGTCCAAGTGACTCAGCTCTCGCCGGTCTGCTGCTGATACTCGGCTTGAGTGCAGGCCCGAATCGACAGCGCGTGGATTTCATTGCCTACCAATGTACCCAGGGTTTTATAGACCATCTGATGCCTGGCGATGCGTCGCTTACCGTCAAATACATCAGCCACGACCAACGCTTCGAAATGCGTGTTGTCGTCGCTTGCGACGCGCACGATGGCGTCGTCAAAACCGGCTTCGATAAGCTTTGCGATCTCGGAGGGCTTCATGGAATTCATATCTTTGGCTGCTTGAGAGGGCGCGCAGTGTAACTGGATTTTGAGGGGCTTCCCAATGCTGCACGCTGATTGTGTATGATACGCGGCTCGAATCGGCACGCCAGCCGGTGGGCCAGTGTGCTGCCCATCCGCGAGCGGCCTTGTTTTTTTATGAAGAGCTTATGTTTGTTGACATAGTAGAGATTGTTGTCGGTCTCGTACTCTTGGTTTGGGGCGCGGACCGCTTCGTATACGCAGCATCGGCCGGAGCACGAAATCTCGGTGTTCCGCCGCTCATGATCGGTTTGACGATCGTTGCGTTCGCCACATCAGCCCCCGAGATACTCGTGTCGGTCGTCGCGGCAATCGGCGGCCAACCCGGCCTTGCATTTGGCAATGCCATCGGTTCGAACATCGTCAACATCGGCCTCGTGCTCGGTTGTACGGCCCTGCTGAGACCCATTAAGCTTCGATCGGCGACTCTGCGGCGCGAAATGCCGGCACTACTGGCTGTATCGCTGCTCACTGTCTCCTTGTTCCTGGACAGCTTCCTGTCCCGAATCGACGGGCTGGTTCTGTTGACAGGCCTGGTCATTGTCATGATCTGGCTGGCCCGCCTCGGCATGCGCTCAGCCACGAACGACCCGCTGGTCGTGGATTATGAAGCCGAAATCCCAAAGCACGTTAGCAAGCAAAAGGTGGCATTCTGGTTCGTCATCGGCCTGACCATACTGCTCGTAGGCGCGAATCTGCTGGTCGAGGGATCGATCGATATGGCACGTATTCTCGGTGTCAGCGAAGTCGTCATCGGCATCACGCTGGCATCTACAGCGTCAGACGTCTTTGAAAGCTCGAAGGCGGTACGGGACGCAGCCGCAGCAGGATCGCCGCTACTCGCAGATCAGAGCGATCTGGCTTCGTTCCCGCTGTGGGTGCAGCCGTTCAAGTTCCTGGGCATCGCCCTGCTGATCGCGGGCGTTTTTACGGTGTTCTGGGGGCTCCTTCGCTCGCTACGCGACGCACGTGGAGCCGCGATGGTGGAGTCGATCCCGGTCCTGCTCGCGCAGCGCT
>JADFLJ010000116.1 GCA_022564475.1 Pseudomonadota bacterium
TTCATTCGAATAACGACTGAGCGCATAGGGTTGAGGCTCCTGCGCGTAATTTGTGAAGTGGCTAAGCTGACCTGCCATCGGTCCAAGGCCAGCCGCCTGCCAAAACAGCCATTGCAGTACTTCGGTGCGTGCCGCGATGTCCTGCGGCAGGAACTTGCCTGCTTTCTCAGCCAGATAAATCAGGATCGCTCCGCCTTCGAAAACCGAGATTCCGGTTTCGTGATCGACGATGGCCGGCATGCGATTGTTCGGGCTGATCTTGAGAAAGTCCGGGTCGAACTGATCGCCGCTGCCTATGTCGACGGCGATCACATTGTATTCAAGCGCGCACTCCTCGAGCATGATCGAGATTTTGCGGCCGTTCGGCGTCGGCCAGAAATAGAGGTCAATCATCGTGCATCCTCGTGATGAAATCCGCTGCACGGAATCGGGCATGCAGTATAAGATGTTTGAGCTGCAAACTGACGGCCTATTACTACGAGTGAAGCGCAAAATGATTGAATCAGATCCAGCCCTGACACTGACAGCCAACGATGGGCATACAATCCATGTTCGGCACTGGTCTCCCGCCGCCACCGCGAAGGGCGTCATCCAGATTATTCATGGCCTCGGCGAGCACGGCAGTCGCTACGCGCGATTTGCCGCAGCGGCTGTAAATTGTGGCTTCGTCGTTGCGGTACACGATCATCGCGGCCACGGAGGTCATGGCGACACACCGGGTTTCTTTGCCGTGAAGAACGGCTGGCAATTGCTGGTCGCGGATTCGCTTGTCGTCAACGAATTCCTGGCGGAGCGATTCGCCGCGCTGCCCGTGACGCTGCTTGGGCACAGCATGGGGTCCTTTGTCGCCCAGGATTTTGCGATGCATTATGGCGGGCGCCTGGCCGCCCTCTTGTTATCCGGGTCGACCTGGGCACGGCGGGTCGAGACGCTGCCCGGCAACCTGCTGGCCAGAATCGAGTCTTGGCGCCTGGGTGCGCATCGACACAGCGCGCTTCTGGACAAGCTTGGTTTCGGCGATTTCAACAAATCCTTCACGCCAGCGAGAACCGAGCTGGACTGGTTGTCGCGTGACCCCGATGAAGTTGACGCCTACATTGCCGATCCATTGTGCGGCGGCCCGTACACGGCCGGGCTGTGGCGCGACCTGACCGGGGGCCTGCTGAAAATTGCCACGGACGAAAATGTCTCGCGGGTGCCGACCGAGCTCCCCATCCTGATTACGGGCGGCGAGCGCGACCCCGGGGGTGGCGAGCGTGGCATGGGCGAACTCACGCTGCGCTACGCGCAAACCGGACATGGCCGCCTGACCGTGAAGATATACAAGGAAGGCCGCCACGAGATGCTCAATGAGACGAATCGCGACGAGGTCACGGCCGACTGGCTGGACTGGATCGAGCAGAACATGTAGGAGTACTGTTGGAGCCCGCCGCGGGCTCCAACAAAAAAGCCCCGCTCATCGAGCGGGGCTTTCTCAGTCTTGTGGACTGACGTCCGCAGACGCTGGCCTAGTTCATCGTGTAGGTGGCCCGGAGGTACCAGAAACCGCCATTAAAGCCCATCGGCGATGTAACGGGATAAACGGCGCCAACGATTCCTGACCACGGATTTTTGTCCGGGAACTCATCGAAGAGGTTTTGCGCGCCGAGCGTTACTGACAGGCTGTCCGTGAAGTTATAGCCGATCTCAGCATCAACGGTCATCTCCTGACCCACTTCGATCGGCAAAGTGCCGTCGTCAAGGTGAGCCTCGAAATACTCACCGAAGTAGTTCAGGCGCAGGAGAACACGCCAGTCTCCCTGGACGTGATTCGCCGTAAGCGCAAATCGCTGGTCCGGCAGGTTGTCTTCGAGCTGGCGCACACGCGTGTCTCCGATGATAGCAGGGTTGAAGCTGTCAACCTCAGTATCGGTCCAGTTGTACGTGAACGAGAAGTTCGTATCGCCGCCGAACAGTTCCGCGCTGGTCGTCGCAACGATGTCAATTCCCTGCGTCGTCGTGTCGAAGTCGTTCGTGAAGAAACGCACACCCGTGAAGCTCGAAGCATCCGCAATGCCCAGGTCAAGCAGGTCCTGGACGTCCTGCGGTGTGAGTATCTGCGTCGTCGTCAGCGCGAGGCGGTCCGTTACCTCGATATTGAAGTAATCGACAGTCACGTCGAACGCACCAAAGTTCGCGATGAAGCCGACCGTGAGGCTCACGGACTCTTCCGGCTCCAGCGGAACACCGCCTTTTTGAGCAGCGATCGGGTTCGTCGGTGGCAGGGTCGCCTCGTCAGCCAGCACGCCGTTCGTGAATGCCGTAGTTACGTTACGAACGTTCGTCTGGCCGACCGTCGGAGCACGGAAGCCCGTGCTGGCCGCGCCACGAATCGCGAAGCCTTCCGTAATCTGGAAGCGCGCCGCCAGTTTGACGTCAGTCGTGGTACCGAAGTCCTCGAAGCGCACGGCGAAACCGAGCAGGAAGTTGTCGGTTACGTCGGCCTCCAGGTCGATATAGGCCGCGAAGCTGCCACGATCGAACACGCCGGCATCTTCGGGCTTGAAGCCCGGGAAGCCATTCGAGCCAATGCCGAATCCTTGTGCAGCCAGATCGGCCTGATTGTCAATGAAGAACGAATTCGGGCCGCCGCTCTTGATTTCGAACTGCTCAACCCGGTATTCGAGGCCAAACGCGACATTCAGCGGTGACGCAAAGTTCGCGAAGTCCACCGGATACGAGAAATCGGCATTGACGTTGCGCTCACTCTGCACGTAGCTGCCCGGCGTAAACCGACGCGGCATGGTCAGTTGCTGCGCCGCAAGCTGCGGGTTGACCGTGTTGCTGATGACGTAGTCGACCTGGTTTCTGCCGAAAGAGGCACTGAAGTCATACAGCAAGCCATTCGAAAACTCGCCGCGGGTACCGGCCGTGATGGAGGCATCCTCTACGTGGCCGCCGAACTGCGGTGTAAAGCCGCCCGGCTCCAGCAGATTGAAGGCCCAGCAGTTGGGATCCGCGTCAACGGCTGCGAGCGCCGCAGGATCGGGAACGTTGTTGCTGATGACCACTTCCGGGCAGCCGACGCCATCGTCGCTGGGACCGAACGTCAGGTCCGCGATCAGGAGTATGGATTCCCCGGCTGCGTTCGTCCCGCCGTCGTTGATGCCGCCACGCGTGTTCGGGTTACGGAAGAAAAACCCGCCTTCGACATCGCGCTCGGCACAGTTGGCGAAGACATATGCGTCTCTCCCGTTGCCCAGATCGAGGCCCGCATTGACCCAGATCTTGAAGTCATCCGTTACCTCGGGCGTACCCCAGATTTGCGCAGCGGGGGTTCTCACGTCGCTATTGCCTGCGTCAATCAAACCCTGTGCGTCATCGCGCTGCACGCTGCGACTGGTCGGGTCAACGTCCTTGAACTCCGCCGTAACGTTGAAGAAACCGTCATCGGTCAATGGCATGCCAATGTTGAAGCCGATCTGCGAACTTGCTCCGTCGCCCTCGAAGAACTCACCAAAGCGGCCTTCGACGATCAGACCCTCGGAATTGTCTTTGAGCACGAAGTTGATCACACCCGCGATCGCGTCAGAACCGTACTGGGCCGAAGCGCCGTCACGCAGTACTTCAATCTGTTTGAGCGCGAGGCCAGGAATGTTCGAAATGTCAGGCCCTTGTGAGCCGTCGGCGATACCACCACCGAGGAACGAGATGACCGCCGAACGATGCATGCGCTTGCCATTGATGAGTATGAGCGTGCTGTCAGGAGACAGGCCGCGAAGGTTCGCGGGCCGCACGATCGTGGCCGCATCACTGATCGGCTGCGAGTTAACGTTGTAGGACGGTATTGCGGCACTAAGCAGTGCGTTGATGTCGGTATTGCCCTGCGCCAAGAAGTCCGCACCACTGATCACGTCGATCGGGACCGCCGATTCCGTCACCGAGCGCGCCGCGCGACGAGTGCCGGTCGTGACGATCTCCTCAATCGCTTCCTCCTGCGCCATAGTCCGTTGCGGAATCGCAACAGTCAATGGCACCAGCAGGGTCAGCAATACCCCCTTGCAAATGCTGAACTTACTATCCACGTTTATTCTCCTGTTATCGAGTGCCCATGCGGTAATAGCTTGAGACACAATGTCGGCTATGCCGTTCTGTTCTTCTCTAAAAAAACCTGCCCCTCAACGAAACCGGGTATGACGTTGCGAAATTACTACAACATCATTGGCTAACTATTCAATTTTGGCATAAGAGAGTCAAGTTTTTTCGCCGCATGCGAACGGATATCGCATTAGACAGGGCAATTATGAAATCAGGTCCAACTCGTTGCCAGACACCAATTTCAGGCCTTTGGCCGAAAAACACTCGATCGCCTCCGCGTCGGGCGTTGAGTAATACCGCCCCTGACCCACTGCCGGTGGGGCATTACGCTGAATTTCGCGGCTGGTCACAGTCTCAACCGCAGCCGCCATCATCTTGCAGCCCTCGATGTACAGCCGCAGTACGTTCGCCAGGTAGGATTCCTCAGGCCGTGTTCGCGCCCGGCCGATACCGATTTCCGGGCCAGTATCGATACCGTTATCCACTATCCAGTGCAAGCTTGCGCCAATTTCCGGCTCTTCATTGAGCATCGCCCGGAAGGTCGCCATCACGCCACGGTAGTCCGGCAGGATGCCGGAGTGAAGATTCAGGACGCCTTTGCGCGGTATGGCGATTCAACGCGAACAGGCTCGCGATGTCCTGATGACCAAGCAGGACGATGTTCAATTTGTCGCCTTGTGGACTCGCAAAATCGGCGGCCTACCTGGTGTCAAGACGACTTGGGATCCAGTCCGGAAGGTGAAACGACAAGTAGGTCCTGCAAAGAACCTGCGCCTCAACCATTCGCTTGTCCGTGATTCTGTTTTCGACACGGACAGAGTCCGAGAACACGGCATCCGCGAGCTGAACATAGAACGACAATTTGCTGGTCCAGTTCGGCACCTCGGGCATTGAATAATAGCGGGCGAACAATGCAGCAATACAATCACTCAATTCGCGCAAAGCAGTTTTGTAGCTCGCCGGCGCATCGCTACGAACGCGTGGCATCACGCGCAGCGTATCGGCCGTTTGAGTCCAGTAGCCTGTCGCCCGTTCAACGATGAAATCGGAGAACTGTTGCCAATCTTTCGGCACATGTTCGGGCTGCAGCTCGCCAAGATAGGCCACAAAGTTGTTGATCCACTCGCTGGCCAGATCCTGCATTAAGTCATCAATCCCGATGTAGATGCGATACGCCGAACCACGAGAAACACCGGCAGACTCGAATACGTCACTGAATCGTAGCGCAGCGCCGCGATTGGTGACCAACAGACGTTCAGCCGATCGCAGCAATTTTTTGCGATTGGCGCGGCCGCGAGTCCTCAGCCGCGGAATTCTCTCTTCGGATCGATTCATTGCCCTCAAATCTGTTACTTTCATTGCGCATCCAGGTGCAGTTGCATTTTCGCGCTTTGGTTTCCTTAATCCAAGTCTTTTTCGAAGGGTGAGTCTGTATGTCTGTTACGTTTAGTTTCCCCGGCAAGCACGTTTTTATCTTCGGTGGCACCAGCGGTATCAATCTGGGTATTGGACGATGTTTTGCAACGGCCGGCGCCAATGTTGCGGTCGCGAGCCGCTCGCAGGAAAAAGTCGATGCCGCCGTCGCGGAGCTGTCCGATTTGGGTTCTGAGTCCCGCGGCTATGCACTGGACGTTCGCGACGTGGACGCCGTCAAGGCCGCACTCAAGGAATATGCCAGCGAAACCGGTGGGATCGATATTCTGATCTCGGGTGCTGCAGGAAATTTCCCGGCGTTTGCCAAAGACCTGTCACCGAATGGCTTTAAGGCAGTCGTCGACATTGATTTGATGGGTACTTTTCACGTCCTTCACTCGGCGTTTGAGTACCTCAATAAACCGGGCGCAACGGTCATCAATATTTCGGCTCCGCAGGCGTTTCTTGCAATGCCGATGCAAAGCCACGTCTGCGCAGCCAAGGCGGGCGTTGATATGTTGACGCGTACGCTGGCGCTCGAATGGGGCCATTTGGGTATCCGCGTCAATAG
This sequence comes from Pseudomonadota bacterium, assembly GCA_022564475.1. GTDB lineage: Bacteria > Pseudomonadota > Gammaproteobacteria > Steroidobacterales > Woeseiaceae > UBA1847. The sequence continues at coordinate 6,062 of JADFLJ010000116.1, forward strand.
TATTGCGCCGGGTCCGATCGCCAATACAGAAGGTATGCGTCGCCTGGCGCCGACAGAGAAAATAATGGAGCTGACAAAACGCAGCGTGCCGCTGCAGAGGCTCGGCGAGGTCGGCGACATCGGCAACGCGGCCATGTTTCTGGCGTCGGACGCGGGTGCTTATGTGAGTGGAGTTGTGTTACCCGTCGACGGCGGTTGGTCGGTTGCGGGTGCCAGCGCGGCGGCCCTGGCTATGGCACAAAACCAGCGTTGAGATCTGACGGCCTGACAACAACACAATAGTTCCATAACAAATTGTTTGTAACCCTCTCGCAACCAGATGGCTATAACAAGCATCAAAGTAGTGAATGAAGTTTATTCTGCAGAAGAGTTCGCTTGGGCAAGCACTCTTTCTTCAGTCTCTGGTGCAATGAAGTGAGGAGAGGAAACATGAAAAAGTCAGTAATTGTGGGCGTTGCAGCCCTCGTTGTCGGCGGTTTTGGAATATCGCTATCTGCCGTCGCCGCAACACAAAGTCAACTTGCCGATGGTGCGATTTCCGTGTCGTTTGCGGATTTGAATATTCAGAACAATGCCGGGGCACGGGCGCTTTACACGCGCCTGCAACGTGCCAGCAAGTCTGTGTGCAGCGTTAAGTCCTACCGGGAACTTGGATCACTGTCTCGCGTGTCGCAAACAGAACAGTGTTACGCCGAAACGCTCGATGAAGCGGTTGCCAAAATCGATAG
>JADFLJ010000117.1 GCA_022564475.1 Pseudomonadota bacterium
AGCCATCGTGAACAACGGCGAATGATGGCTGGGCACTGGCTCACCACCGTCGGCTTCGCGGTCGAAATCTTCCTGCAACGTACCGCCGATTCCCCAATAGACTGTCGTAATCTGCGGATCCGTCGTAAAAAACGGGAAGTCCTCGGCGCCCATGCCCGTGGGCGGATTATCGACGACGCGATCATCACCGATCTGCGTGTTCCATGCTTCCCGCAGACGACGAACGAGCTCCGGACTGTTATTTGTGGGTGGCACACTTTCGGTTGAGATGATCACTTCAGGCAGCATGTCCTCCGGCAAACCGGCGACGCGGCCCATGTTCTCTGCGATTCGCTTGATGCCGTTGAGCAAAATTTCACGCGTTTCTGCATTGGTATTTCGAACGGTCAACTGCAGATGAGCGCGATCTGAAATGATGTTGTGTTTGGTGCCGGAGTGGAACGAACCCACCGTCACGACACCCGGCATACGCGGTGACAGTTCACGCGCAACCAGCGTTTGCAAGGCGAGCACAATCTGTGCGCCAAGCACGACCGGGTCGTTGCCGCGATGCGGAGACGCGCCGTGCGCACCAACGCCATGGATAATAATGTCGACCGTATCGGCGCCCGCGTATGGGCTGCCCTCGGTCACATTGATCACACCGGCGACGGCACTGGACGATACGTGAAACGCCAACGCGTAATCAGGCGTACCGAAGCGATCCCAGATGCCGTCGTCTTTCATGGCCGCGGCGCCTATAACGCGCTCCTCGGCAGGCTGCACGACGAGCATCAAGGTGCCGCTCCAGGCGCCCTTGCGCGCTGACATCTGCCGCGCCGTTCCTACCATGCTGGTGATGTGCACATCGTGACCGCAGGCATGCATGGTTGGCACCATGTTGCCGGTAATCGGGCTTTCCTGCGTTTTGCGAGAGGCGTTCTCAAGCCCGGATTTTTCTTCAACCGGCAATCCGTCCATATCCGCGCGCATCATGACCAATGGCCCGTCGCCATTCTTCATGATTGCGACAATACCCGTGCCGCCGACATTCTCAGTGACTTCGAAGCCGGCACTGCGAAGTTCCTGCGCCATGCGTGCTGCAGTCTGGTTCTCGATCGTGGACAACTCGGGATTGCGATGAAAATGATCAAACAACGGCCAGAGATAGTCGTCGTAGTCCTGCTGCACAGCCTCGCTTAAGTCGGAGGCGTGAACAGAAAAAGAGAATACGATAAGAACTACGCTGGCAGCGATACGACTAAGCATGGGGGTCCCCTCAAAAATCAGTTCTGATTGTTGGGGCCTAGTGTAGCTCGACTGGGATCAGTTTTGGGAGTGTTGACTACGCTGTGTGCGGGATGATTTTCAGCGGAAATAAAGCGCAGCGCAGCGAGCCATGACGATGGAGAATACGCCGTTGGCGATATGAGGATCGGGATTCGCGATTGAACGGTCGCGGCTGAAGCCGCTCCTACGGCCGCTCGTGCATCGCAGCACAGCGAGCCATGACGATGGAGAATACGCCGTTGGCGGTATGAGGATCGGGATTCGCGATTGAACGGTCGCTCGTGTGCCGCAGCGCAGACGGATCAGGTGTTTCTTGCGCTGCCGTGGCCCTGCAGTCGAGTGATAAGCGAGCGCAGAAAAACCTTGTTGAAGCGCAATTGGCACGAAGATGAAACCTGTTCCATCAACGTCGAACTGACTCGCAAAATCGTTACGGGCGCAACTGCCCTGATTGATGCCTGACGCTTGGCGCCACGCACGTAGCTGGTTTCGCCGAAACAATCGCCATTCGACAGATCGCCAAGTCTTTGACTGTTGGCTTGCACCGCCACGGTACCCGACACGATGATGTAGAAACGATCATCGATCTCACCCTCACGAACGATGTCTTCGCCTTCACGGTATTCATGCCAGTCCGATGCACGCAGCACTTCCCAGATTTCAGCATGCGAAAACTCGTGGAAGAAAGTGAGCGTGCGCAGCAGATCAAAATGCTCCTGATTGTCGAGGCTATCGTATTTCTGTCGCAGATCCTTGTAGACGCGCGTCAGTTCGGCCGCCAGCACCGCACCTGTTTTGGGACGCTTGTCCGGATCTTTTTGCATCGTCATCGCGACTACTTCTTCGAGAACCTCGGGAAAGTCATCACGATAGGTATGAATCGGCGGTGGCGTTGCATAGACAATCTGATGCAGCAACTTCGATAGATTGTCAGCGCGGAACGAGCGGTAGCCGGTCAGCAATTCGTACATGACAGTGCCGAGCGAATATATGTCAGATGCCGACGTCAATTCCTCCGACTGCACCTGTTCGGGTGACATGTAACTCGGGCTTCCGGCGATGCCTTCAATTCGGGAAACCTCGGAGTCGCTAACGATCGCGATGCCGAAGTCGATGATGCGCACGTCATTGTCGATCGTGAGCATGATGTTGGACGGCTTGATATCGCGGTGAATGACGCCGCGACCGTGCGCATAGTGCAACGCCTTCGCACACTTGTAGATAATTTCCACAACGTCATCGACGCGCAGCAGGTTATCGGGACGGCAATAAGCCGCCAGGGTACGAGCGCCCTGAATATGTTCAGTGACGACGTAGTAAGAGCCGTCCTCTTCACCAGCATCGAAAATCGGCATGATGTTCGGGTGCTGCAACATGCCGACCATGTGCGCTTCGTTGTAGAACATCTTGCGTGCAACCCGTGCACGTTCGGCGTCCTGGTCTTCTTCAATGTAGTAGACCTTGATCGCTACGTCGCGACGGTAATAGGGGTCGTGGGACAGGTACACCATGCCGGTGCTGCCTTTGCCGATCTTGTTGATAATGACGTATTTACCGATCTTCTCGGGCATGTCATTCGAGCGCTTGATTTCGCTAATCGGGCTGGCCATTTTGTCTCACGTCTTAAGTCATCAGCCACCCGTATAAAACAAGCAATATCAGCGCATACAGGGCGGCCACGAGGTCGTCCAGCATAATTCCGAGACCTCCTCCCAGTCTGTGATCCAGGTCCCGAATCGGCCACGGTTTGACAATATCGAAGAACCTGAAAAGGCCAAATGCGAGGGCAAAACCGAGCACGCCAGGCGGCGCCAGCAGCAGTGTTATGTACATGCCGCAGATCTCGTCCCAGACGATACCGCCGTGATCGTGAACGCCAATGCGGCGTGCGCTCTCGCCACAGATCCAGATACCTGCCAGGAACAAGGCAACGGCCACGCCAAGCTGCAGATAAATACCCATATCCAACATCAGCCAGGCCAGCAGCACGCCGGGCAGCGAACCAACGGTACCGGGTGCGAACGGCGCGAGCCCGGTGCCAAATCCGAAGGCCACGAAATTGACCGGATCGGTCAGAACTTTACGCGTCAGGTTGTCGACAGATTCTTTCATTGAAAATGACGGTAACCGCTGTCATCGAAGGACACAACCTGGCCATCCAGTGTGCACACCAGGCCGGCCGTCGCGCTTACCTTGCCGATTTCTGTCAGCTGCATGACGCCCGGGTCCGGCACATCGCCCGGCGCCGTAAAACAAAGCTCGTAGTCGTCGCCGCCACCCAGGGCAAAACTTCGTTGCCGCTGCAGCGTAAAATTGTCGGCAAGCGCCGCGGAGATCGGCAATTTGCCGATATCGATTTCGGCACCAACAGCGCTTGCTGACAGCAAACGTCCAAGATCCGCAAACAATCCATCCGATATGTCGATGGCGGCGCTCGCGATCCCCACAAGTGACTGGCCATAACTGACCCGGGCCGACGGTCGTGTGAAGCGACTGGCAAGTTCCTTGACCGAGTTGCCGTTGAGCAGGCCGTGTAAACCGGCAGCGGCATCGCCGACAGTGCCGGTCACGTAAATACTGTCGCCCGGGCGAGCACCCGAACGCAGGATCGCCGCGCCCTCGTCTACCTCGCCACTTAGCTGCACGGTCACAACAATCTGTTTCGCGTGTGTCGTGTCTCCACCCACGAGCGCGACATTGAATTCTGTCGCGGCCGTGAACATGCCCTCCGAAAAAAGTTCCAGCCATGCTTCGTCCGCTGTCTGCAAGGAAAGCGCCAGCGTCATCCAGCGCGGTGTTGCGCCCATCGCGGCAATATCGGAAAGATTGACTGCGACTGCACGATAGCCAATGTCTGCAGGATCACTGCCGGCCGGAAAATGCACATCTTCCACCAGCGTATCGATGACCGTAATCAATTCTTTGCCTGGCGTCGGGATCAGGACGGCACCGTCGTCGCCTATGCCGATCCTGACTCCGGTCACCTGAATGGCGCGATCGAAATAACGCCGTATCAGCGCAAACTCATCCACTGCCTTTGATTTCGATCTCGCGCAGGGACTGTGCGGCTTTGTCGAGGCACGCGTTGATGTATTTATAGCCGTCTGTCGCACCGAAGCGCTTCGCGAGATTGACGCCTTCGTTGATGACGACCTTGTACGGCACATCGATGCGATTTTGCAATTCGAAGACACCGATCAGGAGAATGCCACGCTCGACCGGGTCGAGTTGCTCGAGCGGGCGATCGATTAGCTCTGAAATCTTTTCTTCGAGGTCGGACTGCTGGTCGCAAATATCCTTAAGCGTTGCGTCGAAGAATTCCTGGTCAACGCGCTCGAACGCCTTTTGCTCGTGAAACTGTTTGATGAGCTCGCCGAAATCATGTTCGGCAATCTGTTTTTGATACAGCGCTTGCAGCACCAGCTCACGCGCTCGCGTGCGGGCGCCGCTTGAGGATTTGTTTTTCATCGTTTTGTCGATTCAGGTCTAATCGAGATCGCGCAGAAGATTAACGGTCTCGATAACGGCAAGCGTCGCTTCTGCGCCCTTGTTGCCCGCCTTCGTGCCGGCGCGTTCAATCGCCTGTTCGATCGTATCAGTGGTCAGGATTCCAAAACCGATCGGGACGCCCGTGTCTCTCGCAACAGCCGAGATTCCACTGATGCATTCGCCCGCCACAAAATCGAAGTGAGGTGTACCGCCACGAATGACCGCGCCTAACGCGATGATGCCGTCATACCGGTGAGACTCGGCGAGCTTTCGAGCAACGACCGGCATCTCGAACGCGCCCGGAACACGAATAATTTCGATGTTCGCATCCGTTGTGCCATGCTGACGCAGGCAATGCACTGCGCCCTTGATCAATGACTCAACAATAAAGTCATTGAAACGCGCGGCGACGATCGCGAAACGTGCGTCGCGAACATTCAGATCACCTTCAATGGTTTTTATTTTGTCCATGCAGCCCTGCTGTTCCTAGACGTACTCGGTGATCTCCAGGTCAAAGCCCGAGATCGCGTACATTTGCTTAGGCGCCGATAATACACGGATTTTGCTGAGCCCGAGATCGCGTAAAATCTGCGCGCCGATACCGTAGGTTCGCAACACGCCATCGCCGGACCGTCGATCCTGCACTTCATCGCGCGATTTTCCGAGGCCATCAATTGCGTCGATAAAGTCACGTGAGCTTTCGCGCTCTCGCAGCAACACGACAACGCCAACTTCTTCTTCGGCGATACGCTTGATCGCACTGGTCAGCGACCAGCCAAGCGATTCGCTTTGCACGCCGATGACATCGCCGAGCGTATCCTGCAGATGCACGCGCACGAGCGGTGTGTCCGTGGTCGACAAGTCGCCTTTCACCAGCGCGACGTGGACGGCACGATTAACAAGGTCGTCATAACAAATCATTTTGAATTCGCCGTATCCCGTCTGAATCAAGGACTCGGATATTCTCTCGACGTTGCGTTCTTTCTCCAGACGGTAGCGAATCAGGTCGGCAATCGTGCCGATGCGAATATCATGAAGGCGGCCAAATCGCTCGAGATCCGGCCGGCGCGCCATGCTGCCATCTTCATTGAGAATCTCGACGATGACAGCGGCGGACTCCAAACCGGCAAGACGTGCGAGGTCACAGCCCGCTTCGGTGTGGCCCGCTCTCGACAGCACACCGCCAGGCTGCGCCATGATCGGAAAAATGTGTCCCGGTTGAGACAAGTCCTCAGGTCTGGCATTCGCAGCTACCGCAGCTTGCACCGTCTTCGCCCGATCGTGCGCCGAGATCCCGGTCGTGATGCCCTCCGCGGCCTCGATTGAAATAGTGAAATTCGTCGCGTGGTGCTGGTCAGTCTCTGTAACCATCAGCGACAAACGCAGTTGCGCACAGCGTTCGCGCGACAACGTGAGGCAGATCAGGCCACGACCGTTTGTGGCCATATAGTTGATGTCCTCTGCACGCACCTTCTCGGCGGCCATGATCAGGTCACCTTCGTTCTCCCGGTTCTCGTCATCCACCATGATGACCATCTTGCCGGCACGAATGTCCGCAATGATGTCTTCAATGGCGCTGAATGCGTGGTCAATCGCACTTGGGTGCGTGGTCGTATTGTCAGGCATATCCATGTACTCGTAAGAAATCTTCGCTAATTCCGTCGCCGTCCTTGCCCAGCAAACGCTCGAGATAACGCGCCAACAGGTCTACTTCAATGTTAACAACACTACCTGCGGCATAGTCGCCGATAATCGTGTTGTCTGCCGTATGCGGGATGATATTCAATTCGCAGCAAGAACCCGATACCGCGTTGATGGTAAGGCTCACGCCATCAATGCAAATCGAACCCTTCTTCGCAACGTAGCGCGCATACTCCGCCGGAAATTCCACTCGCATGCGTATGGAGCGCGCATCCGAGCTCAACTCGACAATCCTGCCTTTGCAGTCCACGTGGCCACTCACCAGGTGCCCGCCCAGGCGCTCACCCACTACCCGGTCCCGCCCCTTACCAACAGCCC
>JADFLJ010000118.1 GCA_022564475.1 Pseudomonadota bacterium
GCATATTCGCCAGACCCGGAATGTTGGTCAAATGAGCGGGCAGATCGACCTCCGTCTGGATCTCAGCGTTCAGGGCCCTGATCTGTTCCCTCAGCGCGCTGACTCGCCGCGCCTGCTTGTCCGCGTTCTCCGCCAGCTTCTCATCGGTCGCCTCTGAGATGAGCCTCCCCACCAAAGCTACATTGTCCCCGGTCTCCTCGGTCGTGAATCCCAGCACCTCTATGGCGTCGCTGAGTGCCTGCACCGCGTCGGTCTGACCTAGAATCTCAAAGAATTCCTTCCACTCCCCACCGGCAGCCACGACACGGCCACCGGCCGCGTTCTCTTCATTGACCGCAATGGCAAACACATTGACCCACTCCATCGCATCAAGTGCCGATGGCACCACGCGGTCTGTGAGTCGTTTGTGTAGCCTGGCAGCTCGTCGCAATACGGACAGCTTGCCCGGCAGCACCCCCTCGGTACGCAGGCCGCGATCAATACACGACTTCATCGCGGCCCACAAAGAGTTCATGCGCTCGCGAATTTCGTCGGCAGTGCGCCACGTGAGTTCATTGGCATGAATCAGTTCGGCGATGCTGAGATCATTTTCCGCCGCCATGCGCAACAACGAATCCGCACTGTCATAGGGATAGGGCGGCGCGCCCGTTTGTGACGCCACCTCAGGCTCGTCGCCTCGCGCAATGAAGCCGCCACCGAGTGAGTAGTAGTCCTCGCTCAGCAGCTCCCGCCCACCCTCATCGCGCGCGACGAATCGCATGCCATTCGTGTGCCTGGGCAGCTCGTCGCCGAATTCGAACACGACATCTAAATCGGGGTCAAACCGCAGTTTTCCGACACCCTGCACCTGCAGTTGTTTGTCTGCGTGAATTGCGCGCAGCAATGACTCGACACTGTCCGGGTCGATCGTTTCGGGTTCCAGCCCCATCAGGCCCAGCACGACCGCAGAATCGGTGCCGTGTCCCTTACCCGTGTACGCAAGCGAGCCATACAAGGTCACTTGTACGGCAGCAACGTCACTCGCAACAGGCTCCAATTGTTCTGCAAACGCGCGCGCCGCTTTCATTGGGCCCCCTGTATGCGAACTGGATGGGCCTATTCCAATCTTGAAAATATCGAAAATACTTATTGCAGCCATCGAAGTGGGAACCCGTTTAGTCAGTATCGAGAGACAGCAGGCTGGCGTTGCCACCGACTGCCGAAATATTATTGCTCACCGTCACTTCCGTGCCGAAGCGCGGCAGGTAGTGTGGGCCACCGGCTTTTGGGCCCGTGCCGGAGAGACCGCGTCCACCGAAGGGTTGAACGCCGACGACCGCACCAATCATGTTTCTGTTGATATAGATATTGCCCGCAGCGGACAGCTCGGCCAGTTTTTGGGCACGCTTGTCGATGCGGCTGTGCAGGCCCATCGTCAAACCAAAGCCGGTCGCATTGACCGCTGCGATTGTTTTCTCAAAATCCTTGCCGCGATAGCGCAGAAAATGCAGAACCGGCCCGAATACTTCCTGCTCGAGCTGATCCACGCTGTCGATTTCGATCAACGTCGGTGCGAAAAAGATGCCACTGTCGGTTGCCGTCGGTAATTCGCAGCGGTGCACGAGGTTGGCAACTACAGTCATGCGACCGACGTGAGCCGTCAACAGTCCGCGCGCTTCTTCGTCGATCGTCGGCCCCACATCCGTCGACAACAACGCAGGGTCGCCAATGCTCAACTCATCCATGTGGCCTGTCAGAAGCTCAATGACACGCGTCGCGATATCTTCTTGTACACACAACAGACGCAGTGCCGAACAGCGTTGACCCGCACTGTTAAACGCTGAGAACACAGAATCAATAACAACCTGCTCAGGCAGTGCCGAGCTATCAACGAACATCGCATTCTGCCCGCCCGTCTCTGCAATCAAAACCGCGATGGGTCCATCACGGCCGGCAAGCGTCCGGTTTATGAGTCGGGCCGTCTCGGTGGAGCCTGTGAACGCCACACCTGCAATGCGCGGATCCGCGACTGCCCTGCCGCCGATTGTCGCACCATCGCCAGGCAGAAAGTGCAATACATCGGGCGGCACGCCGGCCTCGAGCAACAGCTGCACGGCACGAAATGCAACAAGCGGCGTCTGTTCTGCCGGTTTCGCAATGACAGCGTTACCGGCTGCAAGTGCGGCAGCCACCTGTCCACTGAAGATTGCCAACGGGAAGTTCCATGGACTAATGCATACGAATACACCACGACCGCGCATGCTCAACGTATTGCGCTCTCCGGTTGGCCCCGGCAATCGCACCGGATCCTCAAAATATTCTCGTGCCTGTTGTGCGTAATAGCGCAGAAAATCAACGGCTTCTCGCAACTCGGAGATTGCGTCCGGAATGGTCTTGCCCGCCTCTGCAACACACAGCGCCAAAAGTTCCGGCCCGTTTTCCTCAAAGAGATCTGCGGCGCGCTCGATGATCTCGGCGCGTTTACTGGCAGGAGTCCTGCTCCAGCCATCCTGTGCAGCCGCTGCGAGTGCCAAGGCCTGATCGACGTGTTCGGTCTGCGCCAATCTGCACGTGCCGACGACCTCGGAGGTATTCGCAGGATTAACAGACGGTACTTCCTCGCCAGGCATCGCTTTACCACCCACCAGTGGATGTGCACTGAAGGTTTTCTCCATGGCGGCCTGCATGTCGGCGAGCAACTCATTGCTCTTGAGCCGGTCCGGCAGATTGATACCGGCCGAGTTCTGCCGCTCTGAGCCAAACAAATCCTGTGGAGCGACAATCTTCGGATGCGGCAAATACTCGATCTCGCGCGTCGCCTCCAACGGGTCCGCAACAATGTCTTTCACTTCGATAGACTCATCGACAATTCGATTTACAAACGATGTGTTGGCGCCGTTCTCGAGCAGTCGTCGCACAAGATACGGCAACAAGTCCTCGTGACTGCCCACGGGTGCGTATACGCGGCACGGCCGGCCTAACTTGTCGGGATCAATGACTTCGGAGTACAGCTCCTCGCCCATACCGTGCAGGCGTTGAAATTCGTAATCGCGATTCGATCCCGCGTAGTGCAGGATGCTCGCCAGCGTGTGCGCATTGTGTGTCGCAAACTGTGGATACAGGGCATCACCCGCTGCCAGCGCCTGCCGCGCGACAGCCAGGTAGGATACGTCCGTGTGAATCTTGCGCGTGAAAACAGGATAACTTTCAAGCCCCAGCTCCTGGCCGAGTTTGATCTCGGTATCCCAGTAAGCCCCTTTGACGAGACGCACCGGGATGCGGCGACCCGTGTCCTTGCTGAGCGACGCAATGAATTGAATAACCTCGGTCGCGCGGCGCTGATAGGTCTGAACGGCAAGTCCAATGCCATCGTAGTCAGCCAGCTTCGCGTTCCGCATGACCTGTTCAAATACCTGCAGGGAAATCTCCAGCCGATCCGCCTCTTCGGCATCGATGGTCATTGCTATGCCGGATGCCTTCGCATGCTCCGCCAACTCCACAACCAGTGGCACGAGTTCAGACATGACCCGATCGTGTTGCGTATAGGAATAACGCGGATGCAAGGCCGACAGTTTCACGGAGATGCTGGGCGCTGAAAAAATGTCTTTGGCCGCAGCTTGCGGGCCCGCTCCGATCTTGCCGATCGCCTCATGATAGGACTCGAAATAGCGCTTGGCATCAATGGCCGTCAACGCCGCTTCGCCCAGCATGTCGAACGAGAATCGATACGCAACATTTTTCTTCTTTAGCGCTCGTTTCAGCGCCTCTTCGATCGTTCGACCCATGACGAATTGATGGCCCATGATGCGCATCGCCTGCTTCATCGCAGTTCGTACAAACGGCTCCCCCGCGCGAGTCGCGAGCTTGGCGATTACCTGCATCGGATTCAGTTGCGCGTCGTCGTCTACTTTGAGCAGTTGACCCGTTAGCATCAGGCCCCAGGTTGAGGCGTTCACAAAAAGAGAGTCGCTCTCGCCCAGGTGATCCTTCCACTGCGCCGACGTGATCTTGTCCGCGATAAGCTTGTCCGCCGTGGCGCCATCCGGGATGCGCAACAATGCCTCGGCGATGCACATCAGCAATACGCCCTCTTCGGAGGACAAGTCGTATTGTTGCAGGAATGCATCGATACCCGATTCGTTGCCGCTGTTCTTGCGCACGGTGCGAACCAGCCTGGCGGCAATACCCTGGATTTTCTCACGCGCGGCTGCGCCCGGATCTGCAGCATCGGTCAACTCCCGCACGAGTGCCTCTTCCGCGGCCAGATAGCGGTCGTTCAGATGTGGAATCGAGCTTGGCTTTGCAGCTGTTTGGTCAGTGAAACGCATGGAACGGCACCTTTGGTATGTACTGATATACTTTGCGGCCTTTGACGACGGAGAACAATACCGTGCAAGGCAGTTTTTTAGAGTCACTCGCGAGCCAGACAGAAGACCTCAGGGCGGAAGGCCTGTACAAGACCGAGCGCCTGATCGCCGGCCCGCAACAGGCCGCTATCGACGTCCAGTCCGACGGCGATCGCCAGCATGTCCTGAATCTGTGCGCCAACAACTATCTGGGCCTCGCCAACCACCCCGAGGTGATCGCCGCGGCGCACAAGGCACTCGACGATTTCGGCTATGGCATGGCCTCAGTGCGCTTTATATGCGGAACTCAGACAATTCACAAGCAGCTTGAGGCCCGCATCAGCGAGTTTCTCGGCACCGAGGATACGATCCTGTACCCCTCCTGTTTCGATGCCAATGGCGGGCTCTTCGAAACCCTGCTGGGCAAGGAGGATGCGGTCATCAGCGACGCGCTGAATCACGCCAGCATCATCGACGGCATCCGGCTGTGCAAGGCACAACGCTACCGCTATCGGAATAATGACATGCAGGACCTCGAAGCGCGCCTGCTTGAGGCCGCGGATGCGCAAACCAGACTGATCGTCAGCGACGGCGTGTTCTCAATGGACGGCACGATCGCCGACCTTGGCGGCATTTGCGATCTCGCGGACAAACACGGCGCCCTGACGATGATCGACGATGCACATGCCACCGGATTCCTCGGCAAGACGGGCCGCGGCACGCACGAATATCGCGACGTCATGGGCCGTATCGACATTCTTACGGGCACCCTGGGCAAGGCCCTGGGTGGAGCATCGGGCGGCTACACATCGGGCCGCAAGGAAATCGTTGGCTGGCTGCGGCAGCGCTCGCGACCGTACTTGTTCTCCAACTCGGTCGCCCCAGTGATTGCCGCCACGACCATCGCTGTTCTGGACCTGCTGGAGCGTGATAATTCCCTGGCGCAGCAGTTGCACGAAAACGCGGCCTATTTCCGCGGCAAGATGGAAGCGCGTGGCTTTGACCTGAAACCCGGCGAACACCCGATTATTCCGGTCATGATTGGCGATGCCAGGATCGCAACGGACATGGCGGATCGTTTGTTAAAGCATGGCGTCTACGTTATCGGCTTCGCATTTCCGGTCGTCGCCAAGGGCCAGGCGCGAATTCGGACGCAAATGTCCGCGGGAATATCACGGCAGCAAATCGACCAGGCCGTCGACGCATTTACCGACGTCGGTCGCGAACTCAAACTCATTGACTAAGGCAAAACGCAGGGCAATGCACTGATGAAAGCACTCGTAAAATCCAAATCGGAACGCGGCATCTGGCTGGAAGATATTCCGGCGCCGACCGTGGGCCACAACGACGTACTGATCAAGGTCAGTCGCACCGCAATTTGTGGCACGGACATACACATCTACAAATGGGACGACTGGGCGCGGTCAACTATTCCTGTACCGCTCGCGATCGGCCATGAATTCGTCGGTAAAATTGTCGAGATTGGCAGTGAAGTAAAGGGCTTTGCGCCAGGTGACCGTGTATCGGCCGAAGGCCACATCACCTGCGGCGTCTGTCGCAACTGCCGCGCCGGTCGGCGCCATCTTTGTATCGATACGGTCGGTGTCGGTGTAAACCGCGCCGGTGCGTTCGCGGAATTTATTTCCGTCCCGGCGTTTAACGTTTTCAAACTACCCGACGTCATCAGTGATGACATGGCGGCCATCCTCGATCCACTCGGCAACGCAACCCACACTGCATTGTCATTCGATCTCGTGGGTGAAGATGTTTTGATAACAGGTGCAGGACCGATCGGCATCATGGCCGTCGCCATCGCTCGCTATGCCGGCGCTCGACACGTTGTTATCACGGACATAAACGACTACCGCCTCGATCTCGCGAGAAAAATGGGCGCATCGACAGCACTTAATGTGACGGTTGATTCTCTCGACGACACAATGAAAGACCTGGGCATGACCGAAGGCTTCGATGTCGGCATGGAAATGTCCGGCAATCCACAGGCCTTCCGGGACATGTTGCGCACGATGCACCACGGCGGGCGTATTGCGATCCTCGGCATACCGCCGGAGGAAACCGCGATCGACTGGAATCAGATAATATTCAAGGGATTGCTTTTAAAGGGCATTTACGGCCGGGAAATGTTCGAGACCTGGTACAAAATGTCGAGCATGCTGCAGAGCGGACTCAACATCGAGCCGGTCATCACGCACCATTTTGACGTCGACGACTTTCAACCCGCGTTCGACCTGATGGAGTCCGGCCAGTCCGGAAAGGTGATACTCAACTGGCTTTGAATATGGTGTTAACTCATTGATTTAATATTGCTTTTTGACCTACTACTGTATATAATAACAGGTACTCTCTCGACCACAAGGATGGGTCATGAAGCCTGTAATTTCACCCAAAGACCGTTTGCTTTCCATCG
>JADFLJ010000119.1 GCA_022564475.1 Pseudomonadota bacterium
GTTCAGCAAGAAATCCGAATCGAAGGCGACAATCCGATCCGCCTTCTCGAAATCGTAGACTGTATCCACCGTGTTGCCTTCACCAAAAGCTAATTGGGCACCTCTGTGTGCCGAATCGCGGCCTGTGGGCTCATACTGGCTCAGCTTGGCGCCGGGGTATCTCTCGAGGAAAGCATCCAATTGGCTTGCCAGGGTCGGCGAGGTGATCGTCTCCGTCAGGATGCCGCCAAGCTTGGCATCGCCGACCAGCAAGTCATTCGGCCACTTGAGCTTAACCTCTGCGACGCCGATTCCGGAAAGCGCATCCGCGACCGCAATGCCCAAGGCAAGCGTCAGCGCATACAGCTCCGAAAATCCGGGTGACGATTGTGGAAATCGATACGCAAGGGAAAGACACAAGCTGCCCCCGGGAGTCGATATCCACTGCCTGCCATGCCGTCCCCTGCCCGCGGTCTGGTGTTCGGCGATCGCAATACGAAACTGCCCCGACGGCGGCGGCAACTGGCCTTTGAGATAGGTATTCGTCGAGTTGATTTTGGAAAACACCTCGATGCAGTGGATGTGTCTTGCCGTGCTTGCCGTTAACGAGCGTTTGATCTTCGCAGCGTCAAGACGCGTCATCGTCGCTTGCCTTTTCCTTGCCTGGCTTTCCTTGACGTCGAAAAATCATCAGCTTGTTATTGCGATGCTCGGTTCCGTCACGCATGCGTTTTATGTTCGAGCTGTGCCAGTACACGATAAGCAACGCCATGATCACGCAATAGATAAACAGCGGTTGCTGCTGCGGCAATTCCGTAACGGCCAGCCAGACTGGCAAAGCAACGGCCGCAACCATCGTCGACAAGCCGACATATCCCGTCATCGTCAACGTCCACGCCCAGACAAGCAGCAAGGGCAGAATCAGTGCCGGCGACAGAATGACCAACGTGCCAACCAATGTTGCCGCGCCCTTGCCGCCGCGGAAGTGATGGTAGACCGGCCAGACATGGCCAAAGACCGCCCCAGCCGCGCAACACAGCGTCAGCCAGCCGCGGGAAATCTGCGGGTCGGTGCCGATGAAAGGCAGTTCCAGCCCTGGCACAATTCCAGCGCCGATGACGCCTTTGCCGATGTCGATCACGATAACCGCGAGCGCAAATGCGATGCCCTGCGTGCGCAGCGCATTGGTTCCGCCAGCGTTACCGCTGCCCATCTCGCGAATATCGACGCCACCGCGCAGCTTGCCAACGATCATGGACCCCATCAGTGAGCCGATGAGATAACTGATCAAAAATTTGCTGCCCAGTTCCAACATGCGTGCGTCCACTTTGCACCCTTCGATGCGCGCATTGTAGCATCGGCAGACTGACAGCCATGGCGATCGCATGAGCCACACTTCAATTCCATTGTTTTTCAATCCGACGGCTGCCCGCGGGCGCGCAAAGAGTCGCCTGCCGACGATTGAAAAACTGCTGCGCGACAACAGCGTCGAACCCGACACTCATTGCAGTACTTCGATGGGTGACCTCGAACAGCAAATTCGCGCCGCCGTGGATAGCGGTGTTGAGCGTCTCATCGTAGCGGGCGGCGACGGCAGCGTCCATGAGGCCGTCAACGGCATCATGCGTGCTGACAATGACGCGGCACTGGGCATCATCCCCATTGGCACAGGAAACGATTTCGCGAAGGCCGCCAACATCCCGCTCGACTGGCAGGCCGCGACTCGTCTGCTCGCAGATCGCATTACAAGCAATTCAGCAATCCGCAGGATCGACGTTGGCCGCATGAACGATCGCTACTTTGGCAATGGCGTCGGCATTGGCTTCGACGCCAAGGTCTCACGCATCGCGGCCGACCTGAGCTGGCCGATCGGCGACCTGATCTATCTCGTCGCGGTTTTCCGCGCGATGGCGGACGGCATCATCACGCCGCACATGAAAATCGTCGCCGACGATTACACCTGGGACGGACCGCTAACGCTCGCGAACATCAGCAACGGTTCGTGGGTAGGCGGCATGTTTCACATCGCACCCATGGCCGACCACGCGGACGGCATACTGGATCTATTGATCGTGGCGCCCGTGTCCGGACCGAGAATTCTGCGCTTGCTGCCAAAATTAATGCAGGGCTCGCATATGAACGAGCCTGAAATCTCTCGCGTCGGTGTTCGCAAGTTGCAAATCACGGTATCCGCGCCGGTCCCTTCGCACATGGACGGCGAGATCATGCCGCTGGGCACGTCGTTCGATATCGAAATCTTGCCAGGCGTCCTAGCCCTGATTTGAAGCGGGTCTCGAGCCGAGGTAAATCGCCGTCAGAGCGATCGTTGCACCTAGCAATTCGAGTGCGGTGACAGGCCGCGCGAAGAACAATACATCCCAGATAAAACTTAAAATTGGTTGCAGCAGCAGCGCCAGACCCGCCTCGGTTGTGGATACCTTGGGCAGACTGCTCGCGATTAACACCATGCCAACACAATGTGACAGCAAGCCGTAACCCAGCAACCAACCTGCATCGACCATCGTCGGTATCACCAGCGATACGCCTTCGACGTACGCCGTGACAGAGAGCATCGCGGCCACGATCAGGGACATGAAGGCGACCTCGCGGATCGGCAGTGCGTCCTGCGCATCCTTGCGGGCTGCGCGCATGCTTAACATGTAGCTCGCATAGGCAACGGCTGTGAGCAAACCGAATACGACACCGAGCCGATACTCGGCCGGCAACTCACTCCAGTCGAATCCCACGATCAATCCCAAGCCAAGCAGCGCCAGCGGCACGGCTATCATTTGCGCTGGCCGCGGCGCCTGCCCGTAGAGAACGATGCCTGCGAGCATCATGACGAAAACCTGAAAGTTCGCGAGCAAAGTCGACAGACCCGGGCCGATGTAGTTGATGCTGCGGTGCCAGAACCACAGGTCGAGCGCGAAAAACACGGACGCTGCCAGCAGCAGCACCCAGACCGGCCGCGGTAATCGCAGGCTTTGGCGAGAGATCAGCAAATAGATGAGCAGCGCGGCACCGCCGAACAGCGCTCGATAAACACCACTCGTCGTCGGCGGCACCGAGACAAGCTCGACCCACACGGGTGACAAACTGATTAATGCGGCGCCCGCGAATAGCCGGACACGTGCGTTCGCCAGGATTTTCACGTCAATGCACGCTTAGGCGGTACGTACCGGCTCATGCAGCTTGAGGGTCAGGCACTTGCACGAACCGCCTGCCTTTAAAAACTCACTGACTTCGATTTCGTGAACCGTGAAGCCGGCATTCATCAAGCTCGCCTTCAGCGGCTCGGATGCCTTGTTCAGGAATACCTGGTCACCGATGTTGACGGCGTTGCAGGCGAAATCGCCGGCATCGAGCGTGTCGACCACAATGCGCTTGTGTGGCGGAACCCGGCTTTCAATTGCGACACGTGAATCAAAATCGAAGGCGGGCGGGTGATACATGAGGAAGCCGTCGGTCAATGGACAGAAGCAGGTATCGATGTGATAGAAGCGCTCATCGGTGAGGCGTATCGACACGACATCGAGGCCGAAGAAGTCCTGAATTTCTGCGTGCGCCACGATCTCTGTGCGGAAACCGTGGCCTGTCCACAGCCACTCTCCGCCACGATCGTGCAGGCAGTCGCCCGCGCCCTCGAAGCCGATCTTGTCATCCAGATCCAGCAACTCGAAGCCGTTTTCGCGAAACCAGGTCTTGAAATGCTGCTCTTCGGGACGCCGCTCATGCGGCATGAAGTGGCTCGCGATCGCTTTGTTGCCGTAGACGACACCCGCATTCGCCGTAAAGACCATGTCGGGTAATTCCGGTTGCGCGTCCATTGTCACGACCTCGGCAAATTCGGCGATGGCGTCTCGCAACGCGTCCCACTGCCGCCGCGCACGCTCAAGGCTCAGGCCCTCTTTATGGCCCGCCATCCATGGATTTATGACGTAGTCCACGGAAAAATAATCCGGCGGACACATCAGAATCTTGTCTTTGAATTCACTCATCTAACGTGACTCACTTGTTTTCCCGGGGGAGGTGAATTTCTGCCAGCATACAGCGCACGCTACCGCCCGCTGAGCTTTCGATTGTGTCGATGGGCACCGTCAGTATTTCAGCGTTCGCGCTGAGCGTTGCGAGTTGCGAATCACTTAAGGAATCGTAGGCCTGTTGTGACATTGCGATCAGGCGCTGCCCCGACGCCGACCGCAATTCCAGCATATTGCCTGCGAACGCGTCGAGCTGATCGTAATTTAGCGTGACAATTTCATGCCCGGTTTCCTGCAGCCGTTCCAGCACGGCTGCACGCTGATCGTCACGCGCGATAGACTCGTCGCAAATTACCGCGATCGTCTCGCCAATACTCATTAATACGTTGGTGTGATAAATCGGCGCGCCCTCTCTGTCTACGGCGTCGAACGCCACGACGTCATAGTCCATACGCTGCGCGAAGTCGCCGAGTACGTCGAGTTGTGTTCGAGTTGAGAGACAGGCGTAAGCGATGCGATTCACACGATCCAGAACAAGACTGCCCGTGCCCTCAAGATATTGTTCCGCCGACTCGTGGTGAGAAAGATCCACTATCTCGCTGACATGAAATCCTTGTTCGCTGCCCAGGCTCTCGACGATATCGAGGCGTCGCTCGGTACGCCGGTTCCTGGCCTCCATCGGGTAGAGTACGACTCGCCCATCGGCATGAAAGCTGACCCAATTGTTCGGAAATATCGAATCGGGTGTGTGCGGCTCGGCCGTGTCGTCGACAACGACGACGTCGATGCCCTTGTCTCTCAATGACGCGACCAGGCCGTCGAACTCCTGCAACGCAGCGGCGTGTTGCTCCGCTGGCGACGCCGATGTCTTGCCTTGAAACTTGTTCGACTCGGCCGTTAAGGGATTGCTCTCGAAACGCGCCGGGCGAATCATCAGCACGCTGGACGCTAATTGTGACTCAGTGTTTTCCATCGATCGCTTTATAGACGGTTGCAGAGTTTTGATTGAACATGATCGCTTGCAGCTTCGCGCTCCTGGGCTCCCCGCGTTTCCAGTCTTCGCCAAGCACAGTACCCCGTACAACAGCAGGCCGGGATTTGATTGCGTCGGCCCAACGACTCAGCTCATTAAATTTTGCCAGATCATTGCCGAGCCCCTTGGCATATTTGACCCAGGGGTACGCAGCCATGTCCGCGATGGAGTAATCGCCGGCAATATATTCGCGATCCCCGCGGTGGCCAAACTCGGCGGCCAAGCGTCTTCGCAACACGGCAAAGCACTCGGGCAGGTTCCACCCCTCCAAGGGACGGGCATGATCCAGCGCTCCAGGTTTGCGTTCAAGCAGGGCCAAGTAATGCACCGGATCGAACGAAACCTTCTGCTTGTTCCAGATCCTTCGGTGTGTTGCCACAACCTCACCGGCGCGGGCAATTTCAACCCGATCGACAAAACCCTTGACCACCACCGGATGGTGGGCGTATCGAACGGGCACTGAGTAATCATTGTCGTCAAAACGCACCAGCGACAGTGAACTGGCGGTGGTCGAGGCCCGACGACAGGCTTCAAAGGGCACGGTGGGCAGAGGCACAAAGGCGCCTTGTTCCTCACCGAGCAACTTGGCCTTGGTTCCGCTCTGGCCCCGCAGGCGGCGGCCGAGGTCCACCTCGCATCGCTCGCGTAGGTGACGGTTGAGCTCTTCGAGATCGCTCACCTGGGGCACCGGCACGAAGTAGTTCTGCCGCGCATACTTGACCGTCCCCTCAACGACGCCTTTTTCGTTGGGCCGCCCCGAGACCTTGGCCAGCGCATAGCCGAAGTCCACTTGCGCTTCACCGGGCCGGTGGACCAGCGGCATGAAGACCTCCCGGCCGTGCCGCCTCAGTTCCCGCACCGCCTCCTTGATCGCCGTATAGCCGCCTTGGTAGCCCTCTTCCTCACTCAGACGCTCGAAGACCCGCTTAGCCGTGTGGCGTTGTTTCTTCGGTAGCTCCTTGTCCGAGTCCAGGATCCGGCCAATCCGCTCCAGGTAAGGCCCGACCTTGGGTTTGGGCCTCGGCTGCTTGGCCCGATACCCCGGCGGCTCGCTGTGAGAAAGAATCTTCTCCAACGTCGTCCAGTGCATGCCTGTCTCGCGCAGCACCTGACGCTTGCTAACTCCTTCAACCAGAACCTTTCGCCGGATCTCGAGCCATAGAATCATATCCTGATACACCCCGTTGCCCTCCTGGAAAGCCTTGGTCGAAGATCGACCATCGTCCAGGATCGCTTCTCAGGGTGCCGCAGTTTTCAACCGCCCCGATGCCCGCCGCGGTTTTCGAGCGCCTTGTACAGCCGCTCGCTCTCCCCTAAATCTGTTGACTGAATACTTGGCAAGGAGTTTTGTAGATGCACGTCAATTCTAGGAAAGGCCCAAGCAATGCCGCTCACAGCCGCTGGCAAAATCCTTGCCGGCACCATTCTCAAATCACGCCTGGCTATGGGGCTGACCCAGGATGAATTCGGCCTGCGTTACTCAGTCAGCGGACCCGCCATTTTCAAATTCGAGAAAGGCTTTGTGCGCCCCTCGCTAAAGCTGTGGCTACGCATCGCCCGAGACGCGGAGCTTACCGAGCGCCGTGCCGTTTTAATGTGGCTCCAGTCCAAGATTCCGCCGCAGTATCAGCAATATGTTGACCTGGCCACCAGCCCCACCGATCTCCCTCGGATCAAAAAGGGGTTGATCGATTATTCCAGTTTTGAAACACGAGAGGCGATGCAGGCCGCCGTGCCCAAAG
>JADFLJ010000014.1 GCA_022564475.1 Pseudomonadota bacterium
TCACCTGTGTCAGCTGTGGCCACACTGTGTCCCTTCGGAGACAGTCACATAGCCCTGAAAAATCAAGCACTTGGCAAATCCGGCCAGCAAGACCGTGTGCAGCAACAGACAATTGCTTGACATAGTACGGTCTCGCCCGGCACTTGCGTCGAGCGCGTAAGTTATTGTTTTTAGACTATTTTATGGCCTAACTTCAGCGAAAAATTCAAACTGGCACAGCACTTGCTTTATTTTATGGGAGAACGTCGGGTATTCGAGCGTTAACGGAAAACTCGGCTGTATCAGGAATGTGAATACCCTCACGGCAATCGCAGGACTGATCTGACAACATTGAGGTTCTCCCTCGATTTACGCGTCACCACTTTATTTAGACGGATATATTTAGTGGTGACTTATCTTTAATCGTATTGGTTCGTGAGCAGAGTCGTTATGAAAAACAGAACATGGACGAAAACTGGTTTGACAGGGCTTATGCGGATTTTCCTCGCTACGCTACTCGCTGCGGCAATTGCGTTGCCGGCACAGGCTGGCCCTCGTGAACAGGCGAAACGCATGCACGATCGACTGGCGGGCGTACCGCCTTCTGAGTCGATTCTGGCGCAGATGGAAGCGCTCATGGCAAGCAACCCGCAGGCGGCTGCCTATATTGCAATGGACGACACGAGTTTCTACAACGTCACATTGAAAAACTTTGCGGCGCCCTGGACCAATGAAGCCCAGTCCGTGTTCGTTCCCATGAACGACTACATCGCGACCGTCATCGGCATGATTCGCGATGACGTGGACTTCAGCACCTTGTTGTCGGCTGACCTGACTTACGTCGGCATTGGCGGCGTCGTCAACGCCGCACCGTCCGCCACCAGCAACGCGCACTACGAACAGCTGGAAGCCAATAACGTCGACTTGAGTGATGCAGCGTTGTTCGCCGGAACGTCACAATCTTCGATTCAAGGCATTCCTTCTACGGCGACGGCCGGCATTATTACGTCACGCGCTGCTTCAGAAGCATTTTTCGTCGCCGGTACAAACCGCGCGATGTTTCGTTTCACGCTGCTGAATCACATGTGCAATGACATGGAGCAGATGCACGACACGCGTCTCGTACCAGATCGCATTCGCCAGGATGTAAGTCGCAGCCCGGGCGGTGACAGCCGCTTGTTCCTGAATAGCTGTATTGGCTGTCACACAGGAATGGATCCGCTGACTGGTGCGTTTGCGTATTACGACTACGACGAAACCGCGCAACGGCTTGTTTATACGCCGGGCACTGTACAACCCAAGTACTTCAACAACGATTTAAACTTCCCGCAGGGCTTCCGTACGACAGACGACAGCTGGGAAAATTACTGGCGTGAAGGCCAAAACGCCTACCTGGGTTTCGATGCCAGCCTTCCGGGCACCGGCAATGGCGCCAAGTCGATGGGCCAGGAACTCGGCAACAGTTACGCATTCGCGGCCTGCCAGGTGAAAAAAGTATTTCGCACGGTATGCCTGCGTGATGCAGAAAACCAAACCGATCGTGATACGTTCGACGCGATCGTCGCAACTTTCCGTAATTCGAATTACCGCATGAAGCAGGTGTTCGCCGATACGGCCGTTCACTGCATGGGCCAGTAGGGAGACAGGACTATGAAAAACGCAAATAGCGTACTACTGACCATCGTCGCAAGTTTCGTGCTTGCAGCCTGTGGCGGCGGCGCACAAACAACCGATCTTCCTCCGCCGAATGGCGGTGGCAACAATAACTCGGGCAACGCACCCTACACGGGCCCGACGGCCCGTGATGCCGATGTCCTCAAATTCCAGCAGGAATTCTGGAGCAAGGCGCGCACAACCGATCGTTGCGGCAACTGTCACAACGAAAGCGTGGGCCAGAATCCGATGTTCGTTCGCAGCGATGACGTCAACATGGCGTACGACGCGGCACTGACCGTTGTTAATTCCACGCAGCCTGCCGCGTCACGCGTCGTTGAAAAGGTCAGCGAAGGCCAGCTGGGACATCACTGCTGGGTGGCAGACCCGAACGTCTGCGGCTCGATCATGACAACCTGGATCGAAAACTGGGTGGGCAATACTGCCGGTGGTGGGCGCGAGATCGTTTTGGTCCCGCCTGTATTTCAACCGCCGGGCGCGAGCAAGAACTTCCCGGATGACGCGTTCGGTCCACCGTCATTTGAGACGATCATTCACCAGCCGATCCTGGAGTTGTACTGCTCGAACTGCCACAGTTCTGAATCCGCGAACGCAATTCAGCCCTATTTCGCCGACCCGGACGTGAACGTCGCATACCAAGCAGCCAAGTCGAAAATGGACCTCGACACTCCCGCGAATTCGCGTTTCGTACTGCGTCTTGGTAATGAATTTCACAACTGTTGGACTAGCTCTTGCATAGCGGACGCAGATGTCATGCGTACGGCAATTGCCACGTACTCGGGCCTTATTGCGATAACGACCGTTGACCCCGATCTTATTACTTCCGGCGCCGTTCGCCTTGTCGACGGTACGCTGGCATCCGGCGGCAACCGCTACGAAGATGCCCAGATTGCACTGTGGGAGTTCAAGACCGGACAAGGTCTCACGGCATTCGACACGAGTGGCGTTGACCCGGCCATCGACCTGAACCTCTCCGGCGACGTCGAGTGGTTTGGCGGCTGGGGCATCACGATTAATAATGGCAAGGCTCAGGCATCAACCACGGCATCGAGAAAGCTCTTCGATATCCTGCAGGAGTCGGGTGAATTCTCTATCGAAGCCTGGGTTGTACCGGCCAATGTCACGCAGGAAGACGCGCGCATCGTCAGCTACTCAGCCGGCGCACAGGCACGCAACTTCACGCTGCAACAGACCTTGTATGACTACAACTTCCAGCTGCGCACGACCCAGACCAGCCTGAACGGTGACCCAGCCTTGTCCACGCCGGCAGCCGCTGAGGTCCTGCAGGCAACGCTGCAACACGTCGTAGCAACCTATAACCCGATCGACGGTCGCCGCATCTACGTCAACGGCCAGCTCATGACGCAGACCGATCCGGTACCCGGTGGCACGCTGGTCGACTGGCAGGACACGTTCGCGTTCGTACTCGGCAATGAGGCGTCTAACGACGGACTCTGGCAGGGCACCTTCCGTCTCGCGGCCATTCATCGTCGCGCACTGACGCAGGAACAGATCGTCCAAAACTTCGATGTCGGTGTTGGTGAGAAGTTTTATCTATTGTTCGATATTTCGGACAAGATCCTGGCCGCACCGCAGTCGTCTTACATCCTCTTTGAGGTTGCGCAATTCGACACTTACGCCTATTTATTCGACCGGCCGCATTTCATCACGCTCGATGGCTCAACACCCGAAGGCATTCCGCTTGAGGGTATACGCATCGGCATGAACGGTCAGGAAGCACAGGTCGGACAGTCCTACGGCAACCTTGTCAACACGCTAAGCGCACAACTGTTTGTCGAGCTCGGACAACCACTGTCGTCACTGGGCGCTGTGTTACCGCTCCAGAAGGGCCCCGACACGGACGAGTTCTTCCTGACGTTCGATCGCATAGCGGCACTGACTTACTCGCGGCCGGCGGACCCGACGCTCGATATCGCGCGGCCGGACCTGACGCCGGCATCGCATATCGGCATGCGCACCTTCGACGAGATCAATGCGACCTATGCGGCGGTTACCGGCGTCGACCCGAAGACACTGGCTATTGATATGGTGTTTCAGGAACTCAGGCAATCGCTACCGGCTATTGCAGACGTGAACACCTTTTTATCTTCGCACCAGGTCGCTATTGCGCAGCTTGCGATCCAGTACTGCGACGCGCTGATCGACGGACCGACGGCGGCAACATACTTCGCGGGCTTCGACTTCAATGAGAGCAATACGACAGCATTTGTCGGCGCCAACCGCGACCTGCTGATCACACCACTGATCCGCAACATCGTGGGTAACCCGCCAACAGGACCTCAGCTGGCCACGCAGCCGACCTACGCGACTGTGTACACCGAGCTGGCGTCGTTCTCGGCAGCCGGCACCCGACCCGACAACCTGATCGATCGCCTGCTGAATCCGCCGGACATCGACGGTGTACCGCAAGCAGCGAGCGACACGCGAGCAATTTCAAAGGGTGTTTGTGCGGCAACGCTTGGCAGTGCCGTCACACTCGTTCAGTAGAAAAGACAGGACCCATAAGGAAACCAGCAATGGCTAAGAAACAAAATGCACGGCACCTGGATGCGCCGCAGCTTCACGGAGACCATCCGCGTCCTGTCACGCGCCGCCAGTTTGTCGCTCAGGGATTCATAAGCGGCGCTGCCTACACATTGGGCGGTGGCGTCATGAGCCTGTTCGCGAACCCGCGTGAGGCGTACGCCGCTTTATCCACCGACCTCAGCGACTTGCGGACCGCTTGCGGGATCGCCGCCAATGGCGCGGGCAAGATTCCGTTCATCTGTTTCGATCTCGCAGGTGGCGCCAACATCGCAGGATCAAACGTGTTGATCGGCCAGCAAGGCGGGCAAAACGACTTCCTCGCGACCGACGGTTACCGCAGGCAGGGCCTGCCGGGCGACATGGTGCCGGGACTTGTTGACCCCATTTTACAGCAGGACTACGCGAACTTTGATCTCGGACTCGGTTTCCACCTCGATTCCGCGTTCCGTCGCGGCATCTTGCAGAGCCTGACGCCGGGCACCGAGCTGAACTGCAATGGCGCCGTCATTCCAGCGCGTTCGGATAACGATACCGGCAACAACCCGCACAACCCCATGTACGGTATTGCGCGCGCCGGTGCGAACGGCTCTATTCTGCAGTTGTGTGGCTCGGAGAACACCGACTCCGGTGGCAACTCCATGCTGCCGCTGGCGCTCTACGATCCTGAATTCCGTCCGACCAAGGTCGACCGGCCATCTGACGTCGTGAACCTGATCGATACCGGCGAGCTCGTCGGCATTCTCTCGAAGAATGATGCGACAGCCGTGATGGAATCAATTTACCGCCTGACCGACAGCAAGATGGATCAGGTGAACACACAAATCAGCAGCGACGCCGTCATCAAGGAACTGGTTCGTTGTGGCTATGTGAAAGCGGCTGATATCGCCGATCGATTCGGTGGCGTCGCGATCGACCCGGGCGACGACGACCAGATTGTTGACCTTCCCACATCGATACTGCCAGGTATCTTTACACAGGCCGAGTTCAATGACGGCGGGCGCGATGGCCGCGAATTCCGCAAGACCGCCTCTATCATGAAGCTCGTGTTGAACGGCTTCGCGGGCGCCGGTTGTATTGAGATGGGTGGCTACGACTATCACGGTGGTCGTCGCGCAGAAGGCGAAGTAAAAGACTTTCGCGCAGGACGTTGCATCGGAGCTGTGCTGGAATACGCGGCTCGTCTGCAGACCCCTGTAATGATCTACGTGTTCTCCGACGGATCGCTGTCTTCGAACGGCGCCATCGACAACACTACGGAAGGTCGCGGCAAGGGCGAGTGGGTCAGTGATAACTCGTCAACGGCCGGCTCATTCTTCCTGGTCTACAACCCCGGTCGCCGGCCGACCATTATTGGCGCGACGCCCGAAGAAATCGCAAACCATCAGCAGATTGGTTACATGAGTTCCGATGGCGCCGTGCAACGTGCTGCGACACCAGCCGCGAACAACGTCAATCTGCTCGTGAACACCGTGTTACTGAACTACATGGCGCTGCATGGCGAGCAAGGCCAGTTCGGCAGCCTGTTCCCGAATCACGGACTTGGCAATGCGACCTTGCAGGACAGCCTGACGGCGTTTACGCCCATCGTGAACGGCACCACCGCGTTCCCTGTATAGCCTCCCCCTGGGCTATCTCCGAAGAAGCGGCCGATCGTCAGATCGGTCGTTTTTTTTGAAGTCTGGTCGTTTTTCGTTTGTAGAAGCGGCCAAAGCCGCTCCTACAACACAAGTCACATCGGCCAGGCGAATGATGGCTTAGAATGCAGGTCATGAGTTCTGAGCTGGCCAACATTCTCGCCTGCCCACGCTGTGACAAGTCGCCGCTGGAGCAACACGACGATGCCCTGCATTGCTCGGCGTGCAAAGTGGATTTCCCGTCGGTGGACGGCATTCCCTGGATGTTTGCCGAGCCCGAGGCCAGCCTCGGTGAGTGGCGTAATCGGCTGCAGATGTCGCTGCAGCAGTTGAGCCATGAAGTCGCGGGTCTCGAGAAAGAGCTTGAGAACAAGGATCTTCGGCAACTGACTCGACGTCGTATCGAACGCTACAAAAAGGCACTCGAGCAGCATCGCCGCAAATTGCAAAACATCCTGCAGCCGCTGGACGTGCAATCGCTGAGCGGTAATTACGAATCGTATCTCGCACTCAGGACGCGTCTGCCCGCCGATCAGGGTCTGAATACCTATTACGCGAACGTGCATCGCGACTGGTGCTGGGGTGACGAGGAAAACGTCGCATCACTGCGGCAGATTCAGGCCGTTACGCAGGATAACGCCGACCTCGGCAATACGCTCGTGCTCGGTGCAGGTGCAGGTCGACTCGCCTACGATATCCACATGCACTTCGAGTCATCGATGACGACAGCGCTCGACTTCAATCCGATGCTGTTACTGATCGCAAAAACGATGTGCGCCGGTGAACAGCTCATGATGTACGAATTTCCGATCGCGCCAAGGTCACTGGAGGACGACGTGGTTTTACGCACGCTTGGTGCACCGCAGATCGTACGAGAAGGATTCGAACTGGTACTCGGTGATGCATTACGCCCGCCATTCGCGGCCGGCACATTCGATACTGTTGTAACACCGTGGTTGATCGACATCATTAGCGAAGACCTGCCCGTCTTCGCCGCACGCATTAATACATTGCTGAAAAAGAACGGCCGCTGGATCAACTTCGGGTCGTTGGCGTTTGCATCGCCGGAGCGCGCGCGGCGCTACAGCCCGGAAGAAACCAAGGCAATTGTTGCAGAGTGCGGCTTTGCCGATCCATATGTATCCGAAGCCACGATTCCCTACATGTGTTCGCCGGCGAGCCGCCACGGTCGTCAGGAAAAAGTGTTTACGTTTTCCGCATCGAAAGAGCATGACGCAAAATCACCGCAACGGCATCGCGCCCTGCCCGACTGGATTGTTACAGGCAAAGAGCCCGTGCCATTGACGCAGTCATTCCGCACGCAGGCGATGACGACGCAAATCTATTCGTTCATGATGTCGCTCATCGACGGCAAACGCACGATCAACGACATGGCCGTGGTCCTGCAGAAGCAGGGGCTGATGACAAAAGAGGAAGCGATGCCTGCGATTCGAACGTTTTTGACGAAGATGTTCGACGATGCGCAGAAGTAACAAGACCTCTGACTAAACAATCGTTTTGCGGATATACGCGCCAAGTTTATCGACAGCCCTGCGGCTCTCCGGCATGAGCCCGATAAACATCTGCCACACGTGCCACATATGCGGCCAAACATCGACTTCGACCTGACCGCCGCCCGTGCGAATATTCTCGGCGAAGCGCTCGGAATCACTCAACAGCAATTCGTCATTACCGACCTGGATCAAGGTCTGCGGAAGTCCTGTGGCATCGGCGAATACCGGGGATACCAGCGCGTTAGTGAGCTCGACCGCATCGCAATAGTGACGCGTGATCTTGGCCAGATGCTCCGCATGAAACCAAGGGTCCCTATCAGCGCGCGTAATCATAGACTCACCCTGCCCCGACAGATCCAGCCACGGTGACAACAAGATCACGGCGCCCGGCATTGGCTCGCCCGCATCTCGCAACGACAACAGCATGGCAACCGCAAGCCCGCCGCCGGCCGAATCGCCGCCAACAACAATATTGCCGGGCTTGTAACCCTGCTGCAAAAGCGCGCGGTACACATTGACGGAATCTTCGACAGCCGCCGGGAACGGATGCTCGGGCCCAAGGCGGTATTCCGGCAACAGCGCGCGAACCCCGGCCTGGCGCGCGATATGACTGACGAAGGGCCGGTGCGATTTACAGCTGCCCATGACGTAGGCACCGCCATGCCAGTACAACAAGAGCTTGTCTTGCGGCGCGTCGGCCGGCGTTAGCCACTCGGCGTACAGGCCGGCGACCGAGTCCTTCTTGACGCGGACGCCCCACGCCACAGGCGCCATGCCCATTAAAAAGTCCAGGCGCTTGCGGACAGTGGCGACCACAAGAGAATCCAAGTCGAAGAGATTCAGATACCAGGCTGTGACCCAGCGAACGCAGCGGGCGCGTCGACTTATCGTCGAAGTATTTTTCTCAGAACCAGCGGACATGCCGCTATCATAGACAGGTAGGACCCAGACGAATACAGGAAATCATCGCGATGAAAGCACTTCGGACACCCGACGAACGCTTCGAAAATCTGGCCGGCTTTGACTTCGAAGCCCATTACGTCGATATCGACGGCCTGCGCATGCATTACGTCGACGAAGGCCCGCGCGACGGTGAAGTCCTGTTGTTATTGCACGGCGAACCGAGCTGGTCTTACCTCTACCGAAAAATGATTCCGCCGCTGGCCAACGCGGGACTGCGTGTCATCGCGCCGGACCTGATCGGTTTCGGCAAATCGGACAAACCCGCGAAAAAAACCGATTACTCATTTGAGATTCATGTTGACTGGATGCGGCAGTTCATCGAATCGCTGAACCTGACCGGCATCAACTTGTTTTGCCAGGACTGGGGCTCGTTAATAGGGCTGCGGGTCGCCGCTGAAAACAAAGATCGTTTCGCACGCATCGCGCTCGGCAATGGCGGCCTGCCAACCGGCGATCAGGACATGCCGCGTGCGTTCCTGATCTGGCGTGCGTTCGCACTCTACAGTCCCTGGTTTCCGATCGGCCGTATACTGCAGTCGGGAACGATTGGCCAGTTGTCGAGCGATGAGGTCGCCGCCTACGATGCACCCTTCCCATCATCAAAATACAAAGCGGCCGCCCGTGCGTTTCCGGCGCTGGTACCAACAACAACGAACGACCCGGCGACCGAGGCTAATCGCGCGGCGTGGAAAGTGTTTGAGCGCTGGGAAAAACCCTTTCTGACGACTTTCAGCAACCGCGATCCGATTACGCGTGGCGGGCAAAATGCCTGGCAAAAGAAAGTGCCGGGCGCAAAAGGTCAGGCGCACGTCAAAATAAAGAATGCCGGCCATTTCCTGCAAGAAGACAAGGGCGAGGAGTTGGCAGCGGTGTTAATAAGTTTTATTCGGCAGTGATTGTGGGCGGGATGCTGTTTGGCGGAAATACTTCGAGATCGGCGAAGCCGGTCGACAGGCGCCGGAGGCGAGGTGCCGCAGGCGCCGTCCAACCGCAGCGCAGCGAGCCATTTCGCCAAACAGCATGCGGCACGCAATTGCTACCAAAAACGCGTGTCAGCGCCGCTACCGCTCCAGGTACTGGAGCTTGTCCTTTACGTCTCGCCATTCGTCGGCGTCTTCCGGTGCATCTTTCATTTCGGTGATGACAGGCCACTGCTGCGAGAGCTCGGTATTGAGTTCGAGGAATTTTTCCTGCCCGGCGGGCAATTCGTCTTCGGAAAAGATCGCTTCAACCGGGCATTCAGGTTCACACAGCGTGCAATCGATGCACTCGTCGGGATCAATGACGAGGAAGTTCGGCCCCTCGTGGAAACAGTCCACGGGGCAAACTTCTACACAATCTGTCAGCTTGCACTTGATGCAGGCCTCGGTGACAACGAACGTCATTTAACCAACCATTTGCTTCCGGAGCGGGTACGCTATTCTGAATTGGGCCGCAGTTCAACAATAAAAGGGGTCAGAGTCACTGCTGTCCCACTTAATTTCGCACCAGCGCGAGTTTTAGCTGCGGTGGTGGCAAGCCCGGTTGATCAGGAGGCTGCAAGAGGTCGAGCAAGGATCGCCTGGTAAAAAGATTTAGTTGTAGTAGGCGTATTATTTGCTGCAGAGATTTGTCGATCTTCGATTGGAATTTGAGAAAGGCCAACAGTAAATACACGCACATGGCGGCCATTATTTGCGTCATCACGGCGTTCTCGGTATTGCCCATGGAAACACTTTCATCGACACATCGATCAATGATGCGTCCAGCGAAAAAAGCTTGTTCTTGAAGCGGAACCCATGGCGCCGCCGGTTGCCCATGCAAAGCTGGTACAGGCTTTGAAACAAGCCCTCATAAAACCGATAATCCAACTGCTCGTTCGCCCGACCCAGCGCCGAGCGGCTGCTCGACTGACTGCCGAGGTGGTAACGGTGGTGCCGCTGACTGCGCACCGTCGCCTCAATGTCCCGCAAACTCCGGCGACCGCCCAACTGGCCAATCGTCAGTGCCACAAACTGCGACCAGCGTGACAAAGCATCGCTGCGACGCTTGCCATCAACACGATTGGCCTGCTTCTCGAATGCAAGTCGCGGCAGCAATTTTAGTAACTGGGAAAGTACGCTGTTATGATAAGCCATGGCCTGATTCCTCTCCTGTTATCAATAGGTTGTCTCACAACACCATTGTAACAAGAGCACTTGAATCAGGCCTTTTTCTTTATGCTAAGTGGGACAGCAGTGGGTTCGACCCCTTTTATTAGATGATTTTCCAGCGGCCTGTTTCCATCGTCGTCGACAGATCCGCCTCAAGTTTGATCAGGTGCGCCTGCAACGAGCGCTCTGCCCAGGCAAACAGTTTCTCCGGCACGTCCTGGTACACATAGGGCACGAGTTCCCGCGTCGTCAGATGTGGGTTCTCTTTGACTGCCGCGAGCACCTTCTCTTCTCGCTCAAGGCGGTGCTGGATGATCCAGTCGATCGCAGCATCAGGATCATCGATGCGAGCGCCGTGACCCGGCAATAAGGCAGCCGGCCTAAGCGCCTTCAGTTTTTGCAATGATTCCAGGTAGTGAGTCATGTTGCCGTCGGGCGGATCGATGACCACAGTCGCGCCGTCAATGACATGGTCGCCTGTCATTATCCAGTTTGTCGCCGCGTGTCGATAACACAAATGATTCGACGCATGGCCCGGCGTATGAATCGCCTGGATCACGAACTCATCCGTCTCAAGTATATCGCCGTCCGACAGGACCCGGGTCGGGTGAAAACTTTTGTCCTGATGCTCTCCGTTTGGCGCCGGCATACCCAGCACGTCGGCACCTGTCAACTCAGCGAGTCGGGCAACGCCCGGAGAGTGATCGGGATGCGAGTGCGTTGCCAGTATCCAGCGAATATCGCCACCGGCTTTGTCGCGGATGTCGGCAATGTGATCAGTCAACAGTGGTCCCGGGTCAATGACGGCGATTTCACTTTTGCCAATGAGATAGGTATTGGTACCCGGCCCTGTCATCATCGACGGATTGGGGGCGACGATACGCCGGACCCCGTCCGCGAGCTCGGCGAAGGCTGGCATGACCGGTCCGAAGTCGGTCACGGCAATTCGCCCGGTTTGGCCGGTTGCGTCGGCGTTACGCCACGTGCCTCACACTCACTCGCCCAGGTCAGCAGTGCAGCAACACTGTGATGCTCTGCCAGACTCTCCAGAGTTTTTCGCGTTGGGAAATGCAATGTCATCAGACCGTTCTTACCTGCCCGCAAAGCGTTGGTCGCCGTGATCCATTTCGAATCGGTTAGCTCACGCTCATCATGATGTGCAAGCTGCCCCGTCGGCAACTCCGCGATAAAAAAACGAGTGGTATAGCGCTTTGGCAGTTCATCCGGCGTTATCCAGTGACTGAAGTAGCGCAACTGGTCACAATGCAGGCGCAAATCGTGCTCGTTTATAAATTCGTTCCACGTCAGCGAGCCGCTGTTCAGATGAGCTTGTGACGACACCAGCTCGTCATCCGGAACATCGTGCGTCGCCAGCAACACGCCGGTCTCCTCGAACAATTCACGAATTGCCGCCACGAAATAGTTCAGCCCGCCGCTCTCAAGACCCAACGCCGTGTTCGCAGCAGCGGCCGTGCGGCCTTCGCAGTATTCGTGCCCTTCGGAATCGCTTGCATCCATGACCCCGCCCGGGAACGCATAGGCCGCACCAAACGATGCGTCAGCATGCCGTTGCACCATGAACAATTCGGGTTCGTCAGAACCCTCGCGCAGCAAGATGACCGTTGACGACGGCCGCGCGAAGCCCTTGTCAGTCAAGGCCTGCGTCGTCCATGTCTTGTTGTTCGACATGGGCTTGCAAAAGGCCAAGCGCTGCGCCCAGAACGTAGTCTACGGGCACGGCAATACCGTCAAGACCGCCTTCTCGATAACCGCCAACGGCATACGTCCACTTGACGCGCGTTCCCAGCTCGTCGTCAAAGAACTCCCAGGTCATGTTGCCGTTCACGCCCATCAGTCCCAGGGGACCGAGGCCACCCGTCAGTCGCAACATGACATTGCGACTGACCGACGTGACGACGAGATGCACCACGCCGTCATGCCCGGGCAGGTTTTCGCAGAAACAGCCCATTGGCCGCGCATCAATACTCATGCGGCCGGCGTCCCCTGAAATCGTATGATCGTCGTGCCACCACTGCCCTATCTCGTCGACAGCAGCCTGCCAGACACGCGCGCGATCGGCGTCGATCACCACCTCGTGTTCGATCGTAAATCCACCGGGACCGGCACTCATGACATCAGCATCCGTTGCGCCAGCAATCAACGTCAGGCACAACACTGCTATAAACTGCCTCATTGAAACTCCTCTGACCGACACTATATCGGTTGCTTACAGAGCTTAAACCCTATCGATGCTGATTACTGTCACAACTTTGCATATCCACACTGACGGGCCTGTTGCATGACGGACGACTGGCGCGTCGTGTTTGAAAGCCGCAACAACAGTGCCTGTTCTGATCGCGCACTGGTCCTGACGGCCGTGAGCATTCCTTTCGACATCGTTCATGATCAGGAAGGTTGCGCGCTTGTCGTACCGGCCGAATATTCCGGCGCCGCCGCTGCCGAATTGCGGCAATACGAAGAGGAAAATACGCCGCCCGTTCGCAAGCAGGCAAGACAAATTCCGAATCACGATGCGATGCCGGGCATCTTCGGCTACACACTCGTGGTCTGCATCGTCGCGTGGTTTGCCGGCAACGGCGCCTTTGGTGAGAACTGGCTTGCGGCGGGACGCATTGACGGCGAGCTGATACGCGACGGGCAATGGTGGCGATTAGTGACGGCGCTGACGCTGCACTCCAGCGTAAAACATCTTGTCGGCAACCTCGTATTCGGAGCCCTGTTCGGCTTGTTTGCAGGTCGCCTGCTCGGCTCAGGCGTCGCCTGGTTCAGCATTCTGGCGACAGCTGTTTTTGGCAATTTGCTCAATACCTTATTACTCGATTCCGCGCATCGCTCAATTGGCGCGTCGACAGCGGTGTTTGCCGCGCTGGGGCTGGTTGCCGGTTATGTATGGCGCGCAAAACTGATGTCGCAGGAGCGCTGGGCATATCGTTTCGGCCCGATCATCGGCGGTCTCGCATTGCTCATGTACACGGGTACAGGCGATGCCAACACCGACATCGGTGCGCACTTGATGGGATTCCTGAGTGGTTTCGGCGGCGGCATGCTGATGACGCTTGCCGCCGGCGCGGTCACGTTGCCCCGCGTGCAATGGCTGTTCGGCATTGCAGCGATCAGCGTCATCGCATTGGCCTGGATTATCGGGCTTTCCCACCATCCGGCGATCTCAATCATGTAGAATCGCCGCCGGGAAATCCTCGCTTAAATCAGGCCCAGCAGTTAACAATGAAAAAGATTCTGCTGTTTTTCGTCGTACTGACGATCGTACTCACCACGGTTGCATGGATACGCTACGGTGGCGGCGACCCGTACCCGGATCTTTCGTCAACGCCCATACTCAGCAGCAGCATGATCGAAGAGGTGCTCGCATATCCTGAGCCGATTGGCAATGTTGCTGTAAGCGCAGGTGGTCGAGTCTTTTTCACCGTACACCCGGAGTCTCGACCACAGGGCAATCGCCTGCTCGAGTACGTCAGCGGCGCCGCGGTCCCGTTTCCCGACATCGGCTCGCAACTCAAGTTGTTCGACACCGTGCTTGGCCTTGTTATCGACCGGCAGAGCCGACTCTGGACCATTGATCACGGCAATCACGGACTGCGCATGCCGCGATTACTCGCATTTGATCTCGCATCCGGAAAGCTCATCCATGACGAGCGTTTTTCGAGCGATATCGCACCGGCCGGGTCGCTGTTATCCGACCTGCAGGTCAGTGCCGACGGCAAGACAATCATCATTAGCGACGCAAGTTACTGGCGTAAGAGCCCGGCAATCATTGTCTACGACATTGCCACGGGCAGCGCCCGGCGCTTGCTCGAGCGTGACGTGTCGGTCGCGGCCGAAAACTTCATCATTCGCAGCAAAAACCGCACGATGTCGTTCCTCGGAGGCATCATCAATTTGCGCGGCGGTGTCGACGGTATCGCGCTCGGTCCCGACTGGTTGTATTTCGGTGCGATCAGTGGCTCCGGGCTGTATCGAGTGCGCCTTGAGGATCTGTTGAATGAATCCCTGCCCGCCGTACAGCTCGCCAGGCGCGTTGAGCGCTATGCCACGAAGCCACTCAGCAATGGGCTCAGTATCGACCTCGGCGGCTACGTGTACGTGACCGACATTGAACACAATTCCATCCATATCGTCGGCCCCGACAGGCAAGCAAAAACGCTGATTCGTTCCGACGCGATACGCTGGCCCGACTCGCTGAGCTTTGGCCCCGATGGATGGATCTATGTATCCGACAGCGCGCTGTCCGAATTGGTGCTGCAATCCCGCGAGCACATTGAGGACAATCAACCTTACCGAATTTTTCGCTTTCAACCCGGCGGTCAGGGAGTTCCCGGTCAATAATCTGGTTCTTTATGCGATCGTCGTGCTGATCTGGGGCTCGACGTGGGCGGCGATTCCCTATCAGCTTGGCGTCGTTGCGCCGGAAGTATCTGTCGCGTACCGCTTCGGTATGGCGGCGATCGCTTTGTATGTTTTTGCACTCGTGTCACGCCGCAAACTCGCAGTGCCAACTCACACGCTGCCGATTATTTTCCTGCAAGGCGCATTGCTGTTTTGTATTAACTATTTTTTCGTCTATTACGGAACTGCACGAATTACATCGGGCCTGGTCGCCGTCGTATTTACGATGATCCTGCCGCTTAACGCCATGTTCGATCGATTGTTTTTCGGCACACGAATCGACAGCCGATTATCGATTGCCGCAGTACTCGGCATCGGCGGAATCCTTATGATCTTCTGGCCCGAAGTGGCCAGCTTGAGTCTCGCAGACAGGACCGTAGCCGGCATCGGGCTGGTGCTTGTCGCCACGACGATCGCATCCCTGGGCAACATGTGCGCCGTGCTTAATACACGACGTGAACTACCGGTCATCGCCGTGAATGCGCACGCAATGGCATTTGCGTCGATACTCGCCCTGCTTATTTCTTCAGGCCTCGATCGACCGTTCAATTTTTCCGCAACGACGGCCTATGTGTTGTCGCTCCTGTATCTCGCGATTTTCGGCTCTGCCGTGGCCTTCGGCTGTTATCTCGCGTTGATACGCCGCATCGGTTCTGCGCGCGCCGCGTACAGCAGCCTGATGTTTCCGGTTGTTGCATTAGTCATGTCAACGCTGTTTGAAAACTATCACTGGACGCCAGTCGCGACAGTCGGCATTCTGTTAACTCTGGCTGGCAATTGGCTGATTCTCAGCGGCCACCGTAAATCCGCGTAATATTAAAAACGAAAAATTTCCCAGAGAATTCCCAATGGCGCAGACATCAACATGATTATTGAATTCCTGCAAACAGATGGCCTGGCATTCGGCATTGATCTGGGACTCGCGCTTCTTATATTTTTTGTAGGGCGCTTCGCCGTTCGCATGCTGGTACGCATGATCAGCAAAGGCATGCAAAAAAATAACGTAGATAAAACGCTCGAGAAATTTATTTGCAACCTGGTGAACTCAGCCTTGCTGATCATCGTGATCATTGCCGCAATCGGACAAGTCGGTATTCAAACAACCGCATTCATTGCTATTTTCGGTGCTGCAGGCCTGGCTGTCGGTCTGGCCTTACAAGGATCGCTATCGAATTTCGCGTCCGGCGTATTGATCATCCTGTTTCGGCCATACAAGGTCGGTGACTTCGTTGAAGCTGCCGGTATCACCGGTACTGTTGAGCAAGTGCAGATCATGACGACTGTTTTCAAGACCGGTGACAACAAGCAAGTGATCGTGCCGAACAGCCAGATCATGGACAGCATCATCACGAACTACTCCGCGAACGACACGCGCCGCGTCGACATGGTAATTGGCGTCAGCTACGACGACGACCTCGACAAGGTGCGCAAGACGCTGGAAGAGATTATCGCAGCGGATGATCGCGTTCTGAAAGACCCGCCGCCGAAAATCGCTGTGTCCGAGCTGGCCGAAAGCAGCGTCAATTTCATCGTCCGTTCGTGGGTGGCCACGGCAGACTACTCTGCCGTTAAGTGGGACATGACCGAAGCCATCAAAAAACGTTTCGACTAAGGAAGGCATCTCATTCCCGTTCCCGCAACGGGACGTGCATCTTTACAAAGTTGGCGACTAAATCAGTCGCTGTTGTCGGGCTCGATAAAGCTCCACTTTAAATTCGGCACACGCGCTTTGAGTTCACGCTCGAGCGCGTTGATGCTGGCGACGGCCTCGTCGATGCTCATGCCACTCCGCATCTTGATCTTGGCAGCCAGCATCGTATCGGGACCAAACTGAATCGTGATCGTATTGAACACGCGTTCGATCTCTTTGTGGGTGGCGATGACGTCATCGATCACGGCCTGAATCTCGGGGTCGGCCGAACGGCCGACCAGCAGAGATCCGATCCGCCACGCAACGAATACTGAAATTACGATGAGCACTACGCCGATGCTGATCGAGCCCAGCGCGTCGTACATCGGATCACCCGTGACGTCGGCGATTATCAGGAATGACAGCGCGAGAACCAGGCCAAGTTGCGCGCCGACATCCTCACCCAATACGACAACAAGCTCTGAATTTCGTGTGTGTTTCAGCCACTCGCGCAACGACCTTGAGCCACGCAATAATCGAATTTCGCGCAACGCGCCGAATAACGAGAACCCTTCCAGAAATATCGCCAGCACGAGGACAAGAATTGCGACCCATAGATTGGATAACTCTTCGGGGTGTTGCAGCTTGTGCACACCTTCGTAGATTGAAAACAGGCCACCCAGGCTGAACAGCAGGATCGCGACGATAAAACTCCAGAAGTAGCTGAGCTTGCCGTAACCGAGTGGATGCTCGGCATCGGGTGCTTTTTTAGCCTGTGTCAGGCCCAGATACAGCAGTACCTGGTTGAATGTATCGGCATAGGAGTGGATAGCCTCGGCGAGCATGCTGCCGGACCCCGTAAACATTGCGGCCCATGTCTTGGCAATCGCAATGCAGAAATTGGCGATAAACGCGTACAAAATTGCACGAGCCGTCGAGTTGTGGGAGTCCGATGCCATGGTTGAGCTACGTCCTTGTCAACGAACGCTAGTTGCAGGCGTTATAATAGTCCGTAATTCCGCCCAGCTGGGAACTCATCATGCGCAGAAACCTGACACGCTCACTCCCAACGGTATTGACGATTCTCGCTGCCGCCCTGGCAGGTTGCGCAGCGCACCCCGACCCGATCATCGATATGAAGGGGGTTAATCCCGACGCACTGGCACAGGACTGGGAGGAATGCGAGGCTTACAGCGATGAAATCGTCATGGCCAAGGGTGTCGCCAGGGGCGCCTCGACAGGCGCTGCTGTCGGCGCCATCGCTGGCGCGATCGGCAACGATGTGGGCGAAGGCGCCGCCTACGGAGCGCTGTACGGCGGCACACGATCCGGGCTCGACGCCGATCGCGACAAGCAACGCGTTTTCAAGCGCTGTTTGGCCGGACGCGGTTATCGGGTTCTCAACTAGCGATCGATTGTAACAAGCGGCCGTTCTGACGGGTCTATGTCTACACGCTGCACGCCGCAGCCGGTATAGTGACCAGGCCGCGTATGCGTTTGGCGCACGAACTACCGCAGCGAAAAAGAGTCTCTTGTTTAAGGCCATGAATTTCATCGAAGTCACAGCATTTGCCGCCCTCGCGTCGATATTCTGCGCGAATATCGCGTTTGCGCAGGACCCGGACGCAGATACAGGACCGCCTGAATTTGCAGAGCCGCTCGACGACTACGAATTGATGATGATCGAGTTCCAGCGCTACAAAGAGCTGTTGAGCGCCGACTCGCTCGATGAGGCTGAAAACTCCGCCAAACGAATCATAGAGATGGCCATCCGTGAGACCGGACCCACGTCAAACGATACGGGTAAGGCCCTCATCAATCTTGCTATCGTGCAACACAAAACAAAGGAATTCGAAGCCGCCGAACAAAACTTCAGCGTCGCAATCGATATCTTTGAGGACAACGAAAACATGCTTAGCGACATGCTGATCAACCCTTTGCTTGGGCTGGGCGCAGCGCAAGTTGGCTCCGGCAAACTCGGCCTGGCATCGCGAACGCTGGAGCGTGCAGTGCACATCAGCCACGTCAATGAAGGGCCGCATAACCTCGATCAAATCGACATCCTGGAAATGCTCGCGGAAACCAACCTGCGAATGGGTGAAACCGAGGACGCGAAGAATAATCAGGACATGATCTACGCACTGAGCGTGCGGCATTTCCAGAACAACTCGCAGAAAATGATACCGGCATTATTTCGACGCGCGGATTGGCAAAACAGGACGGGCTACATCCTCGACGAGCGTGCCACTTACCGACGCATTATTCGCATCATCGAAACGATGGCGGGTAAAAACGACATCACACTGATTCAGCCGTTGCTGAAACTTGGACATTCCTATTTTTCGGTCGATAAGTCACGGTCCACGACCTACCAGAGTGCAACCGCTTCGACAGGCGAAATTTATCTGAAACGAGCTGTACGAATTGCCGAGGAAAATCCCGATTCCGACTGGGTATTGCTGTCAAAGGCAAAGCTTGCGATTGGGGATTACTATATTTTCCGAGCCGAACAAAATCGCGCACGCAGGGCCTATGTAGATGCGTGGAACATTCTGTCGGCCGAGGAAGATCGCCTGGCAGAACGACGGGCAGCGCTTGAACAGATAACGCCGATCACGAACTTCCCTATTCCGCAGTTCGTCGGCAAGGCCACGCGAGCCGATCGCCAAATGCAAAATAGCAGCCTGCGTGAAGGTCAGATCATTGCAACGTATGGCGTTAGCTCGCACGGTCGGGTGATAGAGTTAGAGATCGTAGAAACCACGCCCACCGACTACGACGATCTGCACCGACTCGTACAACGCAAAATTCGCAGCCAGGTTTTCAGACCGCGGTATGAAGACGGATTAGCGGTCGATACACACAACCTGCCCTTCTCGCATACGTTCTATTATCTGCAGGAAGACCTCGACGAACTGCGCGAAGAGGAAGCCGAGAAGGCCGAGGCAAAGGCCAACGCTCGATGAATACACGCGAGCCGGCAACGCACTTTGTCAACGGCAACCCGCTTGAGGGACCGTATGCCGACAATCTCGAACAAACGGTTTTCGGGCTGGGCTGTTTTTGGGGTGCGGAACGTCGCTTTTGGGCGACCGAAGGCGTGTATTCCACGTCCGTTGGCTACGCGGGCGGCAGCGCGGCCGATCCGACTTACGCAGCTGTCTGCACTGGCAACACGGGCCACGCCGAGGTGGTTCGCGTAGTCTTTGACCCATCCAAAGTCAGTTTCGACGACCTGTTGCGCATCTTCTGGGAAAGTCATGACCCGACACAGGGAATGCGTCAGGGCAACGACGTCGGCAGCCAATACCGGTCTGCGATTTACACGTCTGACGACGTGCAACTAACGGCAGCGCTGCGCTCGCGGCAGGACTACGAGGCCGCACTGGGCGATGCGGGCTTTGGCAAGGTCACAACCGAGATCCTGCCACTCGATACCTGGTATTCGGCCGAGGAGTATCACCAGCAATATCTCGCGAAGAACCCGGGCGGCTACTGCAGCATCGGCGGGACTGGCGTGAGCTGCCAATCCCGGTAGTATCCAGTCTCTCCAGATTCGGGTACCCAGCAGGAACACCGTGGCCAAGAACCCAAGCCGTCAACCAAAACCGCGTAAACCCAGCCGCAAGCAGGCTGAAGAAGCTGTCAGCACCTTACTGCTGTGGGCCGGCGAAGACACTCGCCGCGAAGGCCTTGTCGACACGCCCGCGCGCGTCGCGCGTGCATACGAAGACTGGTTCAGCGGTTACAAAGAGGACCCTGTGGGTTTTCTCACGCGAACGTTCGAGGAAGTCGACGGCTACGATGAGATGATCGTCTTGCGCCATATCGAATTCGAATCCCATTGCGAACATCACATGGCACCGATCATCGGTCACGCGCATGTCGGTTACATCCCGAACAACAAGGTCGTTGGCATCAGCAAACTGGCGCGTGTCGTCGAGGCATTCGCGCGCCGTTTCCAGGTGCAGGAAAAAATGACGGCGCAGGTCGCCAATTGCATCTGGGACGTTCTCGCACCGAAAGGCGTCGGCGTGGTGATCGAAGCCTCTCACCAGTGCATGACGACGCGCGGCGTCCACAAATCCAATGTGTCGATGGTAACCAGCCGCATGCTCGGCCTGTTTCGTACAGACGCGCGTACTCGCGCAGAGTTCCTGCAAATGATTGACGCCAAGCGATAGACGCCGACTTCGTGAAAAAATCGACTTTTGCGATAATCTTCGTCACCGCGATGCTGCTGTATTTCATCGCGTGGCCTGTACCGATCGACCCCGTCGCCTGGGATGCACCCGTCGACCGCGGCCTCTCCGGCGTCTTCGAGCGCAACGACGTATTGAAGAAAGCGCGCGCCATCGACCTTGGTGAACACACGGGGCCGGAGGACGTCGCCTTGGGCCCCGACGGCTTCCTCTACGTTTCGACTGACGACGGCAAGATCTTGAAAATACCAACCAGCGGTGGCCCGGTGGAGGTTTTCGCACGGCCTGGCGGCCGGCCCCTGGGACTCGAGTTTGATGCCGACGGCTCACTGCTCGTCGCGAATGCCATATTTGGTGTGCAACGCATTTCCACCCGCGGTGAAGTCAGCCTTGTCTTCAGTGAAGTGGATGGCAAACCGCTGGTCCTGGCCGATGACATCGCCGTTGCTGCGGACGGCAGGATTTATCTTTCCGAAGCCTCGACCAAGTTCGGCACTGTCGCTTCGAACGGCACGCTAAGAGGCAGCGTGCTCGACATGCTGGAACACGGTGGCAACGGATTCGTAGTCGAGTACAAGCCCGACACGGGCGTCGCGCGCGTGATCATGGACGGCTTGAATTTCGCCAACGGCATCGCCGTCAGCGAGGATCAACAATATCTGCTGGTCGCTGAAACCGGCAATTACCGCATTCACCGATACTGGTTGCAGGGACCGAAGGCCGGCCAGAGCGAGGTCATCATCGACAATCTGCCGGGCTTTCCGGACAATATTAACAACGGACTGAACGGCCGCTTCTGGGTCGGTCTCGTGGCGCCGCGCAAAAAGATACTCGACGATTTTTCAGCGTCGCCGTTTGTTCGCAAAATGATGCTGCGGGTGCCTGTGTTCCTGCAGCCAAAAGCAGAACTCTCATCGCACGTCATTGCAATCACGGGCGACGGCGAAGTCCTCATGAACCTGCAGGACCCCGACGCACGCTATCCGATGATGACAGGCGTGCTCGAAACGCGAACCACGCTCTTCCTCACAACGCTGATCGGCAACAAGCTGCCCTATCTCGCCAAAGAAGATTTGCTGTAGCGAGGCTTCTAGTTCGGCAATAGTGCCGCATCACCCGTATAGCTGTCGTCCAGCATTTGCTTGCGAATCAGCGGAATCGGCGGTGATCCAAAGCTCAGGAACAGGTCGTGAAATTCGCCCCATGCTTCGCGACCGCCACGACCTGTCGTCCAGTCGCTGCGCAGCTTGTTGATCATGAGTTTGCCGAGCGTGTAGTTCAAGTAGCCAGGATCGAAGGTACCGCGATTCGCCTGTTGCACCGCGTTACCAAAATCCTGAAAGCCTTTTTCTTCAAACAACTGCTGGCTGTCATCAACTGACATGCCTTCCGCGTGGAGTCCGATGGCCGAGATATAGCGTACGTTTCTCAGCAAGGCGTTCAGCAATTGTCCGATACGAACCTCGGGGTCACCGTCACCCAGACCTGCATCGACCATCATCTGCTCGGTGTAATGCGCCCAGCCTTCGGTAAACGTATAGGTGCTGAAGTGCTGGCCGATATTATTCTCAGCACGATTTGCGTGCAGAAACTGCAGGAAGTGGCCCGGCCACACCTCGTGGACCGTAATCGCGTACAAGTCGGTTTCACCCGGAATATAGGCAAGCTGGTCTTCCTCGCTCCATTCAGGATTCGGTGGCGCGATGTAATACACAGACGGCAAACCTGACTCAAACGGGCCCGGAATATCGATGTACGCAGCGTTGAATCGACGATGCGGCGGCGACTCCGCAACCAGCGCATCCTCAGTGCCCGGGATCGATACGATGTCATTGTCTTCGATGAACTTCCTCAATCCCGGCAGCTGGCGTCTGGCACCGCCAACCGCACCTTCGGGCGACTTGTTGGCCTGCACCTGCAGCACGCAATCCTGCGTGCTCGCACCGGGTGCAAACTCGGCGCAGGCCTCGTTCAGCATATTGAGATTGCGCTCCAGGTCCGCCTCGCCCGCAGCTTTGAGATCCGCCATCGAAATGTCGACGCCCTGAGTTTCACGCAGCATGGCCAGAAATTTGTCTTCGCCGAGCGCAAAGTCGTCGGTCGCGGCTGCCCGATGACCGTCTAGCCAATTGGCCGCTTCATTTACGGCTTGTACGGCCGCGTCGTTCGCGGCGGCAAATTGTTGCTGCAACGCTTCATCGTCAACGGCCGCGAATAATTCCGGCACCGTTGTCCGCAGATAGCCGCCCAGTCCGCTGAAGATCCGGTACGCCGTCTCGACGTAGGGCAACGGCATTGGCGTGACCAGGTTTTCCCGCATCTGGGTGAGGATTCGCGGCACGTTCGACATGTAGTTGGTGTACGCGACGATGCGCTCCTCGAGTGGCGCATACTCGCGGTCAACGTACACACTGAATCTCAATGAGCCCGCGTATAAGACCGGATTGTTGCGTACAAAACCGGATTCACCGAGGTACCAGCGCTCC
Source organism: Pseudomonadota bacterium (assembly GCA_022564475.1). Classification (GTDB taxonomy): domain Bacteria; phylum Pseudomonadota; class Gammaproteobacteria; order Steroidobacterales; family Woeseiaceae; genus UBA1847. The sequence goes on from JADFLJ010000014.1 coordinate 23,187, forward strand.
CCTCTGAGGGCTTGCACGAGATAGTCCCGTTCGAAGGCTTCGATACCGTCCAGATCGTCGTAGGCCGATGCCGCATCGATGACGCTGCCCAGCCAGGCCAGGTATTCAGCAAGCGCTGCAAGGCTGTAATCGGATGCCAGGCCGTCATACTCGTGCAGGCCGGCATCGACAGCAGACTCCGGATTCTTGCGGTAGTACTCGTCAATGCTCGCCGCCGCGAATTCAGCCCATGGCTGGCGCGCCTCCTCAGTTGCCGCGGTTTCCTGCTGACTGCCACCGCAGGCCGCCAATAGCAGAATGATGCCCGCCAGCATGGCGTGAGTGAGTAATTTCATGATTTGTCCCCGTCTTTGCTGTTGTCGGCGCTCGTCGCGCGTGGTCGAACCTAATCGAGCCCCAGCTCGCGCACCCCTTGTTTGAACACAATGTCCACCGGGATGCCGGCCGCGGTCAGGCGATCAAGATCCGCCTGCAACTGCGCGCCAATGACACCTTTGGTATTTGTCAGCTCCGCAGCACCCTCGTAGTCGCCGTCACCTTGCAGCGTTAATAGCAGCCGCGACAGCTCCGTCATCGCGTTTTGCATCGCCTCAAAGTCAACCGTGTACTTGCCGGTCTCCGCGTCACGCAGGAAGGCGCCCATTTCCGTGAAGAAATTGAAGCGCACCATATTGGCCTTGCCGTGGGCGCTGCTCGCGCCGAAACGCGTTGAGCGGAAGATGCTGGCCATGAATGTAACGTAATAGTCCATGATCTCCACGTCGCCGAGTTCGCCCTGCTTGTTGAGCTCGGTGATCATGTACAGGCCCAGCACATCGGCTTTGCCTTCTTCGATTGACGATGCCAGGTCGACCAGCGCTTCGCGCACTCTGCGGGTGCCGTCGATCGTGTTCTTAATGCCGAGCCCGTGCGCGACTTCATGGAACATCGTGTTCGCGAAGAACGCATCGAAGGTGACGTGCCGGCGTTGCGATTCGCCGACGAGTTCGTCAGCAATCGGCTCAAGAATCATGTCGAATTTGGCCTGCATCGCGTTCTTGAGCTGCAGACGCCGCGTACCCTTGGCGAGCTGCACTTCTTCGTCATTTGGCAGGTTGATTGCGATGGTCTTGGATCCGGCGTTCGCTTGCCCCGCGGTGTAGATGACTTCGTAGGCATTCAGGTCGGAATCCGTACCCGGTGTTTCCCACTTGTATTCGTCCGGGACCGGCAGGCCTTCCTGCAAGGCCGGAAGAAAATCGGTGTAGCGACTCAAACGGTCGCTCCATGCTTTGTCTTTAATCAGGACAAAGGATTCGTAGGCCGCGCGAATTCCGAACAGGCCGTCTTCGTAGGTCTCGATCGGTCCAATGACAACATCAATGTCGTTGTCTTTCATGTCCATCCAGTTCATGTCGCTGATCTGGAATTCGTCGCTCACCAGCGCCACAGCGCGTAACTTCAGATAGGTTGAAAATTCCGGGCTTTCGGCCAGCGTCGCCGCTGCGCGCAGGATATCCGCCGTCTGTTGCAGTTCTGCCGCGTAGGCGATGTGGTAGGGCAGGATTTTCAGCTCACCGGCCTCGTCACGCCGCAGCAAGGAATACAGACCCTTCTTCCCGGGCAGATAGGCTGCGTCAAACTCTTCCTTGCTCATGTCCGTCGGATAGAAGTTCGCGCCCAGAGGCTTGGCACCAACGCCTTCGATGAAGGGCTTGTCGGCATCGAGTCGATCCCAGGGACCGTAATTGAGCTCTGCAAATTCGCGCACTTCGTCGATACCGATCGATGACAGCCAGGTCTGGTAGTCATCACCGTAGGTCTGGCGCCAGTAGAGGTCATCCATAATCTGCGACGCGTCGATGAGCAGCTTGATCATCTCACGCTGATTGTCAGTGAGATGGCTCAGGTCTGCCGTCAACGTGAACTCGGCGTATATCTCGGGTCGCGGCTCAACCACGGTGAGCAGCGCTGCCGCCTCGGTTGGAGCTTCCTGCGTGCAGGAAACAAGCATCATAGCCGCCAAAGCCGCGCCGAATGCGCGCACAAGAATTCGTGGGATCACAGGTATGCCTCTCAGATACGTGACCGCCGATTATTGCATGGCTGGCCGGTGGCCTACAGGTCAACTATGCGAATATCGTCGGGGCTCAGGTCTTCGCCGAGGAATTGCCCGCCCACGCGGGCAAAGCGTGTCGCTCCGTCGGTCGCCAGCAGCGTCAGCGCTCCGGGTTCCGTCTGCGTGTTCAGCAAGCCCAGGTCAGACAGCGCAGCTGCCGCGACTACGGCCGTCGTACTGGCCGAATCGACGATCACAGTAGCGTCATCAATGACCGCAGCAATCGTGTCACGCAGCAATGGGAAATGCGTGCAACCCAGGATGACGCAATCCGGTTGCCGCCGGTCATCGTCGAGCCCATCCAGATAGCGCCGCAGGATGTCAACGCCGATGTCACCGTCCAGCCAGCCCTCCTCCGCCAGCGACACCAGCAGTTCGCAGGCCAGCTCCGTCACACTCGCCTCCTCATCAAGCGCCTCAATCGCATGCCGGTAGGCACCGAGCCGGACCGTCGCCTCTGTGGCCAGCACCAGATGGGAGCCGCGCGGTCTTGCCTTGACGGCCGCCATCGCGCCGGGCTCAACAACGCCAATAACCGGCAATGGGTGCATTTGCTCGCGCAAGGCATCCAGTGCCACGGCCGACGCTGTGTTACAGGCCACCACGAGCAGCTTGATGCCCTGCTCCTGCAGGTGTCCGGCCGCGCGACAGGCATAACGCGCGATCGAGGCAGGGCTTTTCGTGCCGTAGGGCAGACGTGCCGTATCGCCAAGATAAATCAGATCTTCGTTTGGCAGCGCCTCGCGCAGTGCCTTGAGCACCGTGAGTCCACCGACACCGGAATCGAAAATACCGATCGGCAGGTTTTTTGTCCGGGCAATATTCATGGGCGCATTGTACCGTCGCAAACTGTGGAATAATCCGCTCCGGTCACGGAATTGGATACCTGAAGTGCAAAAAGTGTTGTACGGAGTTGGCGCATTTGTCGCGCTGATATTGCTGGGCGGTTTTCTGCTGCCGAGCCACAGTCGATTTGTCGTCACGGCCGATATCGATGCCCCGCGGGCGACGGTTTTCGCCCTCGTGAACAGCATGCGGCGCCAGGACCTCTGGGCACCCGTCGCGGTAACGGATCCGAACGCCAAAGTCGTCTTCTCGGGCCACGAACGCGGCCTTGGCTCCACGATCACGTGGGATGGCATTATTGTCGGCAGCGGCACGCAGTCAATCACGGCCAGTCAGCCGAACGAGTTCGTCGAAACAACGATCAATGCAGGCGATGCGGGCGAAAGCAGGACCTGGTTTGAACTTGAAGACGGCGTCGGCTTCACGCGCGTTCGCTGGGGCTTCGAACACGACTACGGCCTGAACGTCATCGGCCGTTATTTTGGCATCATGGTGTCCGGCATTATTCGCAAGGAGTTTGAAGCCAGCGTCGAGAATCTTCGCGACCTGGCAGAAAGCCTGCCACGAGCTGACTTCGCCGACATCAAGATCGAAAGACTGGTGGTCGAACCCGTCGACATTGCCTATGTGCGCACGACCTCTGCACCCGCGCCGGGTGCGACGTCCGCAGCCATGGGGGCGGCGTTTTTTGAGGTACTGAACTTCATCGATGCGCACGGACTGGCCGAGGCGGGAGCACCGATGTCTATCGCACGCGCGTTCAGCGGTGCCGAATTACGCTTCGACTCCGCCATCCCGGTGCGCGGCGTCAGCGCATCGACACCGCGGGAAAATGCCGGGGTTCGGCTCGGAAGCACTTACGGGGGAACGATCATTCGGGTTCGGCATGTGGGCAGCTACCGGGCGCTCAGCAGCACGCATCGCAAGATTGCGGCCTACCTGGCGGCGCTGGACATCAAGCGCAACGGAGATTCCTGGGAATCCTACGTCAGCGACCCCACCAAGATCGATGAGGCCGACCTGCTGACCTACGTGTACTACCCGATTAAGGATCAAAAATAGGGGTCGAACCGAGGTTTTTTCAAAAACCTCGGTTCGACCCCTATTTTTTAACTGTCAGGAGACTGATTTAACGAGAAACGGCGGCACCACTTGTGCCTCTTCGCCGTTCAGCGGCAGCGACGCTTGCGCACCATCCGACAGCTGCAACATATCGCTGTACAGCGACAGGATCGTGATCGCGCAAGCGCTGGCCTCTCTGGCAGACATCTTGCGCACCGAGGCGCGAATCGCGCCTTCGCCCTTCAACGGCGTCACTGTGTACATGCGGCTCTTGAGTTCTGCGAAGGTTTCCTTAAGCGTAATGGGCAACTCAAGGTCATCAATACTGTCCAGGTTGTCCTGGTAAGCACGTATAAGTCTATGTTTTATATGACCATCACCAGCGAGTGTGGCGACTGCAGCGTAAAAGTGTTCGACCTGGTAGGTCATTTCGACTCCAGTTTTTATGTTTTTATTGGCAGCTGAAGAGCCCCTCTCAAAAAGCACCTTCAACCGCGTCGCACGCTCGGCGTTTGACTACCTCCTGTAGTCCGGCGACCTCTATGGGTCGTACGATCCTGATTTCTCCCTGACGTGTCAGGAACCTGCGCAGTGTTTTTATAGCAGATAATTGAAAGCGCGCGCAAGTGTGTGCGAAATACGACGCGCTTCGCTCGATAGCGGGCAGGGGGGAGCCACTCATCGACATGGCTCGCTTCGCTGCGCTGTACTTCCTCTGAATGGCTCCCCCTGCCCGCTATCTGGCTTCGCCAGATTCGAGTGCAAACTTCAGCACGCCCGGATCGGTCCGACACCGACGCGCGCTACTTCTTGCTGAATTCGATCGTCCACGTCTCGTCGCCGAGTTCGCGCGATTCTCTGAATAACGGGGAGTCCTGATCGACCCGCCAGTCGGTCGCCAGCGTTTCGTTCATCACATAGTCGCGATGCGCGGCCAGTGCTGCTTCGATGCCCGTCGAGCCCGAGATGCCCAGCACGATGCGATCCGACACCTCCAGTCCCGCCTGCTTGCGCGCCTCCTGGATCGAACGCACGACCTCCCGTGCCAGGCCTTCGTTGACCAGCTCATCGGTCAAA
>JADFLJ010000120.1 GCA_022564475.1 Pseudomonadota bacterium
ATGTTGACAACGCCCGATTTCTTGGTACTCTAGGGTCTTTTTCGGCACTTTTAATTAATTTAAAGTACGTTCTATACTTAGTGTAATTTGTGAGAACATCAAGAATAAAGTCTTCTTCTATAGCTTGTTTCATGGAGTATAGACTAAATGGGCTATATGAGCAGTTTGGTAATTTTTCCCCAAATTTCTCTAACGTTTCATGTTTTGGTGTGGCGGTGAATGCAAAATAACATAAATTTTTAGGTTTTTTCCGACTTTTCATTTGACGCATCAACCAATCTTCTGAAAGGTTGTCATCCGACAAGGTGTCATGCACAGTTCGTGTAAGCTCCCCTGATTGAGAGGAATGTGCCTCATCGATGATGATCGCATCGGCATCCGGCAGGAATTCGACGAATCCCTCTTCCTTCATCGCGAGATCTGCAAGCAACAGGTGATGATTGACGACGACGAGATCGGCCTCCTGCGCACCTCGTCTCGCTTTGGCCACATGACATTCCGAATACAACGGACACTTTTGCCCAAGACAATTATCGGCAGTGGACGTCACCAGTGGCCAGACCGGCGAATCCTCGGCCACGTCAGTCAATTCAGCCCGATCACCACTGCTGGTTCGATAGCGCCACTCTCGAATTTTATTCAGGTCATCAACAAGGGCGGGCGAATACTCGTCTATCTGTTCAAGACGATGCAGACAAAGGTAATTTGCGCGACCTTTTAGCAAGGCTGTTTTGATCGGCCGCCCGATGGCTTTGCTGATCAAGGGCAGATCACGATGATAAAGCTGGTCCTGAAGCGCCTTTGTGCCCGTACTGATAATGGTTTTTCGGCCACTCATCATCGCCGGCAAAAGATAGGCAAATGTCTTGCCCGTACCTGTGCCCGCCTCAATGACAAGCTTGTCGAAGTTCGCGATGGTCTCGGCAACGGCCTCTGCCATCCACGCCTGCCCGGCCCGCGGCTGGAAGCCTGGCAGAAGTTCCTGAAGTGGGCTTGAGTCCCCGAAAAATGCGCATAGGTCGGTCACCGCGGCAAGGTTACCGCTGTCCGGCTATGTCCTTCAACGTTTGTTGATCCGCTTTAATCGAGAAACGCAAATAGGGCCCCTGCGCCGTGTAGCGCGCCTGACTGAAATCTTCGTCATGGAAGCCAATGAAATTGTAGCCCAGCGTCAGCCACATATTGGTCGCGAGGTTGAAACCAAGGTCGAGCCCGGCGCCGTAATCGATCACTTTCGACTGGTATGAATGGTAGATGCTGGTATTGACACCGACATCCCAGCGACCCCGCAAGCCGCGGCGCAAGTCGAAACCGATCAAGTCGGTGTAGCCATTAAACGAGTTTGTTCCAAACTCGCTGCGCACGTACTTGAATGCGTATTGCAGGGACATCTGCGTTGCTGCACCGATGCGACGATTTGCGTTGAAATTATTGACCAGGCGCCAGCTGCGCTCCCGATTCGTGCCCGTCTCGAGATCGTCAAAGACCAGGTCCAATCGGTCGAGGAATGCCCATTTGCTGTTCGCCAGGCGGTAGGCCCAGCCCAGTTTAAGATTGGCAGCGGTCATGGCTCCGCCGAAGATCGATTCCGAGCGGAAAATCGTTAGCCCTGCGGACAAGCCGTGCCCTGCTGTCGGTTCCCGATACCAGCCGAACAACATCGAATTGCGCTCTTCGGTGTCCGAATTTCGATGCTCAATGCGCGTATTCACACTCCATAATTCCGCTGTATACAAAGCGCCGGCGTACACAGCGACGAAATCGTCGTTAAACGAGCCGCTCACGAGTTCGCGATCCGGATCTAACTGGCGCGCGTTCGCATCCGTCAGCGTATTGCTTTGATCCACACCGATATCGAAAGACCATTGTTCATTGAGCTGGAATCCCTGAATCAGGCCCACGTTCGCGAACAAACGCGGCCCGAATTCTGTGATTTCCTGCGTCATCGATGTATTGATTTGCGCGCGCGCCCACGGTGTTGCACGAACACCGACACGCGTCATCGTCGCCTTAATGTCCCGACCGCGTGCATCTTCGTATTCTGCGTACAGATCCACACCGGTTCGCACACGGTAATCGGCGCCGAATACGAATCGCGTTGGAAAATCGAGGTTTTCGGCTACTTTGTTAATTTCAGTACTGGCGCCAACGCGCAAATTGAGCTTGCCGTTGAATATCTTTTTCGACAGATCGATCTCGGCAAGATCGGACGTACGCGTGTCGCCATCGTCAAATTTGTCCGCGGCGTGAGATACACCGAATGACGCTGTAAACGTATCGCGTTCATAGCGCACTCTTGCCCGCGCGATGTTGCGAATATCCTCTGTCTGCAGGTTTTGTTGCCAACCCGCTTCGCCCTCAATGAAGAATTTCTCACCAATCTTCGCGCGCACATCGATACCTAGCCGGCGAATACCCCGATCCGCTGCGGATTGGTAACCAACGCCGAAATTCTCGTCAACCTCGCGAATGAATGCCCGCACATCGAGATTTTCGCTGTTGTGCTCAAGTGTGACGTATTTGGCCGAACCGCTTTGGCTAACGCCACCGACAGTTGCATTGGACTCGGCGATTTCCGCCTTCAAGGTGGTCTGTTCGTTGATCTGCCAACGCATATCGACGCCAGTCAGGTCGGCTTCAGCGCCCTGCGTGCCGTCATTGATGTGCGTAACGCCAAATTCGAGGCGGTCGTCAGACGTGCGGACAGAAACCCGTCCGCCTGCGACGACGTCGTCGGTACCTGCGGATATGGACTCGTATTCCGCGATGATAAAGATCGGGTTGAAGTCCTGGTCACGACTGGGCACCGGTTTCTTGAAGAACAAGGTACCCGTCAGCGAATCCAGATTGTAATCGAGGAAGTTGGACAGGGTCTGGCTGCTCAGGACGACGCCCGAATCGAATCGATCGCGAACCTCGATGCGAATCAATTGGCTGTTGGCAATAATCGGCGCGTTGCTGAGCTGGTACAGACCCGACGTGCCGTCGCCACGAATCTCGTCGCGATTGAAAGACTGGTCGGTCTCTGCGGCAAACGCCGTGTAGCCAACATTCTCCCCGCGGTACTCGCTCTTGAGACCATTGAATCGACGCTGGTAGCGCGCGAGGTCGGTCACGGACAAACCCGTGTCGAAGTCACCGAACAACGCGAAAAACTGCTGGCGTTCGATTTTGACGTAGATTTTTCTCTGGCTGGCCGCTTCAAAGCGTTGCTCAGCCGTATCGGCATATAACGCGTAGTAGGCATTGGGGTCGACAATCGTATTGAAGCGATCACGCGCCTCGTCCCGATCCCTGGCCGAGTCGTATGCGACAGTCAGCAAGAACTCGCCTTTGATCGTTCCTTTTGCGAAAAACGCCACACGGCCATCATCGTAGTAGCCCTCTTCGAGACCGGCGTCTGCTGCCGCTACGGCGTTGTCGGAAAGCGTATTGTAACCACTGGTTCCTTCAGCGAAGCCGACCAGGATCCAGTCGCGCCTGACCGGTGTCAGCCAGGCACGAATTTCCTGCTGGCGACGATTGCCGAACGGCAGAACAATCGTGACTTCACCCGTATGGGTTGTGGGTGCGAGTTCCAGTAATGCGATGCCATCGTCGCCAACACGATAGGTCGGTGAACGCTCGCTGATTTGCAGCAATGGATTTGCCCTGTCGTTTTCGACTTCCCATGCCGTCCTATAGGGCCCATCGACGCGGAAATTGCCGACAATGCCCATACGTGACGGCTGCCCGCTGCGGTCGAACAAGCGAACCGCGACAACCGGATTCGTCTTGCCATCTGCGATCAGATTGGACGCTTCAGGCACGAGCTCCGCCCGAATCGGCATGCCCGCGAATACAATCCTGCGACGAAACTCGTCTGCCTTGCTGCCATCGGCGTTCCAGACAACCGCTATGAATTCGTTGTCCCCGTCATCCAGATCCACACCCAGCCAGCGCGAAACCGCGACAGTGCCTGCCGCGTTTTCGAGCGTGCCTTCGAAATTGAGATTGCTGACCAGCGTGCCGTTCAACCTCAATTCGACCGTTTGACCCGGCCCATGCTTGATCGCCACCTTGCTCGACGCAATGGCCGGTGCAAAATCCGCGGCCGGCAACAACATCGACAGACCCGGCGCCAGAGAATCGATGGGCGCTACTTGCTGCGACGCCGGCATGCCAGCGGACGGGTCGATAGCAGGTGATTCGCTGCGGCGATTCCCGGTACCCGGCACCGCGCCCATTGTGGTCATTGCCTTCGTGCCGCTGGATTCCTGAGTCACTTTCAGGAAAGAAGGTCGTGTCGGTCGAATTCCGCTCATGACCATTTCGACGCGGCGGTTGGCCTGCCGCCCGGCACGAGTGGCGTTATCGGCAACCGGCTCATCGGGTCCGCGACCCTCGACCTGCAAGTTGCCCGTGCCCAGCCCGAGTGCATTGGCGATGTAGGCCGTCGCGGCGTTCGCGCGCGCACGCGACAACACGTAGTTGTCAGCGAACAAATGTGTGTTGCGTGCGGCAATCGGCTGGCTGTCGCTGTGACCAACCGCTGAGATTAGTATGTCCTGCACGCCCTGCCAGTCTTCGACCAGCGCATCGAGCTTGACGATGTCCTGCGCCGATAAGCGGTCCGACAGCACATCGAACTTGAGTGCCAGAACGTATCCTGCGTTTTCCACGATGCCGGGCTCGCGCATCATGATGGTTTCGGCGATCGGTGTTTGCTGCCGCACATCGATCGGTGTATCGAATTTCGCGATCGCCCTGGTCGTCAATTCGCCACTGGCATTCGTGTCAATGTCGGCGAGGAATTGAATCTTGCTGGTCCACTTGCCGTATTGACCCGGCAATGCCAGTGACACGGCAGGGCCGGTAATGTGCGGCTCACCCAAATGCTGACCGTCAATACGCAAACTGCCCGGGGCGTATTTGACCCCGTTCGGCAACACCACCATCAGGCTGATATTGCTGATCTCAACATTGCCAACACCGTTCAACAAGATGTCATAGGCAACGCGTTCGCTACTGTCGGTGCCGTAGTTGCGCATCTCGATGTCGATGCGGCCCTCGGGCGCCAGCTTGCGTTGCAGGTAGAAATCCGCGCGCAGCAGGCTACCGCGTGACAGCTTGACGAACTGCGAGTCGGCGCGACCGGAATATCCAGGTGTATCGGCGCAGCCCACAACGTCGAAATACGCAGGGACCGTGAACGTATCCATCTGCGCGACGTGCGTGCCGGCTTCGACGCCCTCGAAATGGTATCGACCGCCTGCATCGGTCACCGAATAACTGCCGTCTTCAAGATAAATTCGAATGCCCGCGACGCCCTGCTCTTCCGTGAATGTTTCCTGACTGCAGTCCGCCTCCAGTACACGACCGATAATCGTACCGGTCGAACGGAACAAGTCTTCCTGCAGGCGAATCATCGCCGCTGCCTCGTTCGAGACAAGACCAGAGGCCGCGAAGGCTGTCGCGCGGTTGACGAGTTCGTCGCCCCGTCCGCCGCTGATAATCTCAACGACGTAAGAAATATTGACGCGCTCGGCTACCGCCAGCGCATTGATGTCGAATCGCAAGGTACGCAGATCCGGGCTTATTACCGGATCAGGTCCGGCTGACCCGTTGATGTTCACAGAGCCTGCGACGAAGCGAACACCGGACGGCAATTCGTCGAATATCTGAACGTTTGTCGCGGAACCGACGACGGACGCGTTCTCGAGCGTCAGTTCGTAGCGCACGAAATCACCCGGCGCGGCTACGGTCGTGAGCGTGCGTTTTTGCAGGAACAGAGCCGTCGCTGCAGGATCGACCGGTATATCCCAGTCGAGTGGCATCGACCTCGTGTGCGTGAAACTTGCAGCGAACGATGCGGGTCCCAACGCATAGGGTGCGCCCGGCAGTAGCTGCAGGTCACTGATACTGCTCAGCGAGGGTGCTGTGTAATCTACCGGCGGCGTGACGATGAGTCGGTAATCGCCGTCGGGCACAATCGGAAAACGGTATTGCCCCGGAGCGAATGCATAACTTGCACCCGAGCTATCCGCAACCGTCGTACCGGTCGTAATGAGCGACGGAAATACGCTGAGTCCGTCGTTACCGTAAACAAGTGCTGGCTGTCCTGTCGCTGCATCGACGAGTTCAATCTGCGTGCCGTCAACCACGGTACCCGTGCGTGACTCGAAGACGACGTTCACGGGATCCAGATCTGCTGTGGCCTGTGCGTTGTCCGCAGCGTCGTTTGGATCTGTATAAATTACGCGAACATCGGTGCTTATCGCACCCTGCAGGATGCAATCGCCGGGATTCGCAGCAGCGCGTGCGGATGGAATGTAACCGGCGAAAATACCGGTATCCAGACCGGTTTCGGTCAAGCGAATGATTTCGGTATCACCCGAGTCATCGTGGATGATCGAAACAACGACTGTATCGAGTACCTGGTAATCCAGATTCTGGTCGCTGTCATCCAGCCTCACGAACAGCGGCTCGCCCAGGTTGTACACACTCGCGACATCAACCTCCTGCTGCAGTGTCGGGTCGATTACGCTGCCGCCAATCAGTGTCGGATCTGCCAGGTTTACATACAGACCGCCCTGCAAGCAGGCCGATGGTCCGACTGTTTCCTGGTAAGAACCGCTTCCGGCAGCTAAGACACGCGTAAATTCGATGCG
>JADFLJ010000121.1 GCA_022564475.1 Pseudomonadota bacterium
GTAGCGGGTCCCGATCGGGTGTCCGCGGGTAATCTTCGTAGTCCTCACCTTTCCCGAATTGCATCGGGTTCACATAGACAGACACGATGACGCGCTCTGCATGTTCGCGCGCCAACTCAACCAGGCGCAAGTGACCCGCGTGCAAGTTGCCCAGGGTCGCCACAAGTGCAACGTGTTCCCGGTGATGTCGCCATTCGTTGAGCTGTTCGCGCAACTCGTCTTTACTGGTAATAACCTGCATTCAAGTCCGTCCTGGGAATGGAATCAGGAGAAGCAATGCTCAGGCGCCGGATATTTTCGTTCGCGGACGGCCTGAACAAAGGCTTGTACTGCGCCGAGCGGCGAGTCGTGGCCTGACTGAAAATTTCGTACAAACCGGGGCGTCCGGCCTTGTGTGATATCGAGAATGTCGTAGAGAACTAAAATCTGGCCGTCTACCTCGGGTCCCGCACCGATTCCGATGACGGGCACCTCCAGCGCGCTCGTGATTGACGCGCCGACCTCGTTCGGTACGCATTCGAGCAGCACGATATCGGCACCGGCATCCTGCAAGCGCTTCGCAACGACAAGCATTTCCTGCGCCTGCTTTGACTCGCGACCCTGAACTTTAAAGCCACCAATCTTGTGTACGGACTGCGGTTTCAAACCCACATGCGCGCACACGGGAATGTCGTGACGCGCGAGGTGTTCGACGATGTCGACCTGCCCTTCGCCACCTTCGAGCTTGATCATCATGGCGCCGCCGTCCTGCATGAGACGGACGGCGTTATCGAGCGCCTGCTCCGGGTTCGTGTAACTCATGAAGGGCATGTCCGCGACCAGGAACGCTCGTCGCAGGCCCCGCGCGACGGCGCGCGAGTGATACACAACGTCGTCTACGGTTACGGGTACTGTCGTATCGTGTCCCTGGATCACCATGCCCAGCGAATCGCCGACGAGAACGAGGTCCACGCCCGCAATATCGACGAGCGCGGCATAACTGGCGTCGTACGCAGTCAGGCAGGCAATCGGCTCGCCCTTTTCTTTCATGCTCCGCAGCGTCGATACATTGACGGGCGGTTCGGACATTCCACGTTGTTCAAGTTGCGTATACATAAGTGCTCAAGCCAATGCTGCGGCGACGGGATTGAAAAAGTGCCGCCCGCCCGTTGTGTTTTCGATTTGCCGATAGAGCTGCTGGTAATCGGCCTCGTTGTGAATGGGGTCGATCTGCGATGCATTCACGATCAATAACGGACCCTCATCGTAAGCGTGAAAATATCGAGCATAGGAATCGGTCAGCCGTTCGAGGTAACGCCGCTCGATGACACGTTCATAGGGAATACCGCGTCGAGCTATGCGTGCCAGTAACGCGTCCACCGACGCCTGCAGGTAAATGACCAAATCCGGAACCGGTGGTTCAACTGCAAGATTCTCGGCAACTTTGTCGTACAGCGCCAATTCGTCAGGATCGAGATTTAGCTCAGCGAAAATGCGGTCCTTGGCGAAGATATAGTCTGCGATGCGCACGTCGGTGAACAGATCGGACTGACGCAAGTCGCCAATCTGCCGCGCGCGCGCGAACAGAAAAAACATCTGCGCTGGTAAGGCAGCACTGCTGCCATCGCGATAGAAACGTTCCAGGAACGGATTATCAGCCGCCTCCTCGAGCACGAGCTCAGCCGACATGCTGTCGGCGAGACGCTTCGCCAGCGCCGTCTTGCCGACACCAATAGGGCCTTCGACGACAATAAAACGCGGAGCGCTGCCGGCGGGGTTGAGTGAGCTAACGGACAATAGAAGAGCCTTCAAACGATGCGCGTAATGCGCGGTTCTTGTTCATTCACGGGAATCCTGATTACGCGACCCAGCCCGGGAATTAGCAGTTCCGGCGCCAGATCTCGCAGGGGCAACAATACAAAATTTCGCTCGGCAATGCCCGGGTGAGGAACACTGAGAGTGGCTTCCGAGATGACCCGGTCAGAATACACCAGTAAATCAAGGTCGAGGATGCGCGGCCCCCAACGCTGCCCGCCCTGCTCCCGACCCTGGTTGCGCTCAATTTCCTGAAATTTCGCCAGTAAGTCGAGGGGTTCGAGGCAGGTCAGCAGTGCGGCGGCGGCATTCACGAAGTCGGGTTGCTCGACGACGCCGAAGGGCGCGGTGTCGTAAAGCGGTGAACGGGCGATCAGCCGCGTCTCCGGGATGCCACGCAGTAACTCGAATGCAGCCTCTATTTGCCGGGCGGGATTTTCCAGATTACTCCCCAGCCCAACATACGCCGGCTTCCAGACTCGCCGGCTCTGGCTCACGCGCCCGCGCCCGAACTCGAACTCGATCGACGCTTGCGGCGTCGGCGCGAGCGACCGGCGGGTTTCGCATGCACCTGAAACGTCTCGGCTCTCTGATCCGCGGATTGCGTTTGCACGTCGGTCCAGAATTTCGCGATCTCTTTGTCAACGAGGCCGACCTCCGACAACAATTCCATGAAGTCATAAGCAGCTCGAAAACGCCGATGCTCGAGTAAGTTCATGGCACGGCGACCGGTCATCAATTCGAAGCGCGGCTGCAGGGCCAGCATCTCACGCATCGGGCCCGTGAATCGTCGCGGAATGGAAATACGCTTTTGTTGCTCGGCCGCGATGTCGTAGGACGCCAGACTCAGCGACTGCGATTCGGACATCTTTTCCTCGGAGCGCTTGTGGGCGGCCATGCGTTGCACGGGCGCCCAGAAAAACACGCCGATCAGGAACATCGGTGTGACGGACTTGTCGGCACGCACGCGACGATCGGTGCTTTGCAATGCAGCACGCACGAACTCGGCGTACTTCTGGTCCTGCTGCAACTCCTGTGCCGTGGCCGGGAACATCTCGTCGAACAGGCCGTGCTCCCACAGCAGCTCAAAGGTTCGCTCGGCATGACCGCCCTGGAATAACTTCAGGAACTCATCGAACAATCGGGCCGCCGGCACATTCGTCAGCAAGCCGACGTTCTTGTGCATGGCATCGACGACAGACTTGTCGATCGTGAAATTCAGTTTGGCGGCGAAACGCACGGCACGCAGCATACGGACTGGGTCTTCACGCAAGCGACTGTCGGGATCGCCGATCAGAACAAGGCGGCGGCGATCAACATCGAGAACACCGCCCGTGTAATCCCAGATACTGAAGTCATCGATGTTGTAGTAAAGAGCGTTGCAGGTGAAGTCGCGGCGCCAGACGTCTTCGTCGATGGTGCCGTAGACGTTGTCGCGAATAATGCGCCCTTGCTGGTCGTGGGCCACGTCATCGTCTTTATGATTCGCAGCGGCACGAAAGGTGGCTGTCTCGATTATCTCGCGGCCGAAGCGAACGTGGGCCAGCCGAAAACGCCGGCCGATGAGGCGGCAATTGCTGAAGAGCGATCGCACGTCTTCGGGCGTGGCGTCGGTGGCAACGTCAAAATCCTTGGGGTGCAGGCCGATCAGGGCATCGCGCACGCAGCCGCCGACGAGAAACGCCTGGTAGCCCGCTTTGTTCAATCGATACAGCACCTTAAGCGCACTGTTGGAGATGTCGTTCCGGGAGACGGTATGCGCGGCGCGGGGGATAATCTTTGGTTTTTTAATGATATTCCGCTTGGGTCGCTTATATGCGGCCGTATGGTACCAGCACTGCCCTGCCGGGGCATGCTGGCGGCAAAGGATCTCCGCCCGGGCAAAACGTCTTGACGTAATAACGTTAAAACGCTAATGTAGCCGCGTGAGTGCTTCCACCCAAAAACGAGCGACAATCTACTTCGATTCGTTCCTGCATCGAGCCCTGCGCGTGAAGGCTGCAGAAACAGAGTGCAGTATTTCCGAGATTGTTAATGAGGCCGTCAAAGTTGCCCTTGCCGAAGACGCACACGACTTTGAAGCTTTTGAAGCTCGCGAAAAGGAGCCGGACTACGCATTCGAGGACGTCGTCAGGGACTTGAAACGACGTGGCAAAATATAGTCTGCGAATAAAGAAATCTGCCCGCAAAGAACTGGAATCAATAACCACGAAAGCAGACCGGCAACGTATAATCCGACGAATTCAATCTCTTGCCGACGATCCAAGACCCCCTGGCGCAGTGAAATTGTCGGGGCTCGACCGGTATCGAATCAGGCAGGGTCGCTTCCGCATTCTGTACTCGATTGAGGACGCGATACTAACGGTCCTTGTCATCAGGATCGGCGACCGTAAGGACGTCTATCGAAACAAATAGCGAGTCGTCTTGAGCTTTTGAAATCCGGCCGTATAATGGCGGCCCTGCCCCACCGGGGCGGAACTCCGCTCCCTTCGTCTAGTGGTTCAGGACGCTGCCCTCTCACGGCGGTAACAGGGGTTCGAATCCCCTAGGGAGTACCATATTTATTAATGAGTTAGCCGCGATTCGTTCGTGGCTTTTTCGTTTTCCCAAACGGTTCCCAAACAGAACGTGCAGTATTTCTGTGTGATGCATTGGCAATATCACTGAAAGGCGAATGTCTTGGTACGTTCTGATCGGATCAATCATGACGGGCTGCTTTCGCTGACACCGGCCATTCGATTGACCACGAACGTAGTTTTGCGACCGGTCGCGGATGAATAGCGGTCGTCCGCCGCACGTGCTACACAACGCCGGTTTTAACCCTTTGCAAAAATTCAGGTGCCGCCGGTCGGACTGCGCTCAACTCGCGTTAGATGAAGATGGCCTGCATTGTAGATCACACTGAACACACGCCCAGAATAGATTCAAAATACCGTCATGCCAACAGCAAATATCCGCCTGCAGCAATCATCAGCAAACCCGAAGCGCGACCGATCGCGTAGCCATGCGGCACGAGCTTCTCAATCAATACAAAGACCGCAAGGCCGACGATCCACACCAGGTTCATAATGCCGCCGGTAAACAGCAGCGCCATCAGCAACCAACAACAACCGACGCAATAAAGTCCGTGTTCCAGCCCCATGCGTGCCGCACCCGAGCGGCCTTTGCGCCAGTGGCTGGAGAGAAAATCGGCGGGTGAACGACAGTGTTTCAGACAGACCTTTTTCAGTGGCGAGATCTGATAGACGCCGGCCGCCATCAGAAACGATCCTGACAGCACGCTGTTTGTGCTCCACATCATCATGGCGTGCATCAAGCCCGCCTGTTCGAGGGACCATTGCAGAGAGGTTGCCGCTAGGCTGAATGCGAACCAAGCCAGCAGATAACCGGTGATGAATGCGCCGGTTGGGACGATTGTGTGATCCATCTGGCCCTTTTTCTGGGCATGGCGGTGGACACGGGCATAGAGCAGAATCGTCGGGGTTGCACTTGGCACCATCATGGCGATCATCATGACCCACCACATGAGCGCCATAACGATCCAGTAAGACGAGTCCCACGGCGCGGCTGCACCGATCGAATGTGCAGGTGGCGGAAATTGCCACGTGGTCATGGCAGCGGTGGTCATGCCTGTTCCGGCCCCAACGACTACGTACAACCAGCTGAACAGACAGATTACGAACAGACCGGCACCGACAATCAAGCGGTCACGACGAAGCAATACCTCAGTCGCAGTCATGCTGGTCACCATTGGCTTATCAGGCGGCCGCGCTCTTTACGATGCCATGGTTGTTCAAGTGAATATGGGCGAACTGCGCATAACAGTCTTTAAACGACATTGCGATGGGGCCAGTCGTTTTGAACGTTGCGCTCCCCATTTCGGCAAGGCTGTATTCGAAACCATGGGGCAAATCGATGCGTGCGCGATGCTCCTCGCCGGTGACAGGGTTGCGAATGGGTTCGCCAGAACACTCGGCGAGTCCTTCGACAAATACGCGCCCAACCCGCGCCTCAACATCAATCTCAATCTCGATCGTCTTGAAGATGGGCTCGAACACCTCATCCATGGTAGATGCGAAAACGTTCCACACGGTGGCACCGGGATCAGTATGCTCGCCGCTCAGGATCGCCAGCAATGCCTGCCGCTGCGCGTCGTCGGCGCGTTCATCCACGATCATGCAGGCTTTGCCGCCACCCTCGTGGATGGCGCCAGGCCACCAAAGGACGGTGACGCTGCGCAAACCATCGAGTCGCGTATCACCGAAGTGTCCTTCTTTGATCTCGAAACTCGCCAATGCCTCACAATTTCCATGGGTGGGCAGTGCGTTGAACTGGCACGGACAGCCGTAGGCGCAGTTACAGGTGACCAACTCGTCTGCTTGAATCTCCCAAGGTGTCATTATCGTACCCTCCTGTTGGTGTTATTCGGAACGCCGCTTTCGCAGTTTTGACGCGGTGAGTGTTGTCAGGATTTTACCTTTCACAACGTCAATCCGTCAATTCCAGGCATCTGGATGTCGGATGTTGCGGCAATGACTGTTTCTTCCCGGCTATCATCAGCTTAACGAGAGACCCAGAGAAACGTTACACTTCGAAACACTAGCCGAGCGCTTTAACCAATGTGTTGCATCGACCGGTTGAAATCGCAACCTGAGGGGGGCGAATTCCAATTCTTGGCATAGCTCCGAGAGTTTTCGAAGTCCATTTAACTCGGTAGCGCTGCCACAATTCTGCCACAGTGCGAACGTTATCCAACGTGACGTAACGTGATCCAACGTTATCGAACGTTACCGTATGTGATTGTTCTGATTC
>JADFLJ010000122.1 GCA_022564475.1 Pseudomonadota bacterium
AGCACAGCGGAAGGAAGATTCTCAATGCAATAGTAGCCGAGGTCTTCCAGCACGTGCAGCGCAACCGATTTCCCGGAGCCGGATAGCCCGCTAACGATAATCAGGCGTGTCTCGGTGGACATCAGGGGCCTTGCTGTACTTGCAGATTCTCAGGTGCAGCGAGTCCGCATCCGTTCATAAGGGAATCGTAAAGATCATTGCTCGACGTCGACTCGCGCAGTCTTGCGCGCAGACCGTCGTCGCTCAGCACGCTCGTGATCATGCTGATATCTGCAATATGTGTGTCGTCAAGGTCGGTCGGAACGAGCAGCCCGAATAACAGGTCGACGGATTCGCCGTCGGCGGCGTCGAAGTCCACCGCCTCGGAAAGCCTGATCATGGCGCCGCTGCTTGATTCAAGACCGTCGACGCGGCAATGTGGAAATGCCACGCCCATCTTGAGGCTTGTACAGCCGAGCCGCTCACGCTCAATCAGGCGCTCAAAAATATCCTCTGCGGCAACACCGGGAAGCGAGCGGACCAGGAGCTCGCTCAAGATCTCAATACAATGTTTTTTACTACGCGCATGCGCGTTACAAAGAACATTGTCGGGTTTGATAATTTCTTCGAGTAACATAGTCGAAACGCAGTGTGATGAATTAAAAGACCCGCGCGACAGAAGAGTCGCGCGGGTCGATATTCGGGTCAGGAAAAATTTCGTTTTTGCGTTTCTCTCGCATGGTGGTCAACCATTTTTTCCTTGTGCCGTCTGACCTGTCGGTCAAGCTTGTCCACAAGTCCGTCGATCGCCGCATACATGTCTTCTTCGGTGGTTTCGGCGAAGATCGTACCACCATTCACACTCACTTTCGCTTCCGCTTTGTGTCTTAACTTTTCCACCGTCAATATACAGTGGACATCCGATACAAGGTCAAAGTGACGTTCCAGCCGTTCTATTTTTGACTCAACATATCCTCGCAGTGAGTCCGTTATATCTACGTGATGGCCCGAAACACTTAATTGCATAATTTTCTCCTATATTCGACGTGTTTAACGTACTTTGCCGGCCTCTCGCCAAAGGACCTTTGGGCAGAAGCGCGTTATTCAACTTGGTATCAGGATAGCGGCGGTTAGGGACTCCTTCTGTTACGGATGATACTTGTTCGTTTCATGAATCTAGTAGTCCATCAAACCTACCTTGTTGGACTACTAACTTGCCGGGCGCTGTCTGCGCTCGCTCGACGAAGCAATGTTCATTGACTCACGGTACTTCGCCACGGTGCGTCTCGCAACCTTGATTCCCGCGCTCGCCAGAAGATCGGCAAGCTTACTGTCGCTTAGCGGTTTCGAGGGCTTTTCGGCCCCGATCAACTTGCGAATTTTCGCGCGAACGGACGTTGAAGACTGATCCTCGCCGCTGGCAGAGGACAAATGGCTGGAAAAAAAGTGCTTGAATTCGAACACGCCACGGGGCGTGTGCATGTACTTGTTCGTGGTGACGCGTGAAATCGTTGATTCGTGCATTCCGATTTCCTCAGCCACATCCTTGAGGACCATGGGCTTCATGGCTTCGTCGCCAAGTTCGAGAAATTCGTGCTGGCGCGCGACGATACAGGTAGCGACTTTAAGCAGGGTTTCGTTGCGAATTTCCAGGCTGCGAATCAGCCATCGAGCTTCCTGCAGCTGTGAGCGCAATACGGGGTGATCACCGTTGCCTCGGAGTAATTTAGCGTATGTCTGATTAACCGATAGTCTTGGTACACCCGTTGCACTTATTTCCACTTGCCAGCGCTTGTCGATCTTGCGCACAAAGACATCCGGTATTACGTATTGAGCTGCAACAGGGCTGACGACTTGCCCGGGTTTTGGGTTGCAGCCTTTGACGAGCCGGAGCGCCGTGTGCAAGTCCTCTTCGGAGGTTCTCAATGTGCGCCGCAATTCGCCATGCGCCTGCATTGCGACAAGATCGAGATGCTTCGATGCCAGTGCGATCGCCAGCTCCAGGCAGGGTGTCTCGGCGTCCAATTGTTGAAGCTGAAGCACAAGGCATTCCGATAACGATCGAGCACCCACACCAACGGGGTCCAGGGTCTGCACCTTGGCAAGCGTCGCTTCGATTTCTTCTATTGAAACCTCGTCGTCGACACTGGCGTTTATTTCATTGAGTTCGACCGTTAGATAACCGTCGTCGTTGATTGCGTCGACGAGTGCCTCGCCAATGATGGCCTCGCGCGGCGTAAAGTGCTCCATCTCCAGCTGCCAGAGCAGATGTTCGCGCAGGGTTTCGCCGGATTCGTCGGCGAAGTCGCTGACCGGCCGACCTTCACCGTTCCAGCCGCCATCCTGAATGCGCTCATATGAGCGTGACTGCCAGTTGTCTTCGGCTTTGATGGTTTCTATTTCGACCGTGGTATCGGCACTGGTGCGGGGGACGTCAGGCAAGTCCTCCATTTCGAGCATGATGTTTTCTTCGAGCGCATCCTGAATTTGTGCGTTCAACTCGAGAATAGGCAATTGCAACAAACGGATAGCCTGTTGCAGCTGCGGTGTCATCGTCAGCGATTGCCCAAGTTGTAGCTGCAGCGATGGTTTTAGCATTAAGTGTTGCTTCTATTTAGCAAGTCTTCTTGCCCGTTTGAATTGTGCCTCAGAGTTTGAACTCCTGTCCGAGATACACTTCCCGAACGTGTTGATTTTCGAGAATTTCGGCGGGCGAACCCGAGGCGATCAGGCTTCCATCGTTCAGTATATAGGCTCTGCTGCAAATTCCGAGTGTTTCCCTCACATTATGGTCGGTGATCAGAACACCGATATCGCGTTCTGATAAGTGCTTGATAATGCGTTGGATATCGAGGACAGAGATTGGGTCGACGCCGGCAAAAGGCTCATCCAGCAATACGAACAGCGGGTCTGCTGCAAGTGCGCGGGCAATCTCGACGCGTCGTCGCTCACCGCCTGACAGACTGATGCCGAGACTGGTCCGAACATGTCCGACATGCAGTTCGTCCAGCAGTTTTTCGAGCTCCTCTTCGCGACCCGCCCGTTTCAGGTTGCTGCGGTTCTCAAGAATTGCGAGGATGTTCTGCTCAACGGTCAATTTTCGAAATATGGAGGCCTCTTGCGGCAGATAGCCTACGCCGAGGCGTGCCCGCTTGTGCATTGGCTGCGACGTCAGGTCCTGGCCGTCGAGCAATATTCTGCCACTGTCTGCCGAAACCAGTCCGACAATCATGTAAAACGCTGTGGTCTTGCCGGCGCCGTTCGGACCCAACAGGCCGACGACTTCGCCGCTGTTTATTTCGAGGGAAATGCCTTTGACGACTTTGCGAAGTTTGTAACTCTTGGAAATGTCCTCAACGCTGAGGATGCTCATGGACCATCGTCCTCGTTATCAGTAGAGGTCTCCGCCTCACCAGGCTCGGCGTCATCCGGCTCAGCATCGCGCGGCGTGTAGATGATTTTCACGCCGCCCTCGCCGTCGCCCTGCGCATTGATGCGTTGTTCCTGAATATTGTAAATGAGGAAGTTTGAAGAAATTTGATTACCGCCCTCGATGATTTTCGCGTTTTCGGAAAATTCGATCGTACCTTCGAGAAAATCGTAGCGGAGCTTTCCTGCTTCGGCGTAGGTCGTGTCATCGCTGCCGGCGCGTGTCAGTTCAAATGTAGCGGGACTGCCTGTGATATCGGCAATGCGCAATTGGTGATCGATGAATTGCAAATCGGCCGAATCACATTCGATGTGGCCGTTTTCAACGTCGATGATGACATTTCCGGTGAACTGCCAGACGCTGTCAGCGAAATCGAGCTTACTGGCTTTGCCTTCATCGGCCTGAATGCTGATGTTGCCTTGCGACAGGCGCAGGCCCTTGAACATCAGCATGGAGTTCTTGCCGTCGTAATCCGTAGACTCGGCGCTGAGGGAAATGGGCAATCTCAGATCAGACAGCTGCGCGTTCGTGCTGTCCGCAAGAAAAACACCCAACAGAGATATTGCGGCGACGCAGATTGATACTCGTTTTCCTGGAAATGCTGTCATTTGCGCTCTGTATCTTCAGGGCAAGAATTTGCCGCTGACATTCGACTTGAGTAGGAGTCGGTTGTCATTCAACGATGCTAGCATGCCGGTCGCCGTCAAACTGCGAGCGCCGATTCGGATTTGCACGTGTTCGTTCGTTTCAGCGACGTATTTGTACAGGTCCAATTCAAGTTTTTGCGTGCGGATTTCCGTGTCACTACCGAAAAAGCCTTGTGTGCTGAAAGCGCGCACATGCCCTTCGAGCAAAATCAGTTGCTTATCCGGATACAGCGTCGCCATATCCGCGTCAACAGTCCACGGTACGTCGCTTTCGGGAGAGTAGACAATGCGCACGTCGGTGAATTCAATGCGATCATCACTACGTTGCTCGGCATGCACGGCGTCAATCTCGAACAGGAGCGACCCGTCGGGTCCGGTGCCGAGAATGCGGGCAGCCTTGAGGTAGTACCCGCGGTTCTCGTAAGTCTGATTTGCTTGTTCGACGACTGGTGTGGAATTCTTTCGCGACAGGTACCAGCTGCCAAGAGTCGCCGCGATCAACAAGGCCAGAATGACCGTGCTGCGAGGACTCAAGATTGTTCCTCGCCTTGTGCCGCCAGGACTAAATCACAGATCTCCCGGACGGCGCCGTTGCCACCGCTGGCTGCAGTCGTGTAGTCGCAGTACTCGCGAACGGCTGACACAGCGTTTGCAACTGCGAAGGAGTAGCCGACCTTGCTCAGCAACGGCAGGTCGGGTATGTCATCACCGACAAAAGCAGCTTCAGCAGCAGTAATGCCCAGTTCCCTGGCCAGCGTGTCGAACGCAGCGGTCTTGTCATTGCAGGCAAGCATGACGTGACGGACACCTAATTCGCTCATGCGGCGCTCGACGGCAGCGGATTTTCGGCCGCTAATGACGGCGATTTCCATGCCGACTTTCAATAATTGACGAATTCCGAAACCGTCCTGAGTGCAAAAAGACTTGGACTCCACACCGTCGTCAGACAGATAAAAGCGCCCGTCTGTGAATACGCCGTCTACATCAAAGGCGATGAGGCGTAATTTGCCGAGCGGGTTGGCTGGCGGTTCGTTGTTCACATGATACCCGCGCGGAAAAGGTCATGGACATTGAGCGCACCAACGAGTCGTTGCTCGTCGTCGGCAACGAGCAAGGATGTAATCTGGTTTTCCTCAAGAATATGCACGGCCTCGGCGGCAAGAATATCGGCCGATGTGGTCTTGCAACCGGTGTGCATGATGTCGCGCATTTTTGTTGCGTGCACGTCCGCGCCGTCATCGAGCGCGCGGCGTAAATCGCCGTCCGTAAATATGCCGACTATCTTGTAATCCTTGTCGACGATCGCGGTCATACCGAGGCCTTTCTGAGTCATTTCCATGAGGCCGTCTCTGAGGCTTACGTCAGTCGATACCGCGGGTACTTCGTCCCCGGAGCGCATGACGTCGGATACGCGCAACAAAAGACGTTTGCCGAGCGCACCGCTTGGATGCGAGCGCGCAAAGTCTTCCGCTGTGAAGCCGCGATATTTCAACAGAGCGACGGCTAACGCATCGCCCATTGCCAGCGTTGCCGTGGTGCTTGCGGTTGGCGCGAGGTTCAGCGGGCAGGCTTCCTCTGTCACGCCGACGTCGAGATGCACGTCGGCCGTATTCGCGAGTGTCGAATCGGGATTGCCGGTCATCGCCACAAGTTTGACGCCAAGGCGCTTTATCAGTGGCAGAAACGTGATTATTTCGTCGGACTCGCCGGAGTAGGAAATTGCCAGCAACAGGTCCTGGTTAGTGATCATGCCGATGTCGCCGTGGCTGGCCTCGGCGTCGCCGGGGGCGTCGAGGCCGCGATGGGATCGGTGCTCGCCTTCAACCTTGAGAACCTCCGTTTCCTTCAGGTGGCGATGGTGCCGGTCGTCGTCGTCCTGACGCTCGTGAATGCGATCGCGCCGAAGGTCGCCGGCGGAGACTACTCGCTCACTATCTTCTACTACCTGGGCATCAGCGCCGTGCTGGGCGGCGCCGCGTTCGTCGCGGCGCCGATCCTCGGAGACCTGATCTTCGGCGTCAGCGCGATCGGCCTATAGCCCGCCCCAAGCATCGAGGAGGACCAACGTGGCAGAGAATGACCCGGAAGAGAAGACCGAGGACAAGCCCAAGTCGAAACTGGCGAAGGGACCCGACACCAGCGATCTGCTCGGCGATGACGAAGACCTCATGGACCTCTTCAGCGACGCCGAGGACATCAATGAGGAGCTCGCGGCGATCACCGCCGGGCTGCCCGACATCGATATGGCGGAGCTGGTCGCGCAGGCACGCGACATCCACGAGATCCTGGCGAAGCGCTAGCGCGCCGCTCAGCCAGCGTTGCGCTCGTACGCGTCGAGCTCTTCGCGCCGGTGCAGGCTCTCGCGTGCGACGAATGCGATCAGCAGCAGTGAGACGACGTGCAGCGGCGCGAAGGCCCAAAAGGTCGCGCCGGGCGAGTAGACCGTCGCGATCAGCGCGGCCACCGGCGGCGAGAACACCGCACCCGCCTCGCCGAAGGCCC
>JADFLJ010000123.1 GCA_022564475.1 Pseudomonadota bacterium
TGTCGCAGAAACAGCGCACACAACAGCGTTGCGATGTGCAGGCCATCCGAATCCGCGTCTGCGAGTATGCAAATCTTGTGGTAGCGCAAACCGCTGATGTCGTCAGTGCCCGGATCGACGCCCAGGGCGATACTGATGTCGTGCACTTCCTGCGATGCGAGGATCTCGGCCGAATCGACCTCCCAGGTGTTCAGAATCTTGCCTCTGAGCGGCATGATTGCCTGGGTGTTGCGATCGCGCGCCTGCTTGGCAGAACCACCGGCCGAGTCGCCCTCCACCAGAAAGATCTCGCATAGCTCGGGCTCCTGCGACGTGCAGTCAGCAAGCTTGCCCGGTAAGGCGGGTCCTGACACGATTTTCTTGCGCACAACTTTCCTGGCGGCTTTGAGTCGCTTCTGGGCTTTGATGATCGCGAGTTGTGCGATCTGATCGCCGGATTCGGGGTGCTGGTTCAACCAAAGCGCAAAACCGTCTTTAATGACACCTGTTACAAACGCCGCAGATTGGCGTGACGACAAACGCTCTTTGGTTTGCCCCGAAAACTGCGGATCCTCGAGTTTGGCGCTGAGGACGAAATTGAGCCCATCCCAGACATCCTCGGGGATAATCGATACGCCTCTGGGAAGCAGGTTCCTGAAATCACAAAACTCGCGCAGCGCATTGGTAAGGCCCGTGCGCAATCCGTTTACGTGCGTGCCGCCCAGCGGCGTCGGTATCAGGTTGATGTAGCTTTCAGTGACCGCGGTGCCGCTTTCATTGAGCCAGGCAATTGCCCAGTCCACGGCCTCAGTGTTGCCCTGCATGCTGCCGGCAAACGGTTCAGCCGGGAGTATTTCAGCGCCGCCTATTTCGTCGAGCAGGTACTCCTGGAGGCCGCCGGAATAACACCACTCGTGCTTCTCTTTCGGCTTCTCGATCTTGAGGCGGACCGTCAGGCCTGGACAAAGAACGGCTTTCGCACGCAAGACATGTTTGAGTTTTAATATTGAAATTTTGGGTGAATCGAAGTATTGCGGGTCCGGCCAGAAGCGAATGGTTGTACCTGTATTTGCCTTAGCAACCGTTCCTACAACTTCGAGCTTGCCGCGCCGTCTGCCGCCGGCGAAGCTCATGTTGTATTCCTTGCCACCGCGCCGAATCCAGACTTCCAGATTCTTCGAGAGTGCGTTTACAACCGATACGCCGACGCCGTGCAAGCCACCGGAATATTGGTAGTTCTTGTTTGAAAACTTCGCACCCGCATGCAATCGGGTCAGGATCAACTCGACGCCCGGAATTTTTTCTTTGGGGTGTTTGTCGACGGGCATGCCGCGGCCGTCATCTGCAATTTCGAGCGAGCCGTCAGCGTAGACCATGACTTCTATTTTTTTGCAGTAGCCTGCAAGCGCTTCATCGATACTGTTGTCGATGACCTCGTGTGCGAGGTAGTTCGGTCGGGTTGTATCGGTATACATGCCCGGCCGCCGCCGAACAGGCTCAAGCCCGCTAAGGACCTCAATATCCGCTGCGTCGTATTTCTTGCTCATCCAAAGCTGCCAAGCGAATGCACGGCGGGATTTTAGCCTGTGCTAGTCCAGATCGGCAAGCAATGACTGTCGGGTCGTAGCCGCGACCGGCGATATTTCGACCGTGTAGTTATCGTGGTCAATGCCGGCAGCAAGCATCGCGCCATTTTTTAGCGCGGCAACGTCATCACTCCCGAGCTCAAATCGCAGAAAATGCACCGCCGATGTCTTCTGCTCATTCGATCGCTCCAGATCCTCATCTGCGATCGCATAAACGCGCTCGCGTCCGTCTACCTGCACATAAACGCGGTCTTCGACGCCGATCAGTTTCTGCAACATCGCCCGCCGCTCCTCCTCGTCCGGGAATTCGATCATGAACGTCGCTTTCCAGTTGCTCCCGTCGGGCATCAGCGGATTGTATACATCCAGCTCCTCATTGATGCCCGCCGCATCAAAAATTCGCTCGATTCTGAGCATCTCCTGAACCTGATACCGGATCGTCAGGCTGTCCTCAAAATACAAGGCCGCATTCGTGCCCAGATCGATGCGCCGATCGCGCTTGTGCTCCATCACTTCGCTGCGAAACGCGACGCGTGCCTCCGAGTACTCCTCAAGACTCATCAAATCATCACGGCTTAGCTTTTTCATCATCCTCAAATCCCGTAGGCATCCCGCAGCAAGCTCATGGGGTGACCTGCTGCAAATGCATCCATGTCCTGCACGATCTGTTCCGCAGCCATAGGGCAATCGCTGACGAAGTGCTGCGCATCACTACGCTCGATTTTAGCAATAACAGGCCGCGCAATTTTCTTGGAAATATCGTGAAATTCTTTCTTGACGGCATAGGTGCCATCGTGGCCGGAACATCGCTCAATGGCTTCGACCGTGGTATCCGGCACAAGCTGCAATATGTCGCGCGTCTTGAGACCGATATTCTGCACGCGCAGATGGCAAGGCACCTGATAAGCGATCTTGCCCAGGGACTTTTCGAAGTCCGTTTTCAGTTTGCCGTCCTTGTGGCGCAGCATTAGATACTCGAACGGGTCGTATAATGCATCGCGCACCTTGAGCACATCAGGATCGTCCGGAAACATCAGCGGTAGTTTCTGTTTGTACATCAGCGTGCAGGATGGAACGGGCGTCACGATATCCCAGCCCCTGTCGACCCAGGCCACGAGTTCCGGAATATTCGCTGCCTTCGCTCGCTGCACAGACTCAAGATCGCCGAGCTCCAGTTTGGGCATGCCACAACAGGATTCTTTCTCCGCGAGCGTTATCGGGATGTCGTTGTGCTCAAACACGGCCACTAGATCCTCGGCCATCGCGGGGCGATTTCGATTGCCGTAGCAGGTCGTGTACAAGACGACCTTGCCGCGCGTGCTGGTACCGGCTTGTGCGTCGCCACCGTCAATATCGTGCAATCGTTGCAGCCGCTTGCGCGCCGGTTTCGAGTGATACTCGGGTAGCGGCGCATGCCGGTGCACGCCAAGCGTCGCTTCGAGGAGCTTGCGCCCTGCGCTGCTGCGATTGCCGGCATTCACGATCTGCGCGACAACGGGAATACCGGCCAGTTTGCCAATCGCATCGGTTGCAGACAGTACGCGGTCACGTATGGATGCGCCCTCTTTCTTGAAGCGTACCGCCTTGGCTCGCAACATCAGGTGCGGGAAGTCGATATTCCACTCATGCGGCGGCACATACGGGCATTTGCTCATGAAGCACATGTCACACAAATAACAATTGTCGACGACCTCCCAGTAAACCTTTCTTGGGACACTGTCGAGTTCCATCGTGTCGGATTCGTCAACGGCGTTGAACAGCGTCGGGAACGCGTTGCACAGGTTGAAGCAACGCCGGCAGCCGTGACAGATATCGAACACGCGCCCGAGTTCGGAGAACAAGGCGTCTTCGTCATAAAACTCGTCGGATTGCCAATCGAGTGCATGACGAGTAGGCGCCTCGAGGCTGCCTTCGCGCTTGTCGCCTGTTGAACTCATGAAGAAAAAAACCGGGGCACAGGACCTGGCTTTTCAGATCACCTAGCCGTCGAGCGTATCAAGCGCTTTCTGGAAGCGATTGGCGTGCGAGCGCTCGGCTTTGGCGAGCGTTTCGAACCAGTCGGCGATTTCGTCGAAATTTTCGTCGCGCGCAGTCTTCGCCATGCCAGGGTACATGTCGGTGTACTCGTAGGTCTCACCGGCGATTGCGGCAGCGAGATTGTCTGCTGTCGGGCCAATCGGCAGGCCTGTGGCCGGATCGCCCGTTTCCTCAAGGAACTCGAGATGGCCGTGTGCATGTCCGGTCTCACCTTCGGCCGTGGACCGAAACACCGCAGAAACGTCGTTGTAGCCTTCGACGTCCGCTTTAGCCGCGAAATACAAATAACGTCTATTCGCCTGCGACTCACCCGCGAATGCGTCCTTAAGATTTCCTTCCGTCTTGCTGCCCTTCAGTGACATCGTTATTGCCCCTCACAGTGTTGCTTTTCGTTAGAATCAGTCTAACCGAGCACGTACTTTAGTCGCGCGCTATTCGGCTGTCAACGTTTTATAGCGGTTGGAAAAATCATTGACGACCCCCGCTGCCGGCGGTAGCGTAGCGCCCGCCTTCACCGCAGGACAAATCACATGAGTTCCACAAAAAGCATCAATCTTGAAAAAGCCCTCGCCGACCTTGAAGGCCTCGTCGAGGAACTTGAATCCGGTGATCTGCCGCTCGAAAAAGCCATGAAGAAATTCGAGGAAGGCATCAAATTAACGCGCAGCTGCCAAAAATCGCTGAAGGATGCCGAGCAAAAAGTCGAGATCCTTCTCAAAAGCGCCGGCGGCGAATCGCTCGAAGATTTCGACTCGGAAGACGACCTGTAGGAGGGCTGTAGGAGCGGCTTCAGCCGCGACCCGTCGCGGCTAAAGCCGCTCCTACGTTCCCATTAGCTCCATTAGCCTCGGCCAAAAGCGGACCTTTATGCATGGCAAGAATCGACGAGCTCTAAGCAAACATAATTGGGCCTAGGCTTCATAGGTCGTCCGTCCACCCAGGATTGTTCGAAGCACCTTGATATCTACAATGCTGTCGGGTTGAACCTCGTGCGGATCTTTCTCAAGTATCGCGATGTCAGCGAGCTTTCCCGGTGTCAACGACCCTTTTATGCCTTCTTCGAACGAAGCATATGCACCGTGCATGGTACAGATTCGCATCGCTTCGGATACTGAAATGCGCTGGCTTGGTCCCCACACGCGACCTTGAAAGTCCTTTCTCGTCACCATACTTTGAATGGCCATCATCGGTTCGAACGGGCCGGGCGTAAAATCGGATGCCGGTGCAACCGGAATGCCATAATCGAGAAAGCTGCGATGCGCAAACATCGACTCCATCATTTCCTCTCCGTATTCGAGCCACTTGTTTCCGTGATAGTACGCGTAAGTATAGAAAGGCGCAGGCACAACGCCGGCCTTCTTGATTCGTTTCAAAATAGAGGGGTTCACAAGCGAACAGTGTTCGATCCTGAACCTCGGGTTTTCTCCCTTCCAGTCTTTTAGTACACGCTCATAGGCATTAAGAACCATGTCGATTGCGACGTCACCATTGGCGTGTATACCGATCCGAAAATCGTGCGCGACGGCGTCATCTACCGCAGCGTCAATTTCCTCCTGCGTCATCGTCAAAATTCCGTAGTCGTCGGGGCGGCCACCGTACGGCGTACTGCGACTCATGGTTCGCTCAGAAGCGGAACCGTCGGCTGCGAATTTGACAGCGCCTATGCGTAGCATGTTATCGCCGAATCCGGATGCCATACCGGCAAGTTTCAGGCCCTTGTAGACATCCGTGTCGCCGAACGGCATGAACGATAAGCGATAGTGCATCTCGCCGGCTGCACGAGCGTCCTGATATGCGACGAAGTCGTCAAGCTCGCCCCATGCGTCTGTTGTTGACGTCAACCCGGCAGTCGCCATGCTTTTCGATGTCAGCTGAACCGACCTTTGCCGAGCTGCCCGATCCATAACCGGCCAAACGCCGGCGTCTCGAAATGGTTGTATGGCCGAGGGCTCCGCAATTTTTCCGGTGAGTTCCCCATCTTCACGAAAGTACCGGCCGCCGACGGGGTCAGGCGTATTTGCAGTGACTCTCGCAAGCTTGAATGCCCGGGTATTTACTACGGCGGTGTGGCCACCACGGTGCGATACAAATACCGGATGGTTCGGCACTGCCTCGTCAATGTCCTTGCGAGTCAGCGGCCTGCCATCCTCGAACTTCGTGTCATCGTACATTGAGCCAAGCACCCAGTGGCCGGGCACAGTCTTGTTCGCCTGCTCCACCAGCGCTACCTGAACATCTGCAATGCGTCGCAAATTGACGTTCACCGAAATCGCCTCCTGAGCGAGCAGCGGATGACTGTGGGCGTCTATGAAGCCGGGCGTTACCGTCTGGTCTCGACCATCGACGACCTCGGTGTTTGCACCTTTGAGATTCGAGACATCATCGTCGCTACCAACGGCGAGGATGTGTTGACCGCGAACCGCTATAGCCGTTGCCGACGCGATACCGGGATCCATAGTGAGCAAATTAGCGCCTTTGATGATCAGGTCGGCCGGACCAGTCGCATCCAGAGTTGCCGCTGAAGCTTTGCCGGGCATGACGCCTAGTGACGCGGCTGCCGCTGCAGATCCAAGTAACTGCCTTCGAGAAATTCTGGTCATTCCTGTAGTTCCCCCAGGCGCTAACCATCACGCCTTCCAGTTCGACCGCTATTTGGGTCATGTCGCGCCGTTCGATGATGTCCGCTTTGGGTTGCGACTTCAATCGGTCGATGCAACACCTAAACTCTGACTATAGAGAAGGAGGTGTTGTTTATGAAGTACCGGACGAGAAGATTCTTCACCGAGGCAGACAAAGTTTTGATGTGGGATCACTGGCAGAAAGGCGACTCTCTGCATGCCATAGCTCGACTATTTGACCGCAGTCATGGCGCGATTGCCGGTGTTCTCGCTAGAACTGGTGGGATACGACCGCCGC
>JADFLJ010000124.1 GCA_022564475.1 Pseudomonadota bacterium
CGGAAGATTCAGATTGTGCATACTGCCGTAATGTTCATCGCTGCAGGCAAGCGCACGCCCGCCGTGCCGTAGCGCAATGAGATCCAGCATGCCCTCTTCGTCAGAGGGTTCCGGCTTTACTTCGCCGTAAACACGCAGACGCGCAATGCCACCATCCGGGAAAATATTCAGGCGCAGGTGCGTCCAGCTGTTTTCGTTCTGAATCGCAATAAACTGGTGTGTGTCACCGCTGAGATCTGTTTTCGCAAGAAGCTCCGACCAACCCTCTTCCGGAACATCTTCATCACTGGTGCAAACATCGATCGATGCCTGCGGTGGAAAATTTCCCGTGAAGAATGAAGTATCGATATCGAGACCACGAATAACACCCGCTACGCCAAGACGAATTATGCAGAAATCATGGCCGGGTGTGCGGCGGCGGCGGCTCTCCCAGCCGTCCATCCACTTGCCGTGATCATCGTATTTGTCGTCTATGAATTTTGGTTCCGATGGATCGATCAGACGCTCTTTGGCCGCAAAAAACTCATCGCTTGCGAACGTCACGCGTGAGCCAAGACGCGGTTGCTCGAGTCGAATAAACGCATGAAACAGGTGTCGCTCGCTGCTCATTGCTCCATCGTCTCCAGCCGCAAGCGTGCGATCTTGTGAATCTCCACGAGTGCGGCCTCAAATTCATCATCGTACTCGTTCTGCAGCCGGCGCTCGAACATCGCCAGAATCTGCTGACGACTGCTGTTGCGGACGGCCATGACGAACGGAAAGCCGAACTTTTCCTTGTAACGATCGTTCAAGCTCTGAAATTGCTCATATTCAGGCTGCGTGCACTGATCGAGGCCCGCGCTCGTCTGCTCTGTCGTCGACTCGGCCGTGAGTTCACCGGCAACCTGCGCTTTGCCCGCAAGATCGGGGTGGGCGCGAATCAGCTCAAGTCGCCGCTCAGTCGATGCATTGTCAACACAGTCGGCCATGACACGCGCGACATCATCAATAGCAAGTGATTGCTCCAGGTGCGGCGCCGCGCGCTCGGCCACCCAGTTCGAATGCTCGTAGATGCCGCCAAATGTCTCAACAAAACTCGCAGCGCTCATTGGTCCCTCGCAGCATGATGGTCGCGCCAGTGATTTGCGATGTCGATACGGCGTGCGACCCAAACGTCATCATGCGCCTGCACATGATTGATGAACCGCTCCACTGCCGCCAGGCGACCCGGGCGACCGGCCAGCCGACAATGCAAGCCGATCGACATCATGCGCGAGCCTTCTTCGTACAGGACGTCGAACGAATCTTTCAGGTACTCGAAAAACTGTTGCCCCGAATTAAAACCCTGCGGCGTCGCGAAGCGCATGTCGTTGGCATCCAGTGTATATGGCAGCATGAGTTGCGGCGTTGCGAACGAGTAGTCCCAATATGGCAGATCGTCCGCGTAGCTATCGCTGTTGTAGGCGAAGGCGCCCTCTTCAGCGGCGATGCGATGCGAGTTGGGGCCGCAGCGACCGAGATACCATCCGGCCGGCGCTGCGCCCGTCACACGCTCGTGAATTGCCAGCGCCTTCCTCAGGTGTTCGCGTTCTGTCGCCTCGTCGATATTCTGGTAATCAATCCAGCGATAACCGTGGCTTGCGATTTCCCATTCGGACGACTGCATCGCCGCGACGGCGCCGGGGTTGCGTTCTAGTGCCATCGCCACACCAAAAACCGTGACTGGAAGATTGTGTCGGGCGAACAAACGATGCAAGCGCCAAAACCCGGCACGCGATCCGTATTCGTAGATCGACTCCATGTTCATGTGGCGCTCGCCAATAATCGGCGCGGCGCCCACGATTTCAGACAAAAAGGATTCGGATGCAGCATCACCGTGCAGGACGCAGTTCTCGGCACCTTCTTCGTAGTTAACGACGAACTGCACTGCAATACGTGCGCCGTTCGGCCAGTCAGGGTCCGGCGGATTAGCACCGTAACCACAGAGGTCGCGTGGGTAGTTTTCGTCGTTCACGGTTGCTCACTCTCCGCGCCCGCCTGAAACCATTGATCAATCATTGCGCGCTCATCGTCACTGATTTTCGTCAGGTTGCCGATCGGCATGACCCGCGTGATGACAGTCTGTTGGTGAATGCGCAGGGCTTCCGCAATGATCTGCGCGTCGCTGTCAAACTCGACACCGCCCGGCGCGGCCGGAAATGCCGGGTGCGTTGGATTCGCCGAATGACAGGTCGTGCAGCGTTCATGAACAATACGCCGCACGTCTGCAAAGCTCGTATCGCCATGTGCGGACGCCAACGTGGATTTCGGCACGATGACGAAGGACACGGCGAGAATCAGGAATGCCGCGATAATGACGGGCAGCAGAGATGCGTTGCCTTTGTGCCGTGCAACGAAGTAAATGCGAATCAATGCGCCGGCAAGCGATATCGCGATCAGCACAGCCCAGTTGTATTCGTTTGCGTAGGTCATCGCGAAATGATTACTGGTC
This sequence comes from Pseudomonadota bacterium, assembly GCA_022564475.1. Taxonomy (GTDB): domain Bacteria; phylum Pseudomonadota; class Gammaproteobacteria; order Steroidobacterales; family Woeseiaceae; genus UBA1847. The sequence continues at coordinate 2,471 of JADFLJ010000124.1, forward strand.
ATTACAAACAAGACCGGCAGCGTGAAATAGGTGTTGTGTACCGAGCGTTGTTTGGCGCGTATTGCCGGGGCCGGGTCCGGTGCCTCACCGCGCGCAGCCCTGGCCACCATCTGCCGCTGACCCGGAATGATGACGAAGAACACGTTGCCGACCATGATGGTTCCAAGAACGACGCCAAAGTGAATGTAGGCACCGCGCCCGCTGAACAGCTGGCAAAGACCCCAGGCGAGCAAGGACACGAGAACAAGCAGCACCAGGCTGAATGCTTTTTCGTTGCTGCCGATGGGCGACCGGCAGAGCAGGTCATAAACAATCCAGCCGCCAACGATAAACGCTGCCGCGATACTGACGGCCTCAAGAGGGGACAAACCGGCAACCGCAGGATCGATCAAATAGACCTCAGCGCCGTACCAGTACACCAGGACGAGCAGGAACATTCCCGATAGCCAGGTTGTATAGGCTTCCCACTTGAACCAGTGCAAAGTGTCGGGCAGCTCGGCGGGCGCTGACTTGTATTTTTGCGCGTGATAAAAACCGCCACCGTGCACGGACCAGATTTCACCGCCGACGCCGCGGTCTGCGGACGCTTTTTCCGCCGGTGCCTCGAGGTGATTGTCGAGCCAGATGAAATAAAACGACGAGCCGATCCAGGCGATTCCCGTAATGAAGTGCGCCCAGCGCACAAGCATGTTCAGCCAGTCGACGATATATGCTTCCATGCTAGCTTCTCAGTGGGAAAACGTTGTCAGGAAGGGCCTGCGAATTCGAGTTGGCCGCATGTTCATAAGCCTGCAACACTTCCGCAGCCGCGGCAACGGCGATTTCAGCCGGTTTTTTACCACTGATGCCCGCGACGCCAATCGTGCAGGGCAGTGTATCGATGAGGGCCTGTGGCATGTCTTGTTGCCGATAGCGTTTTTCGAAGCGACGTCGTTTTGACAGCGATCCGATCAAACCGCAGTAGCCTGCGTCTTCGCGACGCAGAATCCGGTCGCAAATATCGAAGTCGAGTGCATGGCTGTGTGTCATGACCAGGTAGCTGCTCGCGGGCGGCATCGCTGCAACTTCAAGCGCCGGTTGCGGCGTTTCGATGGCGCGTACGTTTGCCGGTGTGACGCGAAAAATATTGCGGCGACTGTCGACCCAGCGAATATTGCAGTCGAGTTGCGATAGTGCAGCAACGACGGCCGTGCCAACGTGACCCGCACCAAACACAGCGATGTTGAAGTTTGTCGCGATGACCGTATCGATAAACCAGTCGTCTACGCACTCACCCGGCGCGTTGTTAACAAGCATTGACAGCGCCCTGTCGGAAACCGATTCGGGAATCAGCGATACGTCATCGCCGTAGAGTTGCCCGGCCGTAATGATCACTTGCGTGTTGCCGGTGACATGCTTGATCCGAGCCGCCTTTTCATGCTGGCCGTGCAGCATGCTCAGGTCCCGCAACCACTCCGGCAAACCCGCGGTCAATGTCTCGAACAACACTTCCACGACTCCGCCACAGCACTGGCCCATAGCCGATCCCAGAGGGAAGCGCCGGAGCAGGGTTTGGTCGTCGTCGCCAAGGAGATCGACTGCAATTCGCGTGCACTGATATTCCAGTTGTCCGCCACCAATCGTGCCGATACTCTCGCTCTTCGTGACGATCATTTTTGCGCCAACCTCACGCGGCGCTGAGCCGCGGACGCTGGCAATGGTTACCAGGACAACAGCTTCATTCGCAGCCGTCAGGTCGGAAAGCTCCTCGATCCACTCATTCATGACGCACCGTCCTCCCACGCCAGCAGGACTGCCTCGGGTGTCGCGGGCGCATCCAGTTTTGGCATTGGCTGTTTATCACTCGATATCGCATCGCGAATGGCGAAAAATACCGACAACGCCAGCATCAGCGGTGGTTCGCCGACGGCTTTGGAGCGATAAATTGTATCTTCCCTGTTTCCTGCATTTTCCAGGAGTTGCACTCGAAAATCGACTGCCAGGTCGGAGCAGGTAGGAATCTTGTAGGTCGAAGGCGCGTGCGTTTTTAGCTCCCCTGAGGCATTCCACCACAGCTCCTCGAACGTCAGCCAGCCGGCGCCCTGCACGAAGCCACCTTCGATTTGGCCGAGATCAATAGCCGGGTTCAGGGAATCACCACAGTCGTGAAGAATATCGACGCGCAGAATTCTGTTTTCGCCGCTTAATGTATCGACGATGACTTCCGACACGGCGGCACCGTAAGCGAAATAGAAAAAAGGCCGACCACTGAATGTCTTGCGGTCGTAATGAATCCTGGGTGTCTTGTAGAAACCGGTTGCCGACAGCGACACACGATCTGCCCACGCCAGTTGCACGAGCTCGGCGAATGATACGGACTCGTTACCAACCGTCACGCGGCCGCCCGCAAAAGAGATGTCTTTTTCCGCGATCGAAAAATGCCTGCACGCGAATTCACTCAGGCGAGATCGTATCCTGGCGGCCGCAATCTGTGCCGCCTTGCCATTCATGTCCGAACCACTCGACGCAGCCGTCGCAGACGCGTTGGGGACCTTGCTCGTATCAGCTGCCATAATCTGGATTTCGCCTACGTCGATCCCGAATTCATCGGCGACAACCTGCGCCACCTTGATGTACAGACCCTGGCCCATCTCGGTGCCACCGTGATTCAGATGCACGCTGCCATCTTTGTATATATGTAAGAGCGCGCCCGCCTGGTTGAGAAGCGTATTCGTGAATGAGATACCGAACTTGACCGGCGTCAGCGAAATGCCTTTTTTCAATATCGGACTGGTGCGATTGAATTCACGAATCGCATCGCGACGAGCAACGTAGTCAGAGTCGCGCTCAAGCTTGTCCACGATCTCATGGATGATGTTGTCAGTAACGGTCTGCTCGTAATGCGTGACGTTACGCTCATCGATTCCGTAAAAATTAAGCCGTCGAATCTCCAGTGGATCCTTGCCCAGCGATCGCGCAATATTCTCGATCACATACTCGATCGCGAACATGCCCTGCGGGCCGCCGAATCCACGAAACGCCGTATTCGACACCGTATTCGTCTTGCAACGATGCGACGTGATGTGAATATTTTCCAGAAAATAGGCGTTGTCACAGCTAAACATTGCGCGGTCGTTGACGGGCCCCGAGAGGTCTGCTGAAATTCCGCAGCGCGACGCAAGCATGAAGTCGATGCCTTCGATTAATCCGTCGTCATTGAAGCCGACGTCGTAGTCGATTACGAAATCGTGGCGCTTGCCCGTCATGATCATGTCGTCGTCACGGTCCAGCCTGAGTTTGCATGCGCGTCCTGTATGCACCGCCATCAACGCCGCGATACACGCGATTAATGCAGCCTGGCTCTCCTTGCCACCAAACGCACCACCCATGCGACGACAAATAACGACCACATCTTTGGCCGCTCGATTGGTCGCATGCGCGACCATGGACTGCACCTGGTCCGGGTGTTGCGTGGAGCTGTAAACGAGCAATGCGCCATCTTCCTGTGGCACTGCCATGGCAATATGACCTTCGAGGTAAAACTGATCCTGCCCACCGCAACTAATGCTGCCTTGCAGGCGATTCTTCGCTTTATCCAAAGCGGCGGCCGGCTCGCCGCGTGTCAGCTCTTCGCTTGGCAGTACGAACGATGCCTTTTCGATCGCATCCCTCGTATCGAGAATCGGCGCCAGTGCTTCGTAAGTGATCTCGGCACGACGGGCCGCTTTACGTGCCTGATCAACGCTGTCTGCCGCAACTGCAAAAATCGGGTGTCCGACGTAGAGCACCTCATCGTCCACGAGAATCGGATCGTCGGCCACGATCGCGCCGAAATTATTATTGCCTGGAATATCGTCGGCGACCAGCGATGCACGTACGCCGGGCGCCTCGTTGACGGCATCGAGATCAATGCTCTTGATGCGCGCATGTGCCTGCTGGCTCATGCCAACGGCAATGTGCAACAGGTCACGGGGTTCCGGCAGGTCATCCGTGTACGCTGCCTGAACGCTTACGTGCAGGTTCGCACTGTCGTGGTGCAGCGCCTTGC
>JADFLJ010000125.1 GCA_022564475.1 Pseudomonadota bacterium
ATCCTTGACTCCAGATCCACGTAACTGAACATCTCCGGTTGTGCATCAATCTCGCCCCGCATCTCATCACCTCGATAACTCGATGCGCTATTATCTCAAATTATGACTTTTTCAACAGGCTGCTAGTCCAGCAATTCAAACGTCAGGCCGGCGTTTTTCTCAAGTCGGCGCAGCAGCGTTTCGCCGAACGCGAATGCAGGCGTGAGGACTCCTCCGCCTGACACGAGGTCGTCTTGTGCGAGGCAAACCGCGCATTCGCTGAGCATTTTGCTGGTGGATCCGTAACCGGGGTCTCGGTCGCCCGTCACACGGGATTTCAGGAGCGTGCCATCAGGCGTGTGCCCGAATTGGCGCAAATCGAAATAACCCGATGCACGCGCGTTTTCATCGGGTCCTTCGCCGGGCTTGGGTAACACAAAGCGTTGCAACAGAGAGCGCGTTACATCGAAAGACGCGAAAAAGACCAGGGCGCCAAGCCCGAGCATGACCATGTTGGCTTTAAGCCAGCCGCCGAAGCCCTTACCCGTGAGCATGGCCTCGTGGTAACGAAAATCACGACCGTATTGGTAGCCGGCCAGCGCATGGCTTCTGCGCACGACTTTGGTATTTATGCCGGCCATGATGAACGGCGCTGTCCACATGTTCGTCCCTGCGTCCTTCCTGACGTTTTGCTGATCAAGTTCGTCGGGGCCGGAGCGCTCGTTCTGCGGATTCAGACCATAAGGATCAGCGACGACGCGTGCGATAGCGCGATCCTGCCTGCTTTCACGAATAACATTCAGCAGGCTGGCAATCGTGCCGCCACTCGCGCCGCCTTTCAGGGCTTTGACGAGCATGCTTATTGAATCGCAGTATTGGCCATGCTGTTTTTGAGCCTCGTGCTGCAGGAACCACACACCCATGTCCATGGGGACGGAGTCGAAGCCGCAACAATGAACGATTCGCGCGCCGCTTTCCCTGGCGGCCTCATGGTGTTGGTCAATCATCTGGCGAATCCACTGAGCTTCGCCCGCAAGATCGCAGTAGTGGGTGCCGGCCTGGACACAGGCAGCCACGAGTGCGGAGCCGTATTTTGCATAGGGACCAACGGTCGAGAGGATGACCTTGCTACGGCCTGCTAATGCGTCGAGTGTCTGAACGTCGAAGCTGTCGGCAACGACGGTTGGCAGCGCACTGTCGCCAAGAGCGGCTTTAAGAGCCTCGAGCTTAGCGATATCGCGCCCCGCGATGGCCCAGTTCAGCGATTGGCCGACGCCGTAAGTATGCGAGAGATACTCGGCGACGAGTGCACCCGTAAATCCCGTTGCGCCCCAAACGATGACATCAAATTCCCGATCAGAATTATTCATAAGGTTTTTACCAGCAGTGCAACTTCTTTCTCGCCGCCTTCGGTGGACTGCGACGCAACCTGGGCGAAGCCGTAACGCTCGTGGAAGCGCATGGAGCCTTCATTGGGCGGCTGCAGATTTACCTCGCAGGTCATGATGCCGACGTCGTCTTTTAAAGTGGCCTGAAAGTCGTCGTACAGTTGTGTTGCGAGGCCGTGACGACGGGCGTGCGACGCCACGGCAATACGATCGATATAGCCAAAATCCGCATAATGTTCGCAGAACCAGCGGTAATTCAGGCTGTCGTAGGCGATGCCCGGACGTAGACCAATGAGGAAGGCTGCCAGGCGGTCGTGCGCTGTTGCGACGCGAAAATACGCCGCCTGTTCGGCGAACCACTGCATTTTATCGATTGGAATACTGTTGACGGCAGGCACAACGGATTCGTTCAGACTGAGGATTTCGTCCATGTTCTGTGTGCAAACGTCGCGTATGATGAATTTCATAGCTGCAGTGTAAAAGCTATCAGCCGCACTCGCAAAATTCCCTCCAATAGTAATTCCAGAAGGAAGCCCAAACATGTTGAGGTTTTATCGTGACCGGACTGCGCAAATACTCGCGGTTTGTATTTGTCTTGTATTTGGCATTGCAGGACCGGCCGCAGCAAAGAGCGCTTTGACAGATACAAGCGGCATCCTGAAATACGTCCCGGACGACACCCCATATGTATTTGCGACGGGTGACGCACTGCCGGACGATTTGCTGGATTTCATGGAGCCGCAGATCGACGAAGTACTCAAGGCTTACCAGGTTTTTTTTCGTGAAATATTCCGCGGAGCGATGACGAAAAACAGCGCGGACATGAGCATAGAGGACATACAAAAATATTCGGTGATTGTTGATGAGTTGGCTAACTTGCTTTCAATCGAGGGAATTCGTAATGCGGGAATTGAGCGACATGCCGCGATGGTCGTGTTTGGCAATGGCTTGTTGCCGGTGATTCGATTTGAGCTTGCAGACCCGAAAAAAATTGAGGCTGTCATCAAGCGTCTGGAGAAGTCAGCCGGTGATGGCATGAAAACCGGGGAAGTTGATGGTATGACTTACCGCTACGCCGGTGATGATGAGGCACAGATAATCATTGGTGTTTTTGAGGGAGACGCTGTCTTCGCTTTGGCTCCCGCTAACGTCGATGAAGATCAGCTAAAAGCGATAGTGGGTCTAACGCCTCCGGCAACCAGTATCGCGGAGACTGGTCGCCTGCTGAAGATTAGCAAAGAGTACGGCTTCTCCGAATATTACATCGGCTTTATCGACAACCTGCGGGTAGCCGCGGTGTTTCTTGATAAGCCAGCAGGAATGAATGCGGTGCTCCTCGAGAGCGTCGAATATAACTTCGAAGATGTTTCGAAAACTTGCCGCAGCGAAATCCTCGACGTCGTGGCGATCGCGCCGAGAATGGTCGTCGGTTACGGCGAGATAAATATGCAGCAAATGAACGCGAAGATGGTCATCGAATTGCGAGACGATATAGCGAAGGGAATGTCCACGTTGTCTGCGTTAGTGCCCGGCCTTGGAATTGATGCTGGCGGGCTATTGTCGTTTGGCATGAGTTTGAATGTGCCGGCGTTGTACGCATTCGCGGAGGCGCGGCTGGACGCGATTGAAGCCGACCCATTCGAGTGCGAGTACTTCGCCGAAATACAGGCAGGTGTTGCGGCAGGGCGCGCGGCACTGGAGCAGCCTTTGCCACCATTCGTGACTGGCCTGCGTGGTTTCAAGGCAGACATTGAAAGTCTGGGCGACTACGAATTGGGCAGCGACGAGTCGCCTGACGATATCAATGCGAGCCTGGTGGTCGGGATGGAGGACGCAGAGGCTGCCTACTTGATGGGTACGATGATGAGTGCCGACCTTGCGACGGTTGACTTGCAGCCGAATGGCGTGCCTGTCCCGCTGGCTTTGCCGCAACTGCAAGCTGTGGCGAAGGCCGCCTATGCTGCGATGACAGAAAATGCATTGGCGATAGCGATCGGTTCGGAATCCAGGACACGCGTATCGGAAGTGATTAGTGCGAGTTCAATTGAGCCGCCGCCGATCATGAGCGTCAGCGTGGACGCGACTGCTTACTACGCGTTGATCGCACAAAGCATGATGGAGGAACAGGACGAGGAGGGCGAAGAGAATCCACTTCCTGAAGCGGCACGCATCGCACTCAGTGACGCTATGAAATCGATGGGTGCAATGTACGATCGGGTGTTAATGGACGTACAATTTACATCACGCGGCATTGAGATTAGTTCGAGCGTCACGTTGCAGCAGTGACGGTCCTTGGGGTCTGGCGGAGTACATGAGGATGAAACAGATTTTCGCAACACTTGGTTTTTTTTTGCGTTCCTGGCCGCGTGCGAAGGCGCACCGGCCTCAACGGATACACTGCTCGTTGATGTTGGCGCTGTTGCGAAGCAAAATACTGTGACGCCCGTGGACGGAATAACGTCTGCGGGGCAACCCGACCAGGCGGCGTTGACCGTATTCGGTGACAACGGCTATGTAGCGATTATCGACATGCGCGGAGAGCGGGAAGATCGCGGCATGGACGAAAGGGCGGTGGTAGAGAGTCTTGGCATGGATTACGTGCTGCTGCCGATCGCAAGCGAAGACGACATTAGTTTTGAAAATGCACAGAAGCTCGACGACCTTCTGGCGGCATACGACGGGCCGGTTCTGGTTCACTGTGCGAGCGGCAACCGGGTTGGTGCATTGCTGGCATTACGTCAAAGCATGAATGGCGCTGACGACGAGGCAGCAATCGAGTACGGCAAGCAGGGCGGGCTGACGGGGCTTGAGCCAGTGGTTCAGAAGCGGCTTGCCGAGAAATAGGGGTCGAACCGAGGTTTTTTCGGCCATGAATGTACTAATCGAAAAGTCCGTGCAGTGTCCTTGTTGTGGTGAGAGTATTGAATTGTTGATTGACCTTTCGGTCGATCAACAAAGCTACACCGAGGATTGCCAAGTTTGTTGCCGTCCTATTATCGTCAACGTCGAAGTCGATTCGACTGGCGGCGTTGAAATAATTGCGACGAGCGAAAACGAATAGGAAGGGCCACCCGTCGGGTGACCCTGTTGCTCGCGTGTCGTTATAATTTTGCCCAATAATCAATATTATCCATTGCGAAAGCCTTATGATCGTGCCTGGATAACGGTTCAGGATGAGTGCATGCGTTTCGTCAGGCTGTGGGCGCTACCGATTCTGCTGCTGGTGTCGAGCGCGACCGCGCAAGTGCCGGCTACCGATTGGGAGTTCGAGGATCCGTACCGCGACCAGATGCTGTACCTGCACGCATTGGTCAACTATTCCTATGATCTGCAATGGCAGTTTGACTGGGAGCGTCGCCAGCTTGCCGGCAATGCCCTGCGAGTCAACACGGGTAGCGTCACTTCGACGAAGCTACTGACCGATATTGACCTGCGGATCAACCAGTCACTGAACGACAAGTGGCGCTTCCAGGGAAGCTTCAAGCGACAGGGACTGCGCCAACGGCCGAATCGCGAAGATCAGTTATTGCTGGGCTTCGAACGCTCAATTTTCGATTCCTCCGCGGTCTACCTGACCGTCAATCCGGAGTTCAACAAGGAGTTTATCGACGTCGCCGCCGGGTATACGTTCTATCGCGACGACCGGCAACAGTATGTTCGCGTTGGCGTGGTCCTCGAGGACGTCAGCTACGACGACAGGAACGATCTCGGCGGAATAACGGAACAGGACCCGATCGCGTTGCAGTGGGCGGTTCGGCTTGGGTTGGCCAATGACTGGTTCTTGTACAGCGAAGGCAAGATGGGTAGCGGATTTGAGCGCATATTCCCGGATGCAAACGCGTCCGCGGACGTGTCGCGCCACAATCGCCGCGTGAACGCGGCGCAGCTTAGAGTGTCGCGGGTAAGCGAGGACGGCACGGCGTGGTCTGCCTGGGTCGACTGGTACGAATTCAACGAAGTCATGCAGTTCAGGCAGCCGGGTTTCGACTACGATTACAGGAATACGCAGCTGAATATTGCCGCGGAGCACACACGAGTGCTGCGCGACCGGCATCGATTGCGCTTGCTACTGCACTACGTGGACAAAAAAGCCGAGTCGCGCGGCTTCAATGAGCACAATTACGACCGGTCGGACGTGCTGGGCGGCGCTTTCTATGAATACCTGTGGCCCAACAGTGGGCTGATGTTCGGCTACGCTTTCGGCCAGCCGGAGATCGCTTTCCGGGCGCCCGATCCCACCGAGAACTACAACCTCGATGACTACCGGGACAAGCTCATCATCGGCTGGCGATACAACTTCTCAGAAGACGCACAGATACACGTGTCGCTCAGTCACGAGGTCAGTGCTAAGGGCTTCGGCGGAGGCGCCGTACGGTTTCAGATGTTTTTCTGAACGGTTCTGCCGTTTTGTCGCTACGCTCGTTCGCTTCTCGCCTGCATCGGTCAACGAAAAAAGGCCGCCCGATGGGCGACCTTTTCCGTCGATTGGTGGAGGTGGCGTCCCCCGCATCGCAAGTGCAGGGCGTCGCATCCTGTCGCATTTACTGATGTAGAGTCAGTGACTTACGGGTATCCCATCGTTTCAATCTGTCGCGACTTGTCGCGCCCAAGTGCAGAGGCTATAGTGGGACGGATAGTAGGTCAAGTTAAATCGACCGTCCACCATAGCGTCCGCCAAACATGCCGAAGAAGGCCCGCGAGCTGTCCGCGTACCAGGTTCGCCGTATCAAGCGTCCGGGTCTTCACGCCGTTGGCGGCGTCGATGGCTTGTGTTTGAACGTCAAAGCCTCGGGCGCGAGGAGTTGGATCCAGCGCGTAATGGTCGGTGGCCGGCGCCGGGAGATGGGGCTCGGTGCGTATCCGACGGTTACGCTGGAGCAGGCGCGCGAGAGAGGCCGCGAGATTCGTGATCAGGTGTGGGCTGGTGTCGATCCCCTGGCCGCCCGCAGGGCCGCGCAGAATGCCTTACGGGCAGCACAGGCGAAACGACTGACATTCGACGAGGCTGCGAAGCTGTGCCACCAGGCGCGGGTCCACGAGTTCCGAAACGAAAAACACAAAAAAGATTGGATCCGATCGCTGGACGCATACGCAAGCCCGACTATCGGTC
>JADFLJ010000126.1 GCA_022564475.1 Pseudomonadota bacterium
ATGTACTGGGGCCGGTCCTCATCGCGATTGGCGCAACCCTGTCGGATGATCCGAAGTGGGTTCTGTTGTCGCTGATGCCGTTGTTTATTGCTGGTGGCATGTTGTTAACCGTCGTTCGGGCAGGTCGGAGTGACGCTCAAGCCATTGCAACTTGACGGCAGTGTCCTAGGGAATCGCCGCCACCTGCGTTTCGAGTCGTTGCAGGGCGAGAGCATCGACACCGCCATAACGCGCTTCCTGATAACTGTTGGTGATGTCGAGAATCGTGTCAGCACTGAGCCTGGAGCCGGTGCTGGCGCGCATCGCGAAGGCGGCGGGTGATTCGCCAATACTGAGCTGATGCCCGGTCTTTGCCACGAATCGCCGATACAGTATCGTGGCTCGGTCCGGTGGCGGCGGTCGATAACGCAAGGCCAAAATCCCGCTAATGAGAAGAATCAGCCCGATGACCAGCGTGATCAGCGTTAGCAGCATCTTGCGCCAGCTCGGATTGTCCATGCCGAGTAAACCCATGAATGCATTTTGTTTCTCGGGGCCATAACCCAGGACCCAATCGTTCCATTGCGCGTTCATCGCATCCCAGCGGAGTTGCATCTGGTGCAGGAACTTCGATGGCGCGGACAATCCCCATTCCAGACCAATGCCATCGAACATGGATTCGGCGATGCCGAGTTCGATACGTTCCGGTGCGACCGCGGCAGTCGGATCGACGCGCACCCAGCCGCGTCCCGCAAACCATACTTCGGCCCAGGCATGGGCATCGGACTGCCGCACAATCATGTAGTTGCCCAAGGGATTAAGCTCGCCACCCTGATAGCCGAGTACGATGCGAGCCGGGATTCCTGCCGAGCGCATCATCACGGTGAATGCGGACGCGTAGTGTTCGCAGAATCCACGCCGTGTGTCGAACAGGAAGTTGTCCACGGGGTTTCGCCCCAGCGGTGGCGGCTGCAGTGTGTAGTAAAAATCTTCGTCGTGAAACAGCGCAAGCAATGCGTTGATGAAAGCACCATCCGATCCGGCGTCTCTGCGCATTTGTCTGGCCAGCTCGGCCGTGCGCCGATTGCTGCTGTCGGGCAGCGCCAAATAACGATCCCGGACGAAATCGTTCATGTCCGCTCCAGCCCGGTAGTCGGTGTAGGACTCCACTTGGTAAGCAATGCGTTGGTCGATGGGGAAGTCCCGTGCCAGTACTTGCTGCGCGCTCATGCGGGTCTTGTGCAGATCCCATTGGTAGGGGATATCCAGTGCGTACACCCAATGCTGTCGAGTTGCTTCCATCGTGATCCGATAGCGAACGGGCTCACCGCGCACCTCAATCTGCTGCGCGGCCCGGCGTCCCATCGACGGCTCGCTGCCTTTCCAACTACGGCCGTTAAACTGGTGCAGCACGAGTCCTCGCCAGTACAAGTCGCGTGCGGCGGGAATCTGACTGTCAAAACGAACGCGAAACGCAACTTCATTGGACAGTGACAGCGAACTGATGTCGCCGGGGCTCATGGTGCTGCTCAGGCCCGATACGCCGCTGCTGGTGTCGATCGGCACGGCCCAAAAAGGCGACGATATGCGCGGAAAAAACACCCACATCACAATCGCTATCGGCGCAGCGTAAAGAAGTAGCCGGCCACCCGTGGCGAAGCTGCGGCGAATAGACTCGCTTGCCGCGGCCGACATTCGCAACCAGGCCGTCATGATAAAGATCATCGCGACGACGAGGTAAGGCAGCGACCAGAGATATTGTTCTCTGAGCAGTGCCGACATGACGAGGAAGATGGCGATGAATAACAAGACGAACTGATCTCGCCGCTTGCGTGTCTCCAGCAATTTCAGTGAGGCCATGATGGCGAGCAACGCCGAACCGGGCCCGACGCCGCTAATCGTCTGGTATTCGAACAGCACGCCCAGGAAACAAGCCAATGCCAGTGCTGCGCGGATCCACGTAGAAGGCAGGGCAGCACGGCGCTTCTCGATCATGTAACGCCATAATCCACACGCGAGAAATGCGGCGCTAATCCAGACTGGCAAATAAATGACGTGTGGCAACAACGCCAACGCCAGAGAGGCCAGTGTCCATGGCAGGCTCGATAACAGGGATCCGTCGGTCCCATGACGCTTGATCCTACTCATGTTCAAGCCCGTACAATGCAAGTGCTTCCAGGCAGCGATGACGGTGTGCCTCGCCATGCGCAGGGGCAATGTCGTCACTCGGCATTTTCAAGCCGTAGTCTTCGTTTGTGCGATCGGCATCGATAATCCAGCGCGCCAGCGTCGATAAGCGTTCCTCGACGCCCACGTTGTCGAATTCGCTGAAATCGAACCACTGGCTGCTGGTATCGGCGCCGGAAAATTGTTTCGACAGTAGTTGCCCGCTGCGTGCGTAGGCCTTCCAGGCGACGTTACGCGGTGAATCGCCGACGACAAATCGCCGCAAGCCTGCAAAGTCCTCTTCGCCCCGCGCATCGTGTTGCCGGTGGCCCAACGCCATCTGCGACGCCGGCGGTGGCGGGGCGTCGTCCAGCGGCTTCGGGTAGACGAGACCGCGGATGTCCATGTGTAACCACGCCCAGGAACGAAACAACTCAAACGGGAACAGAGTACGAATGCCAAAGCGTTTGAGTTTCACCCAACCGCGCTTGTCGGTTGCGAGCGCTATGACGAAGACCTGGCTTTCACCGGGCTCCAGGTCGTGTATGTCGCTCAGTGTCGTGTCGACATACAGGCGAATGCGATTGCGAGGACTTTTGGAATGATTTGTGACCACAATCCGGAATTGCGATGACTGGCCGGCGAATACGGGCTCGACCCCGGCAAAACTGACATCGAGCCCGACCAGGTTGCGCTGGCACTGGTGCATGGCGACAAAGCCAAGCGCGATCAATAAAAACGTCAGCAGGAACGACAGGTTGTTGTTGTAGTTCATTGAACCCATCAGCATCGCAAAGCTCATGAGCGCGTAAATCATGCCGACGCCTGTGGGCAGGATGTAGGTGCGACGAGCACTGAGCTCGATGTGGTCAGGGTCGAGGCCCTGGCGATTCCGAGCCCAGCTTTGGACTCGTCGCGTTGCTGCTGCGCCGATGCTCGGGAAAAGCCCCGAAACGCTAGGGAATGTCCACCGAATCGATGACATGCTGGCAAAGCTCGCTTGCGCTGCGATAGTGGGCGCCGCCGGCCGCTTTCAGCCGGTGCCCGGCAACGGTCGCGAAAACCGCCTGTACATCGTCTGGAAAAACACCCGAATGCTTGCGGATGAAGGCGTGCGCTTTTGCAGCGGCAGCGAGCGCCTGTGCGCCACGGGGTGACAAACCGATATCGATGTCAGGCGACTCGCGGGTTTGTCGTACCAGTGCCTGAATATAGTCGACGAGTGCGTCACTCATGTGCACCTGACTCGCCGCTTCCTGCAGGGCTAGCAATATCTCCGGCGACGTTTCCGCGACAACTTCTTCAAGCATTGCGCGGCGGTCTTTACCGGTAATTAATTCGCGTTCGTTCTCCTCGTTCGGATATCCGAGTTCGAGGCGCATGAGAAAACGGTCCAGCTGTGATTCGGGAAGAGGGAAGGTGCCGATCTGATCGGCCGGGTTTTGCGTGGCAACAACAAAAAACGGATTGGGCAGTGCGCGTGTGGTTCCGTCAACGGTGACCTGGCGTTCTTCCATCGCTTCCAGCAAGGCGCTTTGCGCTTTGGGTGTCGCACGATTCACTTCATCGGCTAGAACAAGCTGCGAGAAAACCGGGCCGGGCTGGAATTCAAATTCGCCGCTTTCCTTGCGAAATATCGACACGCCGACGATATCCGCCGGTAACAGGTCACTCGTGAATTGAATACGGCGATAACTCAAGCCGAGTACGACCGCCAACGCGTGTGCGAGAACGGTTTTTCCCAGGCCCGGCAGGTCTTCGATCAGCAGGTGGCCGCGCGCCAGCAAACAGGACAACGCGAGTTCGATTTGCTCGTCTTTACCGAGGATGATTCGACCGAGTGCTGCCTGCGCAGCAGCGAGCGCTGCGCGCTCCGTGCTTTTGCCTAAAGGCAATTCTTCGAGGGTATTGCCGCCTTGCATGTTTTATCCTCTGATCCGGCGCCAGAGTAACCAGCATTGCACTCCAGAGCCAGCGAGATTGTGATGCAGTCCCCAAAATTTGCGGGTGCCTGAACTCATCAATACAACCTTGTTGGACCACTAGTCCAGATTGTCGAGTTTCTCGAGTTGCTCGGCCAATTGTGCCAGTTGTTTTGCGAAATCAGTGGCTCGCTCGCGTTCCTGATCAACGACAGCGGCCGGCGCGTTGTTGACGAATTTGTCGTTTGCAAGCTTGGCCTGTGTCTTTGCAAGGTCTGCCTCGACTTTGCCACGCTGCTTGTCGAGGCGAGCGCGCTCTGCCTCGACGTCAATCAGGCCCTTCATCGGCACGAGCAATTGCATGTCACCGTGCAATGCTGTGGCCGAGGCCGGAGCTTGTTCGCCATCGCCCAGAATACTGATGGATGCCACCCGGCCCACGCGCGCCAGCAGTGCAGCATGATCGCTTGCACGGCGTTGGTCTTCGTCGGATGCGTGTTGCAGGATGACGGGCAGTACTTTGCCGGGCGAGATATCCATCTCCCCACGAATCTGCCGTATGCCCAGAATAAAATCCTTAACCCACTCCACGTCCGCAACGGCGCCAGTATCCTGCGCATCAGAATCTGCTTCGGGGAAGGGCTGCTGCATGATCGTCGGCCCGGCAACGCCAGCGCGCGGTGCGACCTGCAGCCAGATTTCTTCTGTGATAAACGGCATGAGCGGATGCATGAGTCGCAACAATGCTTCGAGTGTTGCGATCAGCGTACGGCGTGTTCCGCGTTTTTGTGCAGCCGATGTCTCGTCAGACTGCAGGACGGGTTTCGACAGCTCGAGGTACCAGTCGCAGAACTCATGCCAGGTAAATTCGTAGAGTGCCTGCGACACGAGATCGAGGCGGTAGGACGCGAAGTGTTGGTGAACGCTGACGACAGTCTCGTTAAAGCGAGTGCGAATCCAGCGATCGGCTGCAGACAGCTCGACGTCACCGTCATCGAGGTCCTCGGTGTTCATGAGCACGTAACGGGCTGCATTCCACAGCTTGTTGCAGAAGTTCTTGTAGCCTTCGATGCGGCCCAGGTCGAAACGAATATCGCGGCCGTTCGTGGCAAGCGCAGCGAACGTGAATCGCAGCGCGTCAGCACCGTGCTGGTCGATGCCGTCGGGGAAATGCTTGCGCGTTGCTTTCTCGATCGCAGGTGAGAGGTGCGACTGCATCATGCCCCGCGTGCGTTTTTCGACCAGCGCTTCAAGTTCGATGCCGTCGATGAGGTCCAGCGGGTCGATGACGTTGCCCTTGGACTTCGACATCTTCTGGCCTTCCTGGTCGCGGATCAGGCCGTGGATGTACACCTCGCGAAACGGAACGTCGCCCATGAATCGCAGCCCGAACATGATCATGCGTGCGACCCAGAAGAAAATAATGTCAAAACCCGTGACGAGCACGCTGCCGGGATAGAAATCCTCGAGCGCCTCCGTTTTCTGCGGCCAGCCCAGTGTGCTGAAGGGCCACAGCGCGGACGAGAACCAGGTGTCGAGCACATCGTTGTCCTGTCGCAAGTTGACGCCATCGCCGAGCGAGTGTTTCTCGCGCACGTCGTCTTCGGAGTGACCGACATAGATATTGTTGTCGTCGTCGTACCAGGCCGGTATGCGATGTCCCCACCAAAGCTGGCGGCTGATGCACCAGTCCTGGATGTTGTACATCCAGTCGAAGTAAGTCCTGGACCAGTTTTCCGGAACGAATTTTATCTTGCCGCTTTCCACTGCCTCGATCGCGGGCTTGGCGAGCGCTTCGATGCTGACGTACCACTGATCTGTCAGGTAGGGCTCGACGATTGTTCCCGAGCGGTCGCCGCGTGGAATTTTGATCGTGTAGTCCTCGACTTTGTCGAGCAGGCCGAGTGATTCAAATTCTGCAACGATTTTCTTGCGTGCATCAAAGCGATCCATGCCGCGATAGCCTTCGGGTACTTCGTCATTCAGCGCCGCGTCGTCGGTCAGGATGTTGTGCATCGCCAGGTCATGCCGTTTGCCGATGTCGTAATCGTTGAAGTCATGGGCCGGCGTAATCTTGACACAGCCTGTACCAAACTCCGGATCGACGTAGTCATCGGCGATGATCGGAATACGGCGGCCAACGATCGGCAGAATGATTTCCTGTCCGATGAGATCCTTGTAGCGCTCATCGTCCGGATGCACCGCAACGGCGCTATCGCCCAGCATCGTCTCGGGCCGCGTTGTGGCGACCACAAGATGACCGTCGCCCGCGGCAAGCGGGTAGCGGAAGTGCCACAAGTGACCTTGCTCGTCGGCCGAGAGAACCTCGAGGTCCGACAACGCTGTATGCAGGGCAGGGTCCCAGTTGCCGAGGCGCTTGCCACGCTAAATGAGACCGTCT
>JADFLJ010000127.1 GCA_022564475.1 Pseudomonadota bacterium
CGTCGGCAGTCGCGAGGCGTTCGAGAGATACGGTCAGTTCATGGCCGTGTGTGTGTATCAGGGGCGCTACCCCAGGGAGTTACCGTGGGTTGAGGAGATCCGGCAGCGATACGAATATCTGCGTAATGCGGAGGGCTACGTCAAAGGCGAACTCGGCGAATAGCTATCCAGTAGACCCGGCTCGATGCGCGCGCCCAGTTGTTGAATGACCTGAGTGCCGCAATGTGTCGCCAGCCGTGCACATTCCTCGAGTGGCCAGTCATTGGCCCAGCCGTACAGAAACCCTGCACAGTAGGCGTCGCCGGCGCCCGTTGTATCAACAAGCTTTTCGACCGGGATTGCGGCCTGCACGATGTGTGTATCGCCCTGCACGATAACCGAACCCTTGTCCGAGCGGGTGATAACGAACAAATTGTCATAGTCGCGCAGTGCTTGCAGCGATGCGTCAAGTGAATCCGTCTGCAATAACGCATTGATTTCGTCTTCATCGGCGATGACGATTTGCACACCGTCGCGAACGACACATGCAAACGCGTCCCGGTGACGTTCGACGCAAAAGGAATCGGACAGCGACAGGGCCACTGTCGAGCCATTCTCAGCCGCGATCGTCATGGCCTGTTTTGCGAGCGCCGGGCCCTCGGCGATATCCCAGACATAAGCCTCAAGTAGAATGAGCCTGGGTGTCGCCACTGTCGCGGCCGTGACGTCATCAACGCCGAGCTCGGTGCAGGAGCCGAGATAGGTATTCATCGTGCGTTGTGCATCCGGCGTGATGAGGATGTAGCTTCTGGCCGTTGGCGCGCCGTCTGTCGCAGGTTGTAGCCGAATATCAATGCCGAGCGAGCGCATGTCGCGATTAAAGATCTCGCCCAGATGGTCTTCGTGCACATGTCCGATGTAAGCTGCATCGCCGCCCAGGTTGGCAAATCCGGCAACCGAATTGGCGACAGAACCGCCCGACATTTCCTTTGCAGGGCCCATCTTGTCGTATAGTTCGCGTGCGCGATTTTCGTCGATCAGGTTCATCGCGCCACGTTCTGCGCCGATCTCGGCGATAAACTGCTCGTCGACCTGAGCAAGAATATCGACGATTGCATTGCTGATGCCGAGCAGTTGATGTGAGTGGTTCATGGATGCTTTGGGTCCGTTACAAAACGCCGCATAGGTTAGCACCTTCAGAAGCCTGTAGGCACGCAGGCGCTCGTTTGCGATACTCTCGGCACTGGCGGCGGCCATCAGTAGTGGTCGAGCGCGATTATTCGGGGGGAACAGCAATGCGAAAGTCCGGCGGCTTGCTCATACCGTTGACGATCATCCTGCTCTACTACGGAGCGTGGATCGGTGTCGTAATGTTGCTCCTGAACCAGTTTCCGGGCCTTGCCGTGTACATGCCGATCGGTGGCATCGACGATCTTGCATCGTCCAACATCGACTCATTCGAGCCGATTTACACCAGCATAGATCGTACGATTCTCTCGCCGGTTGGCCCGTTGTCCTTGTTGTTGGGCTGCTTTGGCGCGGCGATGCTAACTATACCCGTGTCCTGGGTGTACTTCATCACAAGTCGCCAAAGTCGCATCGACCAGTCCTTCCTGCAGACAATCATGATTCTGCCGATCGTCGTCACCGGAATATCAATGATCGTGCTGAATAGCCTGGCGCTCGCGTTCAGTCTTGCAGGTGTGGTTGCGGCGGTACGCTTTCGGTTTTCGCTAAAACAGCCGTCTGACGCGATGTACGTTTTCGTCGCGATTGGCATAGGGCTTGGCGCCGGTATCGGCGCGGTTGCAATCGCGATGGTCATATCGTTTTCGTTCGTAATCGCAACTTTGTTGATCTGGCGACTTGAATACGGCAAGACGCTCGCCGGACCCTTCCTGACCATGCTGACGCGCCGCGATGCCGGCGAAGATGACTACTGATCGGCGCCGGCATGACGATGACAGAGGACGCCAACATAAGCAGTCGCGGACGCAGCGTGTTATTTGTGCACGGCCGCGACTTCAAACCCGATCGCGATACGCTGCTGGATCTTTCCCTGACGGCGGTGCGTGCAGGCATAGAACGTGATTACCCGGATTGCTTGCCCGCATTCGATGGCTTGCACACGGACATTGCTTATTACGGCGATCTCAGCAATGAGTTACTGACCGGAACAGGGCGTGTTTACGATGCGGACCTGGATGTGGGCGATCGCAAATGCGTGCTAAGGCAATTGCGCGAGATCACGGTGAGAAAGCGTTTCGGTATCCGCCAATACGACAGGCTGCCGGGCAAGTCGGCCATCCCCGAGTTCATTGCGGATTTCGTGTTTCCGGTTTTCGCCTTGTTCGGACTCGCCATGCCGATCATCCGTCGCAAGTCACGAGATTTCGCTGAGTATCTACAGCCGAAGTCCACCTATGCCATGGATGTGCAAGAGCGTGTACGCACGAGTTTGTGCAAAATGCTGGACAGGGGTGATGAGATCTTGTTGCTAACACATGGCACGGGCAGTGTGATTGCCTGGGACGTGCTGTGGCAGTTATCGAACGATCCGGAATTTAACGAGAAATACGGCTCGCAGAAACTGGATATGTGGGTCACGCTGGGCTCCCCGCTGGGCGAGCGGCAGGTTCGCAAGCGTATCGAAGGAGCCGGTCGTGATTCAAATGCGCCCTTCCCGAAGAATATTGTTGCATGGCACAACGTCGCGGCCGAAGACGATTATACCTGTCACGACAAAACGCTCGCCGATGACTTCAAAAAAATGATGAGCCAGCGTCTGGTCAGTGCGATTACAGACTACCGTGTATTTAACCTTGCGTTACGTTACGGACGCTCAAACCCACACAGCTCGATCGGCTATTACATTCATCCACGCGTATCGAAGATAATCGCGGACTGGATGAATCACACGTGACAACGGCGAGCGCCTAAACACAGCTCCGGGTTAGTTTTTTGCCGACGGCTTTGGGGTTGTCAATGAGCTTATAAAAGCTATCCATGAGTGCGAACATGCTGATTTTCGAGGATCGGGTCAGGTACGGCATGTTGTCCACTAAGGCATGAAAAACGTCTTTGTTCTCACGAAAGGCCTGCAGGCTTTTTTCAAGGTGGATATTGTTATTGCAGCGCCCTCGATAGAGCCTTTGGCGAACGTTGCGTATCTTGAACTTTGGGTTGGGCTCGGCGTAGGGCGCATCGGTCATACCAGCCATGTCGAAGTCGTAGGGAATCGCGTAGAGGAGTTCACCGGGACTGCCAAACAACTGTGTGTTGTGACAGCAGTTATCGCCGGGTGCTCCGGCGATAGGCGAGAAGTCCGTGTTCGCCACAAAGTACTGAAATACTGAGACGAGATTGTTGTACTCGCCATTCAGGGCCGAGGCGCTGCTGCGTTTCACCTCGACGTGCGGCGTGCGAATACGCTTTGAGATGCGCTTTTTGTTCTCGATGAGGAATCCGTAGCGGACCTGCTGGTCTCGTGGGTTGTCGGAGTCAATGTAGGTGATGCGTAACAGGCGCACGCGAAAACTGTAGTCTGTTACCTGGTTCAGTATTTTGTAGACAAGGAATTCTTTCAGCACCAATTGTTCGTAGCGCGTGGAGCGGTTGCGGCAATGCGTTACGAGCTTCAGCTTGTCTTGCTGACGAAACAAGGTGTTCTCAATTTGCGTCTTGTCGAACTTCAGCCGAATGGGTGCGAAAGGACAGACTCTCATCTGCCGTCGGTAGCGTCCGCGCGTGCGTAATCCAATGTCGATCTCGACCGTCTCGCCGGCTTCGTCGGTGTACGCGATCTTGCCGGGCAAGTCGGTGTCTTCAGGTCGCTTGCGCATCAAGGTCTTGAATGGTGCTGTTATGGTAACTGCGAGCACGTCATCGCTGCGGAAAATGCGCCCCGCCTTGGCATGCTCCTGCGCGATTGCCGATCCCGAAAGCAGGAACATCAGGGCTGGTACGCTGGTCCAAATCAAACGGTGCATCATTACTTCCGAGGCGCGCGGCTGTGCTGAAAAGTCTAGCACAGGACATACAGTACGCCGTGAGCTCGTTGCCGAGTTGCGATGTTGCGAATACACTGCTGACAAAGACCAAAAAAGGATTCTTCTTGTTGTGATCAAGCAAGCCAAAATTTTCCTGGCGTTGTTGCTGGCAATGGCATTACCGGGGCTGGTCTGCGCATCCGAATGGCAGTTCAACAATGTCGACAGAATTGTTGCAATCAGCGACATTCACGGTGCCTACGGTGCAATGCTGCGCACGCTGCAGAACGCTGACGTCATCTCGGACGATCGGTCATGGTCCGGCGGAAAAACCCATCTCGTCATCGTTGGCGATATCCTGGATCGCGGTCCGAACTCTCGCGACGCGATGGATCTGCTGATACGCATTGAGGGCGAGGCGTTGGCAGCAGGGGGAAGAGTCCACGTATTGATCGGTAATCACGAAGCGATGAACCTGTACGGCGACCTGCGCTATGTCGCTAGAGCCGAATATGCAGCGTTTGCAGAAGAGGAAACAGCGGATGAGCGTGATCGCTGGTTCGATGCTTATGCAACGCGATCCGGCACCAGTGACGAAGAGAAAGCGGCTTTACGCGTCGCTTTCGATACGAAGTTTCCGCCCGGTTATTTTGCGCATCGGCGCGCATTTTCGCTGGCTGGCGAATATGGACAATGGCTGACCGGCAAGCCGGTCATCATCGTCATTAATGGCACCGCATTCGTTCACGGCGGTGTATCGCCGATGATCGGCGAGCGCGGACTCGAAGGTGTCAATGGGACGCTCATGCAGGAACTGCGCGACTACATGAGCGCGATTCAACTGTTAATTGATGCCGGCGAGCTACTGCCGACTGACAACCACAAAACCTATTACCAGGTTCTCGGTCGATTCATGCCAGGCCTGGATACGAGTAAAGAGGTCGTCACAGCGGTCGCGGATGTGATCAAGCTCGGCGAATCAGACTTGCATGCGTTTGATGGGCCGCTCTGGTATCGCGGCAGCGCAAACTGCAGTCGCTTGACGGAGGAGGACGGTCTGTTGGTGTCGCTACATGCGATCGACGCGGAGCGCGTCGTCATCGGCCACACGCCGACACCAATACGCCGCATACTGCAACGCATGGATGGCCGTATTTTCGAAGTCGATACGGGCATGCTGAATTACTACTACAAAGGTCATGGCAATGCGCTGATCATCGAGGGCGATAACGTCGTGACGATCAGCGAGGAAAGTGCGGAGCTCGTGCCCGTCGCCGAACATCCGCGACGCGTGGGAGCGCGCCCGGGAGGTCTGTTAAACGTCGATGATCTGGAGCATCTGCTGAGGACTGGTGACGTGCTTGCAGTGCGCGAGATGGATGCAGGGCGACACGTCGTGAGCATCAGTGACGGCGAGCGTACGGTCGAAGCCTTGTTCGCAAAAAGAAATGGACGCGGCTTCTATGCGGATGTCGCGGCCTACAAACTCGATCGCCTGCTTGATCTTAATATGGTGCCGGTTGCCGTAAAGCGTGAGATCAAAGGTAAAGACGGTTCGGTGCAATTCCTGCCGTATAACTGGCAGGATGAAAAACAACGAGGTAAGGGTGGTGGTGGCGGTGCAGCACAATGCGGGCTCGAAAAGCAGTGGGCTACGATGTACGTGTTCGATGCGCTGATCTACAACGAAGGACGCAGCTTGCAACGCATGCTGTACAGCCCGGACAAGTGGCAGTTGATACTGGTGGGGCACGACCGTGCGTTCAGTACCAAGCGAGGTAAGCCACGGCATTTGCAGTCTTTAAGACTCGACATCGGTGATGCATGGACGGCCGCGCTCGCGTCACTGACGGACGAGATTGTTGAGCAGGAAATGGGAGATGTGCTCGACAAGCGTCAGCGTCGTGCGCTGCTGGCACGGCGCGACAAGCTCATCAAATAATCGGTCGGCCTCGTTAGTGGGCTCTCGTTAATCGATGACCGCAATACACTCGATCTCGGTACGGGCACCGAGCGCCAGTCCACTGACTCCGAGAGCGCTTCTTGCCGGCGGATTTTCAAAATAGGTCTTGTAGACTTCGTTCATCGCGCCCCATTCACTAATGTCGGCCAGAAACACCGTGCACTTGACGACCTTGTCCATCGAAGAACCAAAGGCCTCGAGCGCGGACTTGATGTTGTCGAGAGTCTGGCGGGTTTCCCCCTGAATACCGCCTTCGGCGAGCGTCATGCTGCCGGGAATGTTGCCAATATTGCCCGACAGGAAAAGCAGATTATCGACGCGCACAGCCGCTGAAAACGGCAGGCCCAGATCTTCGGTGCCGGGCATGTTCAGGTACTCAACTTGCGTAGTTTCATCTGTGGCTGCGTCGCAGCCGAGCATGCACAGCGCGAGTAGCGGAATTAGAAGGCATTTCATGTTGCTATTTCTCCTGATCAGATTTCCAGAGCGTTTGCGGCTGCCTTGATCTTGTCGGCGGCG
>JADFLJ010000128.1 GCA_022564475.1 Pseudomonadota bacterium
CGTCTACATTTTAAAATAGGAGATAGGATATGTATCCACTGTTGCTATCAATTTCGATTTTGCTTTTTGGAGTAGGATTGGTTATGATATTTTCTCCAAAGGCTGCAGATTGGCTTAACAAATCAGGGAATATCGTTGTCTTGTCTGAAAAAGTACTGAGCGTCCAGATGCATAACATGACGGGGCGCAGCGGGGCATTTTTTAGAGAGAGTCTGCGAGTCAACCCCGTGCCAGACTCCTACAGGACACGCGGCAAGAAGATGCAGGGCACCGAGTGGTGTGCGTACGTAAAATGACGGACCCACATACTGCACAATTAGCATATGGCCGGAAGCCGACGGCCAGGTATATTGAGGTAGGATGATTGCTACTGACTGCGGTTTCGACCTGTCGATTGTTAAACCGTCGAGCGACTGCTGTTGACAGCTGCGGGCATTCAAATTTTCGCGTCAAGAGAACCATGAAACTTCTTTTTCAATTCTTTTTGTCACTGACGCTACTTTCGCATGGTGCTGCTACGGACAGTCCAAACCTGAATCAGTACTCCGATGGTGAGTTGTGGGACTCAGCAGACCTTATCGCGCTTGTCAGGGTCGAGAGCGGCGAGTACGCCAAGGATATTGGATACGAATTGAAGGCGATGCTGTTAACAGTACTTAAAGGTAGTTCGGATAAACCCATAAGCATCGCCGCACACTACCCGCTACTGGACGCCCCGAATCAACTTGGCTCAACCTATCTTGTGTTCCTGTTGGAATCTGGTGCCGGTTTATACGAGCTCATCCACGAAATCCGCTCGTCAGTAAAAATACTCTATGTCGCATTATGATGATGATATGGCAGTTCGGCTGAATGTTCCGAGCCCGTCAAAAGAGCAAAAAGACTGGTACATCGTTGACGGCGCACTGTGGATCGTTGACTGTTCGCCGTTGTACGCCTACCGGATAGGACACTACTGTGTTGCCGAGAAGTCGATCGTGGCATATGCCATGAGGCGACTTGGCGGCATCAAGGGTGAATGACTGGTTCTGGCCGAGGCTGTGTGAAAACTCGCTGCTGGTAGACCGACTCTTAACCTGTGGATGACTGTTCGCGTCAGGGGAAGACGGGGAGATGTTCGACCGAAGTATTCCGAGACCGGCGAAGCAGGTCGACAGGCGCCGAAGGCGAGGTGGCGTAGCCACCGGCCAACCGCAGCGTAGCGAGCCATGAGGGAGAGCGCTCGCCGTCTTTCCCGGACACAGAATTGGGGGTCGTGGCTCACGGTGTGGCCCTTCGGGCAAAGCCGCTCCTACGACGGCCAGGGTCCCGTGATTGCGAGCGTCATTCCTGGATACTGAATATTGACGAACAAAGTCCTGCCATCGGGTGAAAAGCAAACACCGGCAAGTTCGGATGTACTGTACGGATTATCCGCAATGGCGTACTGCGTGCCATCTGGCCGTATTCCCACGAGACCGCAATGATCGGACGTATCCTCGCAGACGATCAGGTCACCCCAGGGTGCCATGGTCAGATTATCACCGTTGCGAAGTAGGGAGTCGCTTGTTGATTCGGCGATCAACGAAAGCTGCCCTGGATTATCCTGCTCATTGGCCTGACCTTCATGCGGGCTGGGTCGGTACTGGAATATCTGTCCGAGCCGTTCCTGTCCGCCAATCGTGCACGTGAAGACCAGCACGTCGTCTGCCACACACAAGTCCTCGCCTCGGGCAAAGGTCGTCGCACCCAATGCGGCGCCGCGCAGCCGCAAATCGTTGCCGACGGGATTTACGTCGTCCAGATCGATCCAGCGTGTTGGCAAGGCAGCGCCGATCTCTATGTCTGTATTCTTTGACCAGTTATGGGTTCGCATCGATGGCGCGCCATCGATCGCCAACGCTTGCAGGCGGCCGCCATTTCGCAGTACGCCGGGCGTCTCCGGGATGAAGCGATAAAATAGGCTGTGATAGCGATCTTCGGTGAGATAAACAATGCTGCTTGGCTCGTGAACGGCCGCGGCTTCGTGCTCGAA
The DNA here is from genome assembly GCA_022564475.1 of Pseudomonadota bacterium. Lineage (GTDB taxonomy): Bacteria > Pseudomonadota > Gammaproteobacteria > Steroidobacterales > Woeseiaceae > UBA1847. The sequence goes on from JADFLJ010000128.1 coordinate 2,015, forward strand.
CCGTCCCATCGATTTTATCGGGACCGGCTCGACCAGTCCTGTTGCGCTCGCGGGAACTTCGAAAACATAGCCGTGCGGTTCATTGCGTGTGATCTCTCGCCCCTGGCCGAATTCTGTGCCCGGACTTTTGAAACATTCCTCGCAAGACAGCCAGCTGCCCCACGGCGTTGGCCCGCCTGAACAATTTGTCTCCGTTCCGGCGAGGCTCAGGTGTTGCCGTTCGGTCTTCCCGGTGGCTGGATTGTAAATCGTCGTTGTCGTGCCGCCTGCGCCCGGAGTTACGTCTCCGCCAAGATCGTAAACATGCGCCTTCACCGATTCCGGCTGTGAGGAAAAATCTGTTCCAAACGCGCTGTATTCGGGGAAGCCGGGCCCCATTTCGTGATTGCAGACCAGGATGATGCGGCCATTCTTACCTGGAAACGCCGCCATCCCGTCGTGCGCCGGTGGCACTTTCAGGTCGTCATTCATGATGTCGCCGGCACGGGAAACAACGCGGTAGGAAAATCCATCCGGAAGGTCCAGTACGGTCATTGGGTCGGGTTGCAAGTCGGCATCCCTGAGTTTGTCTGCGCGGCAGGAAACGGAAAGTGCCGGGCTGGCTGCGGCAACAATGAGGCTTTGTACAAATCGGCGACGGTTCAACATGCGCGGACCCTAACAGGCATTTATATCAGTGTCAGCGTACGCCTGTCTGCTGTGCAATAATCGCGGCCATGAAAAGAAGAACAAAAATTGTCGCGACGCTGGGGCCCGCAACCGACAAACCCGAAACACTCCTGAAAATGATCGATGCCGGCCTCGACGTCGCGCGCGTGAATTTTTCCCACGGCGATGCCGACGATCATCGCGGCAGAGCCAAGGCGCTGCGCGAAGCCGCACGGGCAGCGGGCCGCGAAGTGGGGCTCATGGGTGATCTGCAGGGCCCGAAAATCCGCGTCCGACGATTCAAGGATCGCAGTGTTGAACTAAAAGATGGCGACACATTCTTTCTCGACAGTACGCTCGGACTCGAAGAAGGCACTGTCGACGGTGTAGGCGTAGCGCTGGATACCTTGCACAAGGATGTAGTCAGCGGGGACGTTCTGTTGCTGAACGACGGCATGATCACGCTAGCAGTTGATCGCATTGACGGCACACGGATTCACACAACGGTTGTGACCGGCGGCATCCTGTCCGATCACAAGGGCATCAACAAGAAAGGCGGTGGCTTATCCGCCGCAGCGCTTACGGACGTGGACCGCGAACACATTCGCCTGGCAGTCGAACTTGAAGTGGATTTTCTCGCTGTGTCGTTCGTGCGCTCAGCAGACGATGTAAACGAGGCCAGGCGATTGTTTGAAGAGGCTGGCGGCAAAGGCCTGATCGTCGCAAAGATTGAACGCGCAGAGGCTGTCGACAACATCGATGAAATCGTCGACGCCACGGATGTCATCATGGTTGCGCGCGGTGATCTCGGCGTCGAGATGGGCTATGCGCAGCTCACGGGCATTCAGAAGCGAATCATTCGCAGAACCCGCAAGCGCAGTAAAGTCGTGATTACTGCAACGCAGATGATGGAGTCGATGATTCAGAATCCGATTCCAACGCGTGCAGAAGTATCCGATGTTTCGAATGCTGTCATGGATGGTACCGATGCGGTAATGCTGTCGGGTGAAACGGCCGTCGGCAAATACCCGGTGAAAGCCATTCGTGCGATGTCAGAAGTATGCGAAGGCGCTGAAATGTTCCCGCTGCCAGAAGGCCTGACGCGCCACCGAATTGGCGATTACTTCAAGCAAGTCGATGAGGCGATCGCAATGGCCGTGATGTACACGGCGAACCACCTGGCCGTCAAGGCGATCATCGCGCTGACCGAATCCGGGTCCACTGCGCTATGGATGTCGCGCATTCGCTCGGATATTCCTATCTACGCATTTACGCCGCATATCTCGACGAGTCGGCGCGTTACGATGTACCGCGGCGTAGGCTCAGTGTTCTTCGAGATTACGCACAAGGACTCTCGTAGCCTTTATCAGGACGTGTTCAATGCGCTTTTGCAAAACAATATAGTGGACGCCGGTGATCTCGTGATCTTCACCCAAGGGGACCTCGACGGTGTGTCAGGAAGTACTAACGCGATGAAGATTATCGAAGTCACGGCCGAGCGCTAAATCCTAAATGATGAAAATATTATTGCGACTTTTCGCGGGCGCTGGTGCGCTTATCGTTTTGGCAATCGCCGTTGTCTGGTTGGCCGTGCGTGCCAGCCTGCCGCAGCTGGACGGGGCCATCACGGTCGACGGAATTAACAGCCCGACGACGATCGTTCGTGACGATTCAGGTATTCCGACGATTACGGCATCCACGCGCGCTGATCTGGCGTTCGCAACGGGCTTTGCGCACGGTCAGGATCGCTTTTTCCAAATGGACCTGATTCGCCGTCGGGCAGCGGGAGAGCTGTCGGAACTGTTTGGCCAGGTGGCTCTGGATACCGACAAGCGTAATCGCTTCCATCGTTTTCGTTCGCTGGCGCAGAGGGCTATTGGTCGGGAGTCTGCAGAGAATCTCGAAGTGATTGAAGCCTATACAGCGGGAGTAAATGCAGGGCGCGATAGCCTGGGTGCGCGACCATTCGAATACATGATTCTGCAAAAAAATCCGCAAGACTGGTTGGCGGAGGACTCTTTTCTGGTCGTGTACGCAATGTACATGGGGTTGAACGATTCTCGCGCACGCAAGGATGTGCGCCGCGGATACGCACATCGGGTATTGCCCCCCGAGGTTTACACGTGGCTTTATCCGGACGGCAGCTCCTGGGATGTCCCGCTGATGGGCGAGGCACGTTCCGTGGCGCCATACCCCTTGTCGAACGAGTACTCGGTCAGGGGCTGGGACGACGAAGCGCCCGCAACAAACGAGAAGGGCAGGCCACCGCTGGACGGTAGCAACAACTGGGCGGTCAGCGGCGCGTTGACAACCACCGGTCGGGCATTGGTGTCGAACGACATGCATCTGGGACTGTCGACGCCGAATATTTATTATCAGGCGCGCCTCGTACGAACAGGCATTGATCCATTCAGTGTAACCGGTGTCACCTTGCCGGGCGCGCCGTTCATGGTTGCGGGCAGTAATGGACATATTGCCTGGGGCTACACGAACAGCTACGGAGACTGGTCGGACGCCGTCATCATCAAGCCCGGTGATGTCGCTGGCACCTACCGCACGCCGGAAGGCGACCTGCCGTTCGTCACGCACACGGAAATAATCAACGTCGCCGGCGGCGAGTCGGTTGAATTTGAGATTCGCGAAACCATCTGGGGGCCGGTCGATGAAACGGTCGAATATCCGGACGGTGAAATCGTCGTTAGCTGGATTGCACACAAACCCGAAGCATTGAACCTGAATATCATGAAGCTGGAGACGGCGATGTCGGTGAATGCGGCGCTCGACATCGCGAACACTGTTGGCATGCCACCGCAGAATTTCGTGACAGGCGATGCAGGCGGCAATATTGCCTGGACGATAGCGGGTCAGATTCCGATCAAGGCGGACTTTGACCCGATGGTGCCTGCGGACTGGAGCGAGCAGCATGGCTGGACCGGCTGGCTTGCGCCCTCCGACTACCCGCGCGTCGTTAATCCTGAAAGCGGTCGGATCTGGTCGGCTAATTCACGCGTGGTTGATGGTGAAGCCCTGCAGATTATTGGCGACGGAGGCTACGATCTCGCAGCGCGCGCCAATCAAATTCGTGACGCATTGTTCGCACGCGATACATTCGAACCCGTGGATATGCTCGCAATCCAATACGATGATCGGGCGTTGTTTCTGAGTTCCTGGCGTGACTTGCTGCTCAACGTTCTCGACTCTGAGGCCGCTGGCGACGACGCGGATCTGCTTGAGTATCGTCGTCTTGTCGAAGAGTGGGTACCGCGCGCGGCACCCGAGTCCGTTGGCTACCGGCTCGTGCGAGCGTTTCGCTTTGAGGTTCGTGAACGCGTTTTCACAGGGCTCATGGCGCCCGTCAGGGCAGCCTACGATGAGCCTGTGAATCTTCGCATCAGCAACCAGTTTGAGGCGCCGCTGTGGCAGCTTGTCAACCAGCAGCCGCTGCACCTGTTGCCCGGAAATTACGAGAGCTGGGATGCGCTGATGGTCGCCGCCGTGCGCGAAAACATTGCATGGTTCGAGCGCAATTATGAGGGGCCGCTTGCCGAACGGAATTGGGGCGAGAAAAACCTCATGGCAATCCGGCATCCGATGAGTCGGGCGATGCCGTTTCTGTCAGGTTGGCTCGACATGCCCCATGTTGCGGTGGGCGGCGACAGCAATCTTCCGCGGGCGCAAGGTACGAACTTCGGGGCATCGGAGCGCTTTTCGGTGTCGCCCGGTGACGAGGAACATGGCTTGATGCACATTCCAACAGGGCATAGCGGGCATCCGA
>JADFLJ010000129.1 GCA_022564475.1 Pseudomonadota bacterium
TTGCAATAATCTGCCTGCTCAGGCGATGACCGGGCAGAAACTCCGAATAACGCCGTCGCAATACGTTCGGGAAGTAGCGCAGCGGATCGATCTTCAGGAAGTCTTTGAGCGTTTCGCTGGAATCAATAAGTCCGTCGTACAGGTCGATTTTCGCGTAACTCAGGACCACGGCCAGCTCAGGCCGCGTGAACCCTTGTTTGCGAGTACGGCGTTCTTCGATTTCAGAATCGTCCGGCAGGTATTCGATGTCGCGGTCGAGCAGTCCGGTGCGCTCCAGGCTCGTAATAAGACGCGCCGTCTCGTCGATGCGTTCGGGCGATCGAATCTCGCTCATGCTGATTGCCTGGGTCTGCAGATAATTGTTCCGCAACACGGCGCTGGCGATGTCGTCGGTCATCGACGCGAGCAGCTCATTTCGCTTGGGGCGCGACAGGCCTTTTTTCTTGGCGACGTCGCTCAGCAGGATCTTAATGTTGACTTCGCGGTCGGAAGTATCGACGCCGGCGGAATTATCAATGAAATCCGTGTTGATGCGGCCGCCAAGCAAGCTGAATTCAATACGCGCTCTTTGCGTGAGGCCCAGATTTCCACCTTCTCCGACGACCTTGCAGCGCAGCTCCGACGCATCCACTCGAACGCGATCATTGCTGTGATCTCCGACGTCCGAATCACTTTCGCTGCCGGCCTTAACATAGGTTCCGATGCCGCCGTTCCACAGCAGATCAACGGGCATGCGAAGAATTGCTCGAATCAAATCGTCCGGCCGCATCGACTTTTCGTCGGTGTCAATCAGTCGTCGCATCTCGGAGCTCAGGCGAATGTTTTTCGCTTTACGCGAAAAAATACCGCCGCCCTTTGAAATCAGCTTGGCGTTGTAGTCGCTCCAGCTCGATCGTCCCAGCTTGAACAAGCGCTTGCGCTCACGAAAGCTGGCCGCCATGTCGGGATTCGGGTCGATGAATATATGCATGTGGTTGAACGCAGCCACGAGATTGATCTTGCGTGACAGCAACATGCCGTTGCCGAATACGTCGCCGCTCATGTCGCCGATACCCGTAACAGTGAACGGATCTTTCTGTGTGTTGAGGTTCTGCTCTCGAAAGTGCCGCGCCACGGCGACCCATGCACCGCGCGCCGTAATGCCCATCTTCTTATGGTCGTAGCCGGCGGAACCGCCCGATGCGAAGGCATCATCGAGCCAGAAACCGTAATCCGCCGAAATGCCATTGGCGATATCCGAAAAACTTGCGGTTCCCTTGTCTGCAGCGACAACGAGATACGGGTCTTCACCGTCACGGCGGACTGTATTTTCGGGTGTAACGACATGGTCACCGACAACCGTGTCAGTGATGTCGAGCAAGCCTCGAATGAAGGTTTTGTAGCATTCGATACCGGCTGCCATCATTGCATCAGGGTCGTCTTGCGGCAGCTTCTTGCAATAGAACCCGCCCTTGGCGCCGGTAGGTACGATGACGGTATTCTTCACGACCTGTGCTTTCATCAGGCCGAGAACTTCAGTGCGAAAATCGGCGCGTCGATCGGACCAGCGCAGACCACCGCGTGCAACATCGCCACCACGCAGGTGAACGCCTTCGACTTCGGGCGAATACACAAAAATCTCGAAGCGTGGGCGCGGCAAGGGCACCTCGGGCATCGCGGTCGGGTCGAACTTGATCGAGATACAGGGCTTCAGTTGCCCGTCTTTGTCGCGTTGGTAATAGTTCGTGCGCAGCGACGCGCTGACGGCATCCGCGAACGCTGACAGGATGCGATCCTCGTCGACACTTGTGGCCCTGTTCACTTTGCGCTTGATTGATTTGGTGATTAGGGTCAGGTCGCGTTTGCGTTTAGCTGACTTGATCGCCGGGTCAAACTGCGTTTCAAATTGCTCCACGAGCAGCGCCACGAAACCGGCGTGGTCGACGAGTACGTCTTCTATGTAGGCCTGGCTGAATGGCATGCCAAGTTGCTGCAGATATTTCGTGTAGCAACGCAGCAGCGAGGTTTGGCGCCAATCGAGTTTGGCTGCAATGATCAGGCGATTGAGGCCGTCGTCTTCGACTTGTCCCTCCAGCACCATCGAGAAACACTCTTCAAAGCGCACAGCAGATTCCCGGTCGTCAATGTCGGCGCCGGATTCGTGCCGCAGATGGAAGTCCTGAATCCAGAAAGGATCGTCTGCGAGCAGCATCAACTCGTTGGGGCGCTCCGTGTACACATCAACGCCCATGTTTTCCAGGATCGGCAATGCGTCGGACAGCACCAGAGGTTCCTCATCACTGTAAACGATAAAGTGCATATGGCCGGGTTCGGAGCCATCCGGGCGGTAGAGGTTGACTGTGCGCATCTGTTCGTTGCGCCGCATGTTATCGATGCGACTTATGTCGCTGCACGCATCGGTCGCGTCTGTTTCTTCCTGATAGCCGGCGGGAAATACGTGGCCGTAACTGCGATACAGGCGGTGGCCCTCGTCCTGGCCAAATGCGCTCAGCAACTCTTTATGGATCTTGTCTGTCCACGTAACAACCACATCAGCGAGGCGAGCTTCGATCTGTTGAATGCTGATACGCGGCCTCTCACCTGACGGTGTGCGCACAATAAAATGCACACGGGCGAGCGGTGAATCTGAAATCTGAATGCTGGATTCGACCGATGTGCCGTCGAAAGCATCCATCAGGATTTCTTCCATTTTTCGCCGTACAACGGTCGTGTATTTTTCTCGCGGGACATAGACGAGGCAGGAGAAAAAGCGTCTGAATGTGTCACGTCGCAGGAAAAAGCGCACGCGCTGGCGATCCTGCAGGTTCAATATGCCGAGCGTCGTTCGCGCGAGGTCAGCAATAGAGCCCTGGAACAGCTCATCACGCGGAAACGTGTCCAGAATGTGCTTGAGCGCCTTGCCGCGATGCCCGCCTGGATTGACATGCGTGCGATCCACTACTTTTTGTACCTTGTGTCGCAAAAGCGGGATATGGCGTGGACTTTCGCTGTACGCCGCGGACGTGAACAAGCCGATGAAGCGGTGCTCCCCGATCGCCTTACCCTTGTTGTTGTAGACTTTTATGCCTACGTAGTCGAGGTAGGCGTGGCGGTGCACGGTGGAGCGCGAGTTTGCTTTGGTAATAATCAGCCAGTCTTTCGAACGCGTTAGTCGCCGCATTTCTTTGGTGAGTTCGATCGACTTGCCGCCGCGTTCTTCTCTCGACAGCAGACCAAGTCCACTGCCTTTAACGGCATTGAGGAACACTCGCTCGCCGCGGTAGGACAATTTGTACTGCCGATAGCCGAGAAACGTGAATCGACCGTCTACCATCCAGTCCAGCAGTGCGCGTGATTCCTCGCGCAGCTCCTCGTCGACGCCGGTCGGTCCGAGGGACAGCGAGTCTTGCGCTTCGCGCATCTTGCTGCGCATCTTCTCCCAGTCACGGACCGCGACGCGTACGTCAGACAGGACTTTTGCGATTTCGTGTTCGAGAAGTTTCAGGCATTTCGGATCTGTCTCACGATCGATTGCGATGCGAATAAACGACTCCGCGCACTGGCAATTTTTGCCGCGTTGCGTAATTGATTTCAAACGACCACGTGCATCGCGTTTGACGCAATAGACCGGATGGACGGTAATGTGAGCAGACAAATTCTGGCGGGAGATTGCCGCCGATACCGAGTCGACGAGAAACGGCATGTCATCGTTGACCAATTCGACAAACGTGAAGTTCGACGTATAACCGTGCTGGCGTTCGCTCGGATTGAAGATGCGCAACAATGCCTGGCCTTTCTTGCGCGTTGCTCCAAAATCGAGATGGTCGAGCGCGATTCTGGCCATGGTCCCTGCCGCTCGGCCCAGCAGGTCCTCGATCGGCACATCGACAAAGTAGTTCCACAGATACGCCTTGATCTGGGCGCGGTTTGCGAGTGTTTTGCTTCGTTTTCGAGTGGCTACGACAGCGTTAAGGATGCGCTCTCTGGCGTCGCTATTCCGGCGTAATTCTTTTTTTGTCACAGCATGGGCTCCGGCCGAAATGGCGGCGGCGGTATTATACAATAATCTTACGCGAATCCATTAGCGTAAACAGGTACAAACACACATCGACTTGTTGCTCACAGGCCCTACAATGCTGTGCATGATAACCGCGCTGGAATCCTGAAATCATGACCAAACGCACACTCGAAGAATCCATCCATACGGATCTGTCCCGAGACGATGATTACACCGCGTATTTACAGCTGGACAAGCTGCTGAGCGCCCAAATAGGGCTCAGCGATCCGCCGCACCACGATGAGATGCTGTTCATCATTCAGCATCAGGTCGCGGAGCTGTGGATCAAATTGTTGATCCACGAATTCGGCCGTGCCATCGAGTACATACGTGCCGACGAAATGCCACCAGCCGTCAAGAACCTGGCGCGCTGTCGCCACATCCAGAGTCAGCTCTACAATCAATGGAAAGTACTCGACACACTGACGCCGACTGAATACGCGCAATTCCGTCATGTATTTGGCAAAGCATCGGGGTTTCAGTCGCCACAATATCGGATTCTGGAATTCATGTTGGGGAACAAGAGCCGGTCGATGATGAAAGTCTATGAACATCAGCCGGAGTGGCACGAAAAACTGCAGCAGTCGCTAAGCGCGCCAAGCCTGTACGATGAGTTCCTGATGCACCTGGCGCGGCTGGGATTGCCGATACCTGAGTCCGCAATCGACCGGGACTTCAGCACGATGCGCGATGACGATGACAAAGTGGTCGCAGTGCTAAAAACGGTTTATGAAAACCCGAGCGATTACTGGGCGCAGTACGAAACTTGCGAGGCGCTCATGGATATTGCCAACAATTTCCAGTTCTGGCGTTTTCACCACATGAAGACCGTTGAGCGGATCATCGGCCACAAACCGGGAAGCGGCGGATCCTCGGGAGTATCGTTTCTCAAAAAAGCGATCGATTCGGAGTTTTTCCCGGAATTGATTCAGGTGCGCACGGAGATCGGCAGCTAGGGTTTCAAAGCTCTTGCGAGGAGCTTGTCCATAACTTTGTCGAAGCTCTCGATGTCCGACTCATTTAGGCCATCGAGCAAATTCTTCTCGAATTCCAGCGCGAGTTTGGCAACGCGATCGTGAACTTCCCGGCCCTTCTCTGAAAGATTGAGAATTGACCGGCGACGATCGGCGTCGGCGAATTCCCGATCGATACGACCGCTCTTCAGGAGTTTGGTCACGGCACGGCTTACGGCGACTTTGTCGAGGAAGGTCTGCTCGGCGACCTCCACGGCCGAAAGACCCGGGAAGCGGCCGAGTATCGCGATGACGCGCCATTCCGGTATCGAAAGGCCAAATTCCTTGTCGTAAGCGCGCGCGATGGTTGAGCTAACGGTGCTCGATAGCCGCGCAAGCCGATACGGCATGAAATTCTCGAGGATGAGTTTGTCGCTCATGATAATCCCTTTGCTGCTTGCCACTAGCATAGGTTGCCGGGGTCCGTTCAACAGTAACCACTGTTTACAACAGGTTCAACCGTCAGCACACATGTGCTTGCACAAGGTACTCGGTCGACTGCATTTCGATGAGACGGCTCGTCGTGCGATTGAACTCAAAGACCAGTTTCTGTCCCACGTACAGCGAGCTTGCGTCGCTGGCTGCGGAGAGGACGAGCTTGACGCGCCGATCGTAAAACTCGTCCACCAGTGCGATAAACCGACGTGCCTGGTTTTCCAGCGTTGCGTCAAACCTGGGTACACCCGAAATGATGACCTGCGGATACCAGCGAGCGATTTCAATATAGTCGTCCTGGCTGCGTGGCCCATCGCATATGTCCTCAAAATCGAACCAGACGACGCCTTTTGCGGAGCGCCGCGCGCGAATCTCGCGGCCGTTGATTTCGAGCATTCGATCGTCAGCGATCTGGCTAGACGCGGACTCGTCAAACAATCTCGTCAGTGCGTCTTGCGCGAGTGCGTCGTCCGGGGTCAGGTAGGTGCCTGCCAGTTGCAGCAGGCGCAGACGGTAATCCGTGTCGCCGTCCATGTTGACTACCTGCGTGTGCGCGTTCAGCAAATCAATGGTTGGTAGAAAGCGGTTACGCTGCAGCCCATCGCGATACAACTCCGAGGGCGGCGAGTTCGAAGTTGCGATCAGTGTGACGTCGCGTTCGAACAGGCCACCCATCAATTTCGCAAGAATCATCGCATCGCCAATGTCGCTTACATAAAACTCATCGAAGCAAAGCACGCGAGTTTCGGCGGCGATGTCTGCGGCAACCTGGTCCAGCGGGTTTTCGATCTCACCAAGCATGGCCAAACGCGCGTGCACCTCGTGCATCATGCGATGAAAGTGGATGCGCTTCTTTGCAGTGATTTCCAGTGTCTCGAAGAAGAGATCCATCAGAAATGTCTTGCCGCGGCCTACGCCGCCCCAGATATACAGGCCGCGAACAGCCTCG
>JADFLJ010000130.1 GCA_022564475.1 Pseudomonadota bacterium
CACGATCACGCTCGCTCCGGCAGAGATTTACGGTGTCGCGGATACGCTTGGCAGCATTGAGCCAGGCAAGGCGGCTGACCTGGTTATCTGGCCGGCTGATCCGCTCGAACTCACAACCTACGCCGAGACTGTGTTCATCAACGGCGTGTCGATTCCGATGGTGAGTCGTCAGACGCTGCTGCGTGATCGTTATTTGCAATCGGACTCGGGAAAGCCCCCGGTCTATCGGGACTGATAAGCCGGGGCGCTGGTTCGGCATGTTGCTTTACTGCAGCGAAAGAATAAACAGGCCGTTTGTCCCGTCACTGACAATAATGTTCCCTGATGGCAAATAAGGGTAAACGCTCCAGGCGCCCGGAAAGCCACCTGAAATATTCGTCGGATAGGTGACCAGGAAGGCGATTTCCATCAACTCCCGGTTGGCGAGATCGGCAAACTCCAGCACTCGCAATCCAGACTCGTAGTTAGCCTGAAACACGCGATTGCCCAGCACATACAGGTTGTGATCGATGGCGAAAGTTGCAGCTTCATAGGCGAAGACGTACTGCGGATTATCCAGGTCTGACACGTCAAACACGAGGGTCCGTGTGGGTACGCCGAAATTGTTCTCATCACCCTCATCGCCCAGCAAGAAAAATCGATGATCTTCGGTTAGCCAAGCTTGATGCGCTATAACATTTTGCGGATAGGTCACTGTCGATATCATGGCAGGCGCTGCTTTGTCAGTGACATCGACAATCTCAACATGACTTATGTTCGAGCTTACGCACACCTCCCGGTTTGCATAGTCTGGATCGGGTCCCTGGTACAGGACGCACTGTGTGTCATGCGTCGAAGGATTAGCCGCGTGGCATCCTGCGAAGAGTGGATTAATTGGCGTCCTGATGTCGATGATGTGTAAGCCCCCTCCGCAGGTCTCGGTACCGACCGCGAAGGCGAATCCCGACTCTTCGTCGATCGCAATGTTATGCGCCTCCTGAAAATCGCTGTACACCAGATCGGGAACAAAGGTCTGAGGCGCAAGCACGCCACGCAAACGCGTCAGGTCAAACACCTGCATTCCATGCGCGCCAACATTGTCTGCCACGATGTAGGCATGATTTTGATAGACCTTGATGTCGCGCCAGGGTGAATTGGATGTTTCGGTTGGCAGGCGTCCCAGAAAAACCGGGCTCTCGGGATTCGTAACATCAACAAAGGCCGTACCGTTTTCCATTCCCATCAGGGCGTACTCGTTGCCCGTTAGTGTATCGAACCATCCCCAGATGTCGTTACCGCCAATACCGTCCATCGAGTCGATCGTCACTCTTGACCTGAGAGTAATTCCTGAGCACGGAAAACCACCCGCATTGCCGGCGCTGCAAACGTCCGGGCCGGTACTGAGTATTAGTGGAGGAGGTGGCGGTGGGGGCGGCGGCAAACCGTCGCTACTGCTGCCACCGCAAGAGCTAATAATCGCGCCCAAGCCAAGGACAAACAGAACTCTTACAAACACTTTCATCCAACGAACTCCAGGTTTGGCCGGAGTCTAAAAACCGTAGGCAGCGACCGTGTTCTCGTAGTCCGTGAGCTCATGCTCATGACGAGCAAGATCCCTGACTAACTGATCGACCTCAGCTTCGAGCTCACCCTTGCGTTCCGACAGTCGCTTGAGGTCGGCAAGCAAGAGAATGCGATCTTCTATACTCGTGTCGTCTGCGATCAGTCGCACCTCGCTGGCACGAACGTCATCCTCGATTCGATCGATCTCGCGTTCATTCGACGCGATCCTGTAATTGGCAGAGTTAACGTTCGATCGCAGGCTGTAAAGCTGGTGGCCGACGCGGTAGGCGTCCAGGAATTCTTCCTCGAGCGCCACGTCACAAACACCGTTGTAAGAACTTCCGCTCACGCCCAGATTGTAGCCACGACTCGGCTGGCAGAATTCCACGAGGCCCTCGTCACGGCCCTCCTGGTAGGCCCGAAAATCAGCCGTAATGCCGTGCTTGGCGCAGGCTTTGCGGTGACTGCTGAATCGTTCTGTCGAGTAACCGCGAGCGCCGTCTTCATAGCCAACGGCGGACCAATCGCTCAGCGCGCACTCTTCGCTGCTCATCGTCGCGCAGCCACTCATGGCCAACCCTGCCACGACCGCCAATATGCCTGAAATCCTGCTGTTCATGACGTACTCCGTCAGTTAAGTTCTGTCTTGCCGGGATAACTAACACATATAGCAGGAGTTGCCTGAATCGGAGCTGAAAACCGACGATTCGGGCGCACCCGCCATGCCGTCACTGTGATCTGGATCACAGTGACCAGCCCAAGCGCCCGATACGCTCAATGCATGGATATTCAGGCCGTCAGTGGAGCTGCGACCGTCGCCGTCACATGCGCGTTTGCTTTTCTACTCGCCGCAAAATCCTGGCACCTGCTGGCACGTGTTTTTATGGGCCATCCCAATTTTGCCGACAGTATCATGAGTGAAGCCGCACAGCGATTTCGTGATGAGCTGGACCGACTGTCGCAGAAACAATCCACTTACTTCGGCGCCGCCTTCGTATTTGCTGTCATGTATGTGGTAACGATTTCCTTTCGGGGGCCGGAATTGTTCGTCGGCTATCCGGAATGGCAGTTGTATGTCTTACTGGCCACGCTGGGGAGTGGCGCGCTATTCGCGCTGCAACGCTTGATACGCATCGTCATCTCATGGCACAACATTAAATTTGTGCGCGATGCAAATATTGCGATCGGACATCAATTGCAACGTATTGCGTCCGCCAACGGCCGCGTTTATCACGATGTACCAACATCAGCCGGCATCGTCGATCATGTCCTAATCGGACAAGGCGGAATATACGCCATCAACGTTGTCGCGAAACGACATCTCAAGAAGGCGTCTGCTCAGCTTAAGGAAAACCACCTGCGTTTCTCCAACTCGAAGAAAACCATATCGATTATCGACAGGATCGCAGCGACCAGGCGCCTGCAAAAAGAGTTCCGCAAGATCACGGGCAGGAAACTGCGTGTGCGGTCGGTTATAGCCGTTCCGGGCTGGGACATCAGGGACCAGTCCGGCAATGATCACTTGCTGGTGAACGAGCGAACGCTGCCAATGATCAGTGGCTGGAAAGACAGCAACGACAATCTTCTCAACGAGGATGTGTCTGCATTGCAGCAAGACCTGACCAATCGCTGCCGGCTAAAGACCAGCTAAGCACTTTAAAGTGGCTGTACTCGCTCGGCCAGTCGATTGTTTTCCAACACATCCTGCAATTCATCGGCCATTTCCTTGCACGCGGTCACTGTCGTGCGCCAGATACGCTCCCGCTCTGCGGGCGCAAAATTACTAAAGTCGCTGCGCTCGGGAATCTTCGCGTTTGGCAGTCGCGCGACAAACTCCGGCGACGGACTGATCAGCAGCGTTCTGTCAGATTTTTCAGTGCTCACCTGCCGCCACGACAAGCGCTTGTCGAACCACCCTGGCTTGAGAAAGTTATAGAAGTGCACATAGAGCGCCAGCTTGTCCGGAGCGCTGTGAGGAAAATCGAGGTGGTAGTCAATAATGCCGCCGTCGCGGTACATGCCGGGCGGCGCACCATCGATGTCCCTGACGCCCGACAGCACCAGCGGGATAGCACCCGTCGCGAGAATCGCGTCTTTGAGATTGCGTTCGCTCAGCTCGACCTGGTACATCGGAAATCCGTCAAGCGAGTGAAACGGCGGCAAATCGCGTTTGTCGTAGAACAAGACTCGGTCGAAGGCGGTGCCCAACAGCGTACGACTGGCGAGATTCAGCGTCGCGACGGACACAAGACCGAGCGCAAGCCCCACAACATGCTCCGTCGCCAGAGGCCCTCGACATCGGTTTGTCATGACATGCGTCCGCGTGCGTGGATTCGCAAGAATTTCCTGCACACCCTGATCGCCAAGGAGGTGATCCAGGACTTCGGCGGTCTTGGCCGTTATCTCCTCCCGATCCGGTTTCTGACTGTAAGTCTGCGAGAGATAAGCCTCTTCGAATCGATCGATCGCCGCAACCGGGTCGTTCTGCCCATAACAGGCCATACGCCAGGCGCCAATCGATGTGCCAATCAAGTGCAACGGCGACTGCAGCCGCGGCAATACCTGGCCCGCGATGATGCGATCCAGTTGACTCAGTACGAGCCACTTGGCCCCACCCGATGCGCCCGCGAGCGTGCCGAATCGTTCGGCCACAAAGCCGTCGGCCTGAATCTCGCAATAAGCGGCTGGACCGGCACTGAAGACAACAGAATTCCCGTGTTTATTCAGACGTGACATGAGGATTCGAGGAAGTGCTGGTTACTCGAATGGATGTCGTCGGATGATCGTTTCTTCGCGATCCGCGCCCGTCGAGATGATATCGACCGGCACGCCGGCAAGTTCCTCGATTCGAGACAAATAAGACTGCGCGTTGGCCGGCAAATCCTCGAAACGCGACACACCCACCGTCGATGCGCGCCATCCCGGAATATCCTCGTAAACAGGTTTGCACTCTGCAAACTGCTCGACGATAAGCGGAACGCCGGCAATAGCCTCGCCGTCGATTTCATAAGCAACACATACGCGGATCGTTTCAAATTCATCCAGAACATCAAGCTTCGTGACGCACAAACCCGTCACGCTGCTGTTTACGATTGATCGCCGCAATGCCACGGCATCAAACCAGCCGCATCGTCGCGCCCTGCCCGTCGTCGCGCCAAATTCGTCGCCGACGCGTGCCAGGTGCTTGCCGGCATCATCGAACAACTCCGTTGGGAAAGGCCCTGCTCCCACCCGTGTCGTATACGCTTTTACGACGCCGAGTACGTAATCGAGCGCCCGAGGGCCAATGCCAGTTCCTGTGCTTGCCGCCGCCGCAACGGTATTGGACGAGGTCACAAACGGGTAGGTACCGTGATCGATATCGAGGAATGTGCCCTGCGCACCTTCAAACAAGATGCTTCTACCCTCGTCACCGAGGTCGCTGAGTATCTGTGTTACATCAGCGATAACAGGTAGTACGATTTCAGCGGCCGCCAGAGCGCCGTCAAGCGACTCATTAAAATCAACGCTGTCCGCCGAGTAGTATTTCTCCAGCAGGAAGTTGTGATAGTCGAGGACGTCAGCCAGCTTCGCTGCGAATTTCTGCGGGTCCAGCAGATCGGCGAGCTTGAGCGCGCGACGCGACACCTTGTCTTCGTAGGCCGGGCCGATGCCGCGCCCTGTAGTACCAATCGCAGCCGATCCACGCGCTTTTTCCCGTGCCCTGTCGAGCGCCGCATGCGACGGCAGGATTAAGGCACAACCCGGACTGATCTTGAGCCGCTCGTATACCGGCACACCGTTGTCGATCAGTTCGCCAGCCTCTTTTACCAACGCATCGAGTGACAGGACGACGCCATTACCGATCAGGCAGCTGACACTTTGACGCAGGATACCCGACGGGATCAGGTGCAATACCGTTTTCTGACCGTCGACGACCAGCGTATGGCCTGCATTGTGGCCACCTTGAAAACGCACCACAGCCGCGGCACGATCCGTCAGCAGATCAACGATTTTTCCTTTGCCCTCATCCCCCCATTGGGTGCCGACAACAACGACATTCTTGCCCATATTCTTCTCGTAGAATTTACCGGCGCCAGGCCGCGTCAGCTTCGAACCACATACAGCAACACGAGGCCGGCGATGATGACGACCAGGCCCACGCTGCGAATATTATTGTCACTTAGACGCTGAATCTCCGCCACCATCTGCCGATACCGGCCTGGCGATGCAAACGGCAACAAGCCCTCGATAATGAGGACGAGCGCAAGCGCCGTCAGGATTTCGGTCCAGGCCACGGTGGAATCGAATCAGTTTGCCGGGTCTATTGCACGCCGTCGGACTGGTTCAAATAGCGGAAAAATTCATTGTTTGGATCGAGGACCAACAAGTCGCCCGGTCTGCCGATGGAGCGCTTGTACGCATTGATGCTGCGGTAAAACGCGTAAAACTCAGCGTCTTTGGTGTAGGCCTTCGCGTAGATTGCCGCCGCAAATGCGTCGCCTTCACCGCGAAGAATCTCGCTGTCGCGGTAGGCGTTCGCGAGGATGACTGTGACTTCACGATCCGCGCCGGCACGTTTGCGCTCAGCGTTAGCACGACCCTCGGCACGGCGTTCAGCCGCGATACGAGCACGTTCCGCTTCCATCTGCGCGTACACCGAATTTCGCACATCCACCATGAACTCGACTTTCTTCACGCGAAAATCGATCAGGTCCACGCCAAGATCCGCAGCGGCCGGTGCAGCTGTAGTCAGCAGGTCGCGCATCAACTCAGCGCGGCCGACTGAGATGGCTTCCGCTACTGTGCGTTTGCCGAATTCAGTCACTACGGCGTTCTGCACGATCTCACCCAGGCGTCTTGCGGCAACGTCCA
>JADFLJ010000131.1 GCA_022564475.1 Pseudomonadota bacterium
AACGCGTGCCGGAGGTGTTGCTCGGCAGTACGATTTACGCGCTCGATATGGGCACCCTGATCGCCGGTACGAAATACCGCGGCGATTTTGAAAAACGCTTCAAGGGCGTAATCAAGGAAATTCAGGAAGAACCGGGTGCTGTGCTTTTCATCGATGAAATTCACACTGTTATCGGTGCAGGTGCCGCCTCAGGCGGTGTCATGGACGCGAGCAACCTGATCAAGCCTGTGCTGGCGAACGGCAGCATTCGTTGCATCGGGTCGACGACCTACGAAGAGTATCGTGGGATATTTCAGAAAGATCATGCACTTGCACGACGTTTCCAGAAAATAGATGTACCGGAGCCGACGCTTGAAGAGACCATTGCCATTCTGCATGGCTTGAAATCACGCTTTGAGGAGCACCACGGGATTCGTTACGAATCAGGTTCACTGGAGCTCGCCGCAGAGCTGGCACAACGACATATCAACGATCGCCGTCTACCCGACAAAGCGATTGACGTTATCGATGAGGCTGGCGCGAGTCTGCGTCTGCAACCGGAGGCTGAGCGCGGCAAGCAGGTCACGATCGAATTGATCGAGCAAATCGTTGCCAAGATGGCCCGCATTCCCGCCAAGAGTGTTTCTTCATCGGATCGCAAGACGCTGAAGACCCTGGAGCGCGACCTGAAGCTTGTCATTTTTGGCCAGGACAAGGCCATCGCCGCGCTTGCTTCGTCAATCAAGATGTCACGATCGGGTTTGCGCGACGATGACAAGCCGATCGGCAGTTTCTTGTTTGCGGGTCCAACGGGCGTCGGCAAGACCGAAGTCACACGTCAGCTAGCCATGTCCATGGGGGTCGAGCTGTTACGCTTTGACATGTCCGAGTACATGGAAAGCCACACGGTTTCTCGCTTGATTGGTGCGCCGCCGGGCTATGTAGGCTATGACCAGGGAGGCTTACTGACTGAAGCCGTAACGAAAAACCCGCACGCTGTTATTTTGCTGGATGAGATCGAAAAAGCGCATCCTGATGTATTCAATCTTCTGTTGCAGGTCATGGACCATGGCACGTTGACGGACAATAACGGGCGCAAGGCCGATTTTCGAAATGTCATTCTCGTAATGACGACAAACGCCGGCGCGCAGGAAATGTCGCGAGCCTCCATCGGATTCACACAGCAGGATCACTCCAGCGACGGCACGGAAATTATCAAGAAGGCTTTTACACCGGAGTTTCGCAATCGACTGGATGCGATTATTCAATTTGCCGCGCTCGACGCTCTCTCAATTAGTCGGGTTGTGGACAAGCTGATTGTTGAGCTTGAGGTCAAGCTGGAAAACAACAATGTCACGCTGGAGTTGGACGACGCGGCGCGCGCCTGGATAGCCGAGCACGGATACGATCCGAAAATGGGCGCCCGCCCAATGGCCCGCGTCATTCAGGACTACATCAAACGGCCGCTCGCTGAGGAGTTGCTATTCGGCAAACTCGAAGACGGTGGCCACGTGAGCGTGACCGTCAGTGAGGACGATAGCTTGATACTCAAATCGGAGCCGGCGCTCAAGGAGCTCGAGCATCTGACGGACGACGGTTGATTGGCAAGCTTTTCGGGGACAGCCTAGCGGCCGCGATAGACGATACGTCCCTTGCTGAGGTCGTAGGGAGTGAGTTCGACGGTGACCTTGTCGCCGGTCAGGATTCGAATGTAATTCTTGCGCATCTTCCCGGAAATGTGCGCTGTCACCACATGACCGTTCTCGAGTTCAACACGGAACGTCGTATTCGGAAGCGTCTCATTTACGACGCCTTCCATCTGAATGGCTTCTTCTTTCGCCAAGGGTTTGTTACTCCAGTCGCATAAAGGCTGGCGAATTGTGCAGAAAGAGGGCCACTATTGCAACGAACAATGGTTTTATTTGGGCCGTAAATCGCTCACGGCGACAGGAGCCCCGGGCCAGTTATCAAAGCGGGTTTGCTCCGGGCACGCGGAATCCAGCACATCTGCGAATTCCTGCCGCGATATTGAGACCGCACCCAGCGTCATCAGGTGTGGCGATTCGACCTGACAATCGATCATCGCGAAGTCGTTTTCCTCGAGCGCCTCGCACAGCGCCAGCATCGCCAGTTTCGATGCATTGCTCTTGTGACTGAACATGGACTCAGCGAAGAAAACGCGGCCGATGGCAATTCCGTACAGACCGCCTGTGAGTGCGCCATTTTCCCGAACTTCGATCGAATGTGCCCAGCCTTTGGCGTGCAGCAGTTCGTAGGCGTTGATCATGTCGTCCGTGATCCAGGTCCCTTGCTCCGAGCGGCGTGGCCCCGCGCAGGCATGTATGACGTCAGTGAAAGACTGGTTGAAGCTGATCGTGGCACACGAAGACGCGATACTGCGGCGCATTTTTCTCGAAGTATTGAAGTCGGCCGGGCGCAGGATGCAGCGAGGGTCCGGGGACCACCAAAGTATGGGCTGGCCGTCGTCAAACCAGGGAAAGATGCCATTTTGATACGAGTGCAATAGTCGATCTGTGCTGAGATCGCCGCCGGCCGCCAGCAGCCCGTTGGGCTCGAGCATCGCCTCATGTATGTCCGGGAATGCATCGACGGGATCGTCCGCGCCCAGCCATGTAATGCGACTGGCATTCACGGTGTGTCTTTGCGGTAAGGACTGTGTTCGTCGACGGCATCCATGTACCGATCGACATGCCGCGCTTCCTCGGCCACGTAGGTGCCAATGGCATCGAAAAACGCTGCTTGCGCGAGCCAGTGCGCGGAGTAGGTTGTTGCGGGCAGAAAACCACGGCTGATCTTGTGCTCGCCCTGAGTCCCTGGTTCGAACGTACTCAGGCCGTGCTCGATGCAGTAGTCAATGCCCTGGTAGTAGCAAGTCTCAAAGTGCAGTGAGTTGTAGTGTCCGGTGCTGCCCCAGTAGCGTCCGTAGAGCGTGTCTTTGCCGACGAAAAAGACTGCGGCCGCAATGACCTCGTCGCTGACTTCGGCGAGTATGACCAATATCTTGTCTGGAATGCTGCTGGAAATTTGTTCAAAAAATGCCAGGTTAAAATACGGCATGGAGCCGCGGCGCATGAATGTCTGGCTGATAAGCGGATATATGTCCCGCCAAACCTCCGGGGTCAGGTCTTCTCCCGTGAGTCGACGAAAGCGAATGCCGGCTTCCACAACATGACGACGGTCACGACGTACTTTCTTGCGCTTTTTGGATGAAAAGCTGTTGAGAAAATCTTCGAAGTCGCTGTAGCCGCGATTGTGCCAATGGAACTGGCAGTCCTTGCGTATTTTCAGACCCAATTCCTGCAGCGTAGCCACCTCCTGCGCCGCCGGGAACAGGATATGCAAGGATGAACAATCGCGCTGCCTGGCAAGATCAATCGCAGCCCGAATCAGCGTATTGGCCGCTTCGGTATCGGCACTGTCTCTTAGTAACAAGCGGCGGCTGGTTGCAGGTGTAAACGGCACGGCCGAGACCAGTTTTGGATAGTAGTTCAGACCCGCACGTTCGTAAGCATTGGCCCATGCCCAGTCGAATACGAATTCGCCCCAGGAGTCGTGTTTTTCGTAGAGCGGCAGCGCGGCGCGCAAGCGGCCATCGTCGTCGCGCAACGCCAGGTGGCAGGGCAGCCACCCCGTGTTCTCAGAGACGCAACCGGTTTGCTCTGCGGCCAGCAGAAATTCATGGCTCAGGAAAGGATGATCTTCTCCGGCGACAGCATTCCACTCGTCACGGCCAATCGCGGCAATTTCATCGTGAATCGTGACGCGCGTTGCGGTCACAATGACTCAGCTTGCTGTGTTGCCTGACTCGAGCGCATCGACGTATTTCTCTGCATCGAGGGCGGCCATGCAGCCAGTACCTGCTGACGTAATGGCCTGCCGATAAATCTGATCCATGACATCGCCAGCGGCAAAGACACCCGGCATGCTGGTCGCGGTCGCATTTCCTGCAATGCCGGCCTTGACGACGATGTAGCCGTTTTTCATTTCCAGCTGATCTTCAAAAAGGCCCGTGTTGGGACTGTGGCCGATTGCGATGAATACACCGTCGAGTGCCAGATCGGTTTTCTGAGCTTCGTCTTTGGTGCTTTGAATACGCAGGCCCGTCACACCGCCATCGTCACCGAGGACTTCATCCACAACGTGATCCCAATGGATCTCGATCTTGCCCTCTTTCTCTTTCTCAAATAGCAGGTCTTGCAGAATTTTCTCGGCGCGCAATTCGTCGCGTCGATGCACGAGGCTTACTTTGGACGCGATATTGCTCAGGTAAAGCGCTTCTTCCACGGCCGTATTGCCGCCGCCGACGACCGCAACCGGTTTCTCGCGAAAGAAAAAACCGTCGCAGGTTGCGCACGCGGACACGCCGCGGCCTTTGAACGCCTCTTCGGACTCCAGACCGAGGTACATGGCCGTGGCGCCCGTGGAAATAATCAGGGCATCGCAGGTGTAGCTGCCATAGTCGCCGTCAAGCCGAAACGGGCGCACGGAGAGGTCCGCCGTATGAATGTGGTCATTGATGACTTCGGTGTCGTATCGCTGCACATGGCGCAGCATGCGGTCCATGAGTTCGGGGCCTTGCAGGCCTTCGACATCGCCGGGCCAGTTGTCGACATCGGTCGTCGTCATCAGCTGGCCACCCTGCTCTATGCCGGTGACCATGACGGGCTTCAGGTTGGCACGAGCGGCGTACACGGCGGCGGCGTATCCGGCGGGGCCGGAGCCCAATATCAGTACTCGGCAATGCTTTGGGTCGCTCATGTATACTTAAGTCCTTGTTCGCTTGGGGGCGACACGCCCACCGGAAACCCGATAGATGCGGCCTTTGAAGAAGATTTTCAAGCTTTCTGACGGGTCACCGGGCGTGGTCGCGCTAGTGTAGGGAAAACAACTCACCGTCGCTATGGCAAAAGCTAGAAAAGCTCAACAGCCAGTATCTCGATTGTCCGTCCAGGTTTCGCGCGCTCTGCGCGAAGGGGCCCTGACCATATTCGGAGTGCTGGCCTTCATTCTGTGGTTTGCACTGTTCACCTACGACCCGGGTGACCCTGGCTTCAGCCAGGCGACCACCAGTGCCGACGTGCAAAACGGTGTCGGTCGCGCGGGCGCGTATGTTGCAGACCTCCTGTTCAATGCCTTCGGTCGGCCAGCCTATTTATTTACGGTCATGGTTTTTTACGTCGGCTGGATGTTGTACCGGGAGCAAAAGACGCAGATCGAACTGACTCGAGTCGATTTCCTGTTGCGCTTCGGCGGATTCCTCGCGACCTTGACTGCCAGTTGCGCGTTATCGACGCTGCATTTTTCGTCGGCGGGATTTAACGAATCCGCGGGCGGCATCCTTGGCCAGATCGTGGGGTACCGGCTTGAGGATGTCATGAAGCTGCTGGGCGCGAGCACCTTGCTAATCGTGATCTGGATTGCGTCGATCTCATTGTTCCTCGGGATCTCCTGGTTTGCCGTCATGGACCGTATCGGTCACTGGTGCCTGGTCGCTTCCGAGAAGGCGATACTCAAATTCGGTGAACTCAGGGACAAAGCAGAAGGTCGTCGTCAAATCGCGGCCCGCCAGATCGTTATCGAGACTGAGAAGAAACGGACCGTCGGGCGCTCGAAGCCCAAAATTGAACCGGTTATGTCGTCATTGGAGCCCAGCATTCGGGCTGAGAAAGAACGCCAGGTGCCGTTGTTCGATCCACCTGCGGCCGGCGAATTACCGCCACTGGCGTTGCTGGATGATCCACCGCAGCAAAAAGCCGGTTATTCGAAGGAAGCACTGGAGGCGATGTCCCGCCTTGTTGAGATAAAGCTTAGGGATTTCGGTGTCGAGGTCGAGGTGAGATCTGTCTCGCCCGGGCCGGTTATTACTCGCTTCGAGCTGGACCCCGCACCGGGCGTCAAGGTGAGCCAGATCTCCAATCTCGCGAAAGATCTGGCGCGCTCCCTGTCGGTTGTCAGCGTCCGGGTCGTCGAGGTTATTCCGGGTAAATCCTTTGTCGGCCTGGAGATTCCAAACGAGAACCGGCAACTCGTCACGCTGGGCGAGATACTGAAATCAAAGGCCTATGACGACATGGCGTCGCCGCTGACCTTGGCCCTGGGCAAAGACATTGGCGGTCATTCGGTCGTCGCGGATCTCGCGCGTATGCCGCATTTGTTGATTATTGCGAGATGGGTGTGAAGCGTTCATTACGCGGGCTGCATGAGTGGTATCTTAAGCAATCCTCAAGCAATCCTCAAGCAAAGCAACCGACGAAAAAAGAATCGACGTTGTTTACATGGTCACTAACAGGTAACTGGCAAGAGCGCGTGCAAGCCTATGACGATGACCAATTAGCGCAACGCAGCGCCGCACATCAGGCGGCTATCACGCGACTGATTGACAATGAAC
>JADFLJ010000132.1 GCA_022564475.1 Pseudomonadota bacterium
TTCGGCAGCAAGTCGATCGGCCTCGGCCTGTTGTACGGCCAGGCGATCGGCCTCGAGTTTCGCGGCCGCCACACGTTCTGCTTCGAGTTTTTCCGCTGCGACGTGATCGGCCTCGGCTTGCTGCGCGGCCAGTCGATCGGCTTCGAGTTTCGCGGTCGCCACACGTTCTGCTTCGATTTTTTCCATTGCGACACGATCGGCTTCGGCTTGCTGCGCGGCCAGTCGATCGGCTTCGAGTTTCGCGGCCGCCACACGTTCTGCTTCGATTTTTTCCATTGCGACACGATCGGCTTCGACTTGTGCTGCGGCCACACGATCGGCCTCTGCACGGCGTGCGTTTTCGGCTGCAAGTCTTTCTGCGTCGGTTTGCGCCTGAACCGCCGCAGCGAGATCGCCTTCCAGCGCCTCTAAATCGACCGTATTGGCAACGTTCAATGAGCGCGCACTGAAGAGCTCGTTGGCTGCGTCATCAAGCCTGGACTCCTGCAACGCGACTCGTGCGTTTGCAAGGAATTCGCGCAATTGCATTTGTGACAGCTGGGCCATCAGGAACGGCAACCTGGTGTTATCCGGATCCGCGCTTATGACCATGTTCAATTCTGCGGCAGCGTCGGCGCTGCGGTTATCGAGAATTGCTGCCTCAGCATTTGCGAAGGCAAGGTCAATCTCTTCACGTGTCAAAACATCGGCGCTTACCGCTTCAACGTCTGTACTCGGCACTGTGTCGGGCGCCGTGCCGGAATTTGTAATAGCAGGGGGGACCTCGGTCGCAACGGGTTCAGCATTTGGAGGTGTATCGCTGGATCCACTGTATACCCATACGCCAATTGCGATTACCGCGATAATAGCAGCCGCAGCTATGCCAATAATTTTGGGATTTGCGAACGGCGAGCCGTCACTACTGTCTGTTTTTGCCGCAGGCGCTGCGCCGATGTCGACTTGCACTTTTTTTGTTGCTTTGCGCTTGCTGATTTTTTCACCAATGCTGCTGACAATGCCAGTCATTGTTTCTGCAAAACTCGTATCGTCGCCGTCAAATGCCGTTGACAACCTGTCATTTGCCAACGATGGCTTGATTTCGACAGGCTGCTCTATCGGCTTGGCCTGCAGCTTGGTATTCGTTCCGGGTTTCGGAACGGCTTTTGCCTTGGGTTTTGCTTCGGGTTTCGGTTTGGCGGCAGGTTTCAGGCGACTGGCGACCTGGGGTTTCGGCGCCGCGGGCGTCTCGTCTGCGCTCAACTTGAATGCCGACTCCGGCGCTTCAAGGTGATGTTTGACCGATGCTTCAACTGCTAGCCTTGCACGACCGGGCGAGACCGGTTTTAGCAAGAAGCGATAGACCTTGCCGCGATTGATAAGGTCCATGAGCATTTCACCATCGTCACGTCGCCCTGCGACGATGCTGACGAGGCGCGATGATTTTCCACGCAGATGCTGGGTGAGTTTTTCTACGTTGGGTCCGGCCATTGCGGCGTCCACTACTGCGACGCCAATCTTGTATTTCGCAAGCGCTTGCTCAGCCTGGGCGAGCGTATTCGCGTAGCGGATGTTGTGCATGCCGCAGGATGATTCTCTTATGGTTGCGAGAAATTCCTCGTCCTTGGTCAGCACCAGAACATCGACCGTACGGGCACCAACGGCCGCCGCTGCGGAAATTTTCTTTGGATCCAAAATCGGTATCGTACCCGTGCCGTCGCTAATGATGGCGGAGCCGTTTTCCGATGTCTCCATGACGATGTGTTCGGTGACGGGTTCGTCGGGGTTTGCCGCCATGTCGTTCGCGGATTCAGCCAGCGCGAGCAGGCGCATTTGCTGTGTAGCGTTATCAACCAACTTGACGACGTCCTCTGCACTGACACCGCCATGCACGATCTGGAATACTTCCTTATAGCCAACCACTGCTTCGAGGTCGTCGTCGTCCCTGCTCGCGAGAAGAATGCCGATGGTGTTGGGCGAACGTTTTTTGGCTTCTCGCAGCGCCTCTATGCCGCTCATGCCGGGCAACTCCAGCGCCGAAATAATGACGTGAATCGGAGTCTCTGTCAGCGTGTTCAGAGCTTCGGTGCCGCTCGTTGCACAATGCACCGTATAGCTATCATTAAAACCGGAACTCAGGTTATCCAGCGTCCGTTGCTCGCTGTGCAGTATAAGCACCTGCGTTCTGACTTGTTCAGACGCCAAAATCGTTTCTCCGGTAGTTATGTCTAATGGCCCACGCAGTCCTTGCGTCGGCGCAGTATATAGGCACACATGCCCGGAATTGTCGGTGGACCCGACAGAGTTTTGAATCTGTGACGCGCCGCACAGTGCAAGTGCAGGGCGCGTCACATAAGGGCTCTGGGAGGGCCCTTAGCTTCGGTCGGCGACTTCCCCGGCCAATTCGCTGACGACATCGATTAGCGAAATGACGCGTTGCTGTTTCGAGCCAAGACGTCGCATGGCAACGCTGTGCGTTTCGACTTCGCGTTGCCCGACGGCCAGTAGAACCGGCACTTTGGACACGCTATGCTCGCGGACCTTGTAGGAGATTTTCTCGTTGCGCAGATCGGTGTCGGCGCGTAGCCCGGCGGCACGCAAAGTCGTCGCAACTTCCTCGGCGAAATCATCTGCCGCGGACGTAATCGTCAGAACCTTGATTTGCACCGGGCTCAGCCACAGGGGCAGATTGCCGGCATGGTGTTCGACCAGAATGCCGATGAAGCGCTCGAGCGATCCAAAAATCGCCCGATGCAACATGACAGGTACGTGCTTGTTGCCGTCCTCACCGATGTAAGAGGCTCCGAGACGGCCTGGCATGTTGAGATCAACCTGCAAGGTTCCGCATTGCCAGTCACGGCCGATCGCATCGCGTAAAACGAATTCGAGTTTCGGTCCGTAAAAAGCACCCTCACCCGGATTGTGCGTGTATTCCAGGCCCGATTCGTCCAACGCTTTCTTGAGTGCGGCCTCCGATTGGTCCCAGACAGCGTCGTTGCCCACGCGGACTTCAGGGCGATCTGCGAATTTTATGCGTACTTCATCAAAACCGAACGTGCTGTATATGTCGAGGATGAGCTTGCACACAGCAATCGACTCGGCGGTGATTTGTTCGGGTGTGCAGAATATGTGTGCATCGTCCTGCGTAAACGCACGTACGCGCATCATTCCGTGCAGTGCGCCCGAAGGCTCGTAGCGATGGCACTTGCCGAATTCGCTGAGTCGGTAGGGCAGGTCGCGATAACTCGTAATGCCCTGTTTGAATATTTGAATATGGCCCGGACAGTTCATCGGCTTGATGACATAGGTTCTGCCGTCAACGGTCTCGGTCGAGTACATGAGGTTGCCGAAGGTTTCCCAGTGTCCCGATGCCTCCCAGAGCGACCGGTCCATGAGCTCGGGTGTGTTGATCTCCTGATAGCCTGCCTCGAGATTCATCTGGCGCATGTAGCCAATCAGATTTTGAAACAGTGTCCAGCCGTTGGGATGCCAGAAAACAGCGCCGGGCGCTTCTTCCTGAAAATGAAACAGGTCCATTATTTTGCCAAGACGCCGATGATCGCGCTTCTCGGCCTCTTCGAGCATGTGCAGATGCTGGCGCAACTGTTTGTCGTTCGACCATGCCGTGCCGTAGACACGCTGCAGCATTTCGTTGTTTGAGTCACCGCGCCAGTAAGCGCCCGAGACATGTGTCAGCTTGAAGGCCTTGCCGAGCTTTCCCGTAGAGGGCAGGTGCGGACCACGGCACAGGTCGATGAAGTCGCCCTGGCGGTACAGGGTAAGTGGCTCGTCAGACGGGATCGACTCAATGATCTCGGCTTTGTATTCTTCGCCGATGCCGCGGAAGAAGGCGGCAGCTTCATCTCGATCCCAGACTTCACGCTTGATGGGCTCATCGCGGTCGACGATTTCCTTCATTCGTGTTTCGATGACCTGCAGGTCTTCTTCGGTGAATGCTTCCTCGCGCGCGAAGTCGTAGTAAAAACCATTCTCGATGGCCGGCCCAATCGTTACTTGCGTCTCCGGCCACAGCTCCTTAACGGCCTCGGCCAAAACGTGTGCGGCGTCGTGACGCAGCAGCTCGATGCCGTCGTCCGAGTCACGGGTGACGATTTCCACGGCCACGTCGGCCTCGATGTCGCGACTCAGATCCCAGAGTTCGCCATTGACGTGTACAGCCACAGCTGCTTTCGCGAGTCCTTTGCCAATACTTTCGGCAATCTCGGCACCGCGGGTTGGCGTGGCGAACTCCCTGTCGGAGCCGTCGGGCAAGGTAATTTTAGGCATGCTTGTTACTGTGTTTCTTAAGGAATTTTGCCAGCTGGCACGGCGCGCTATTGTACAGTAGTGAATCGCGGCTTGGCCTATTTGTTTCAGTGTCTCTACAATAGCGCCCCTTTGGGCAGCACTGCTTCCGGAATTCGAATTATCATGAGCGACACCGAAACACGCGACTTCATTCGTCAGATCATTCACGAGGATCTCGAGTCCGGCAAGCATGATGAAATTGTCACGCGCTTCCCGCCCGAGCCGAATG
Source organism: Pseudomonadota bacterium (assembly GCA_022564475.1). Classification (GTDB taxonomy): domain Bacteria; phylum Pseudomonadota; class Gammaproteobacteria; order Steroidobacterales; family Woeseiaceae; genus UBA1847. The sequence goes on from JADFLJ010000132.1 coordinate 4,514, forward strand.
GCTACCTGCATATTGGCCACGTCATGTCGATTTGCCTGAATTTCGGTGTCACGGTCGAGACCTCAGGCCGCACGTTCCTGCGTTTTGACGACACAAATCCGGCCAGGGAAGACGAGGAATTCGTTAACGCGATAGAGCGCGATGTGCGCTGGCTGGGTTTCGACTGGCAGGACCGCCTGACGCATGCCTCCGACTACTTCGCCCAAATATATGCGGCCGCGGAGTCGCTTATTGAACAGGGACTGGCCTACGTCGAAAGCCTCAGCGCCGAGGAGATGCGCGAGTATCGTGGCACGTTGACCACACCCGGGAAAAACAGTCCCTACCGCGACCGCTCGGTCGAGGAAAATATGGACCTGTTCCGGCGCATGCGCGCGGGCGAGTTCGCGGATGGTGAGCATGTCTTGCGTGCAAAGATCGACATGGAGTCGCCCAACATGAACCTGCGTGACCCGGCCTTGTACCGAATTCGTCATGTGAGTCACCAGAACACCGGTGACACCTGGTGCATCTACCCGATGTACGATTTCGCGCACACGATGTCGGACGCGTTCGAAGGGATCACGCATTCCCTGTGTACGCTGGAGTTCAGGGACCATCGTCCGTTGTACAACTGGTTTCTCGAGCAGTTGCAGCCCGAGCATCTGCCGCGCCAGATCGAATTTTCGCGATTGAATCTCGCGTTCACCATTACGAGCAAGCGCAAGCTAAAAGCACTGATCGACGATGGCGTTGTTTCATCCTGGACTGACCCTCGCATGCCGACGATTGCGGGCATGCGGCGACGCGGCTATCCGCCGGCGGCGCTGCGCGAATTCGTGAAACGTGCGGGCGTGACGCGGAAAGACAAATTGATCGAAATGGGCATGCTGGAAAATTGCATTCGGGAGTCGCTGGGGGATTCAGTGGAACGTCGCATGGCCGTGCTTAGACCGCTCAAGGTCGTACTGACGAATTATCCTGAAGACCAGGTCGAACAGATGCAGGGCATGAATCATCCGAACAACCCGGACCGCGGTACGCGCAGTTTGCCTTTCTCGCGAGAGCTGTGGATCGAACGGGATGATTTCATGGAGGACGCACCGCGCAAGTTTTTCCGCTTGCAACCCGGCGGCGATGTGCGGCTACGCTCGGCATACATCATCAGCTGCGATGAGGTGATTAAGAATGATGCGGGCGAGGTCATCGAACTTCGCTGCAGTTATGACCCGGACACTCGCAGCGGCACGGGCAGCAGCGAGCGCAAAGTCAAAGGAACGATTCACTGGGTGTCGGCGGCGCATGCCATTGATGCGGAGGTACGTCTTTACGACCGCTTGTTTACAGTCGTAAATCCCAATCTTGCGGATGACTATCGCGAGGTGTTGAACAACGCATCGCTGGAGACCGTGCAGGCAAAACTCGAACCGGCACTGGCGACGCTGGATCAGGATACGACTGTGCAGTTTGAAAGACTGGGTTATTTCCGTCCGGACAGTGAGGACGACACTGCAAACGCAAGAGTCTTCAACAGGGTCGTCACGCTCCGCGATTCGTGGGCCAAGCTCGAGAAGCAGGCCATGCAGGGAATGTAGGAGCGGGCCCCAGCCCGCGATTGCGGCCGCTGAGCGGCTGGTTTGCGTCCAGAAGCAGTCGCTCACATGCTACGATCAAGACAACTTTGCAGGGCTGCTTGTGACCCGTAGCGGCCATTCGGAAGTAGACAAGTGGTCAGTCGACGTTACACGTACCCATGGCTGAAACGTCGTGCAGACCACGCACATACGGTCGGATTGAAAGCATCCAACCCCGACTTGTGGGAGATAGATCAATGAAGCTACGTTACAAAGTCGCGG
>JADFLJ010000133.1 GCA_022564475.1 Pseudomonadota bacterium
ATCAGATCGCGGCCCCGGTTTCGGACTGGTTGAACGAGCTCATCACGCGCTCGGCCGAGGAGCCCATATAGATTTGCAGCGGAAAAGGCTCGATCTCGATTTGCATATAATTCGACAATCGAGCCCCCGCTACCAAATGAAAAATGTCGCCCACGATGGGCACCATTTTCGTGTGGGTCGGGAATGTCGCTCGGCAGTATGACTGGTGCTGATGAATTTAAAAGCGAATGGGAACCGGGAAATAAACAGGAGGTGAAAGTCCTCTTCGGGCCTTGGTGAAAGAATCCGGCTGTCGGTGACATCTAACGCAACAATCGACGTTCCAGCAGGGCTTGCATATCGCGACGACCATCGAGAATGCAATGAACGAAAACTTCCCTGTTGATGATCTCATAAACCACACGATACGGCTTGAAATGGATTTCCCGGTAGGATGTAACGGCTACTCGCTCCAACTCTGGCGGAACATGCCCCCGTTTCGGCAAGGACGATAGGCTGGAGCAGAGTATTTCCAACTCGTCGAGTAGAGAGTCCGCCGCTTTTACAGAATCGTGAGTTGCGACATATCGGTAGATATCGATGAGATCCTTCTGCGCCTCGCCGGCGAGTCTCACACGATGCCGTTTCACTCCACAGTAGCCTTGATTTGTTTGCGCACATCGGCGAAAGCGCTCTTGATAGGTTTACTGCGGCCCTCTCGAATGCACTTTGAACTCTGTGCCAGTATTTTGAGCAACGCCAGGGACTCCTGCATTTGCTCGTAGCTGGTTATATCCTGCAGAACCGCTTTGGCTTCGCCATGCTGAGTAATAACCATCGGCTGTTGCCCTTGGCTCACGGTGCGAATGGCCTCCGCCGTATGGCTCTTGAGGTAGCTGATCGGCTTGATTGATTCGCTGAGTTTCATGGCAGGAGTCCTCTTGGCAGATGGGCCTAAATATAGACTATATTTAGTACCAATGTAAATGGCGCTCGTTCAGAAACCGGCGCTTTTTCGTATACGCATGCTTGCTCCTGGTTGACTTTCCGTAGCTGCCCAATATTGTCAACAATGGTACCAAAATGGTACTATATATAAATGCCGCCTAAGGTCAGGGAATTGATACGTGAGCTCACTTCAGCGGGATTCGAGAATCGCGGTGGAAAAGGAAGCCACCGAAATTTTCGGCATCCCAAGGGTGTAAACATCACAATGGGTGGTAAGACCGGCGATGATGCGAAGCACTATCAAATCCGGGATGTGAAACGAGCTATTGAGATGGTGACGGATGAAGAAGCGTAACCAATACTTGAAAGTTGTTGAATGGTCCGAGGAAGACCAATGCTTCATTGGTCGTGTTCCGGGGCTGGCGTTAGGTGGTGTGCACGGCAAGAATGAAAAGAGGGTGTACGAAAAGCTCTGTGATCTCGTTGACGAATGGATCGAGATTTATGGCGAAGACAATACACCGTTACCGCCCGCGACAGCCGGTAAGCAATATTCCGGGAAATTCAATCTAAGAGTCGGCGAGGAACTGCATGAGAGATTGGTGATTGAATCAATGAAGGTTAGTGAGAGCCTCAACAGTTACTGCGTAAAGGTTCTGAGTAACAAAGTTGGATCATGAGAGGACAGACTGGATCAATAGGCTATCTCTGACTCTGGTTGATCTGCGGAGCCAAATGCCCTGTGGCTACGCAGCAATCAGCGGGATTTCCAATGCTGCCAGAGCCTGCCGATTTGAACCTGCGAGGAAGCAGGTGCAGCCACGTGTTCGCGATCGAGGCGAAAGTTTGCGTACAGTGCAGGTGAGAACAATCAACGCCCTTGAGGCCTATCTGGAATAAGAACAAGACGAGTAGCCGCCTATTATGCACTGGCAGGCCAGCGGATCAGGGCCCTGTACACGCTGCAACAGGCTGCGGAAAAGGGTTTCGCTGTACACAGGGAGTCTCGAGACCCCATTCTTCAATTCGCTGCAAGATAATCCGGATTTCGAGGCAATCCTGCAGCAGGTGCGCGATAACCAGGCGGCGATGAGAAAGAAGGTATTGGCGCTGGATAATCTGTTGCCAGGCTGGCAGCCCTGATGCCTCTGTCCGCTAGCCCAGCCGTGCGCCGGTTGTTTATGTGTGCAGAGAATCGTTGGATCATGATGATACTTGCGATGTAGAATGAGACGCTCGATAAGTTACTGGAGTGGGTGCTCATGGCCGCTTACTATATTTTGACGCACACAATCACCGACATCGATCGGTATCGAGAGGAATACCTTCCTAAGGTCATCCCATTCATCAATAAGTACGAAGGAAAAGTACTCGCGGCGTCCTTTGATGTGGAAGCACTTCAAGGTGACCCGGAGAAGGCCGTTGTGGTCATACGATTTCCCTCGGAACAAACGGTTCGGGACTTTATAAATGACCCTGAGTACCAGCCAGTCAAAGATATTCGCATGGAGCTGACGATCAATGCCAATGCGGTACTCTCACCAGAGTTCCAGATGCCCGAGGGCTGACCAATACCGAACTCGACTTGTCTCGTGCGTATTTTCAATACATCGCACAGTTCAAGATCGCGATTATCGTATTCAGCCTGACGCCGTATGTCGCATTAAAGCTCATGGCTTGACGCGGTCTTTCGCTCAGTGGCACTTCTTGAGATCGCGATTGATAAGCCACCAGTTGACTGGCCATGCCGCCAGAAAACCCGCCGGGATCGCCACAGCAATTCCTGCCCAGAAAACGGGTTCAAGTACCGAACCGGCTTGCATCCCACCAACGGAATAGTCAGCCCAGTTCATTGCGATCTCCATTACGCCGATCGAGAAGACCTCGCCGATCCAAATAAGCCTCAGCGCCTCGAAAAAGGTCTTGCCCTGGTTCCGCATGACTGGAACGAGGCCGAGTGTCATGCCAGACAGGTAGGCCAGGGTCGTCGCAAGAACGATGGTCGGCCAGATTGCCAACCCGAGGCTGACGCCGATTATCAATCCTGTTACCTCGCCAATGACACAGCCGGTCAGACAATGGATGGTGGCCTGCGCTGACGTGACGTACGGATTGCTACCTTGACGATGGTCGTGGCCTTGCATGCTTATTCTCTCGCTTGTATAGTGGCATTACGTAGATACTATATACCCCTATAGGGTATAGGTCAAGACAGACTATGATAATTGACAAAGAAGCGACGACCAAGCGGCTCAACCGAATCGAGGGTCAGGTTCGGGGAATAGGGCGGATGATCGAGGACGAGCGATACTGCATCGATATCTTGCAGCAAATTCAGGCGATCAAGTCCGCACTGGCTCGCGTTGAAGATGCAATTCTGAAGGACCATGCCGCGACCTGTGTAGCAACGGCGATGGCCTCCGGCAAAGAGAGCGAACAGCGCAAGAAATTCGAAGAGCTGATCGATTTATTTGCCAAGACAAAGCGGTAAAATATCAGCGTGCACGGCGAGGGGCCAGGCAATCACGAGTTACATGGGCAGTTCGCCGATTTGTGGCATTCAATTGATTCCCTGTGGTCAGCGTCCAAAACTAAGGCGAAATAATTCGATGAAGCTCGCGCGTCGAACAATTTCATCATGTTGGATTAGATCGAAGTAGCGACCTGCTTGTTCCGGATCGTAGCGCGGCAGGAACTGCAAATCGATCCAGGCTGGCATTTGCACTGCTGGATCTGTATCCAAGTTAGTACCGAAATTCGGGCGTTGCGATTTTTTCCTGGCGACGACAACGATCTCCTCGATCACGTCGTGTACCTCGGATCGATATTCGTCGGCATCGTCAGCCAATGCGAATCTATTAGCGGCAAACATAAGCAAGATGGCCACAGCCCGTACCACCAATCGTCTTCTGTCAAACATCCAATTTTTCTCGCCTATCTGTCGGTGCCTGGGTGACTTCGCGAAGTCGGCCGGACTCGGTTTCGTAGACAAAGCCGCGAATCTGCTCCTTGTAGGGAATGAATGGGTTCGCCTTGATCCGCTCAATGGATTGGAGAACGTCTGCCTCTAAATCGGAGAAGGATTCCATGGCGAACGGTGGTTTGATTCCGGTTTCGTCCAGGATTTGGTGCTTCAAATCCGCATCCTCAAAGGTCAGCATCCCGCAATCGGTATGATGAATAAGCATGATTTCGCGCGTCCCAAGAAGGCGCTGTGAGATGACCAACGAACGGATTACGTCATCGGTCACAACCCCACCCGCGTTTCGAATCACGTGGGCATCGCCCTCTGCAAGCCCCAAAAGTGCTCCCGTTTCGAGCCGGGCGTCCATGCAGGCGACGACGGCGATCTTCTTTGCCGGCGGCATCGGAAGGGAGCCTGCAGAGAAACCGTTGGCGTAAGTTTCATTGTTGTCGAGGAATTCTTTTATTGCAGTCACGTTATATCTCCTATGTTGTTTTGTTGGCAGCTGTATATTGAATTGTCAATCGATCATCGGTCCTGCATGTTGGCATTGCGACCCGACAAATTTGCGCGACGTACACACCCACTACCATATTAAAGGTATTGGTCTATCAATTCCGCCAATTGTCCTTTTGGTCTTACGCCGACCGCTGTTTCCTGAGCTTTGCCGTCTTTGAACACAATCAGGGTCGGGATGCTGCGTACGCCAAATCGCCCAGCTGCCTCCGGATTATCATCAACATCGAGTTTAGCGACCTTAATCTTTCCCTTGTAATCGGCGGCCAATGCCTCGACCGTCGGGCCCACTAACTTACAGGGTTCGCACCACTCAGCCCAAAAATCGACGAGGACCGGGATATCCGATTGCAAAACCTCCCTGTCGAAGTTTTCGTCGTTTACAGTAATCGTGTTCCTACTATCTTGTGTGTCCATGGTGATCTCCTTCTAGTTTCGTTCGAGCAGCATGGCAACGGCCGTTGCTCCGGCGCCGCAAATGCTGATAAGACCGTAGCGGGCGTCACGCCGCTTTAGCTCGTTCGCAAGCGTTGTAACAATGCGCGCGCCCGTGGCCGCAAATGGATGACCAATCGCGATCGAGCTGCCCAATGGATTGAGCTTGTCCCGGTCAACATGGCCGATGGCAGGTTCTTGCCAGCCCTGTTCCCAGGCCTTGATGTTCGACGCGACTTGTCCACCAAAAGCTTCGTGCATTTCAAGAATGTCGATGTCATCAAGCGTCAAATTGTTTTGTCTTAACAGCCGCGGAATCGCGATACCCGGGCCCATCAACAGGCCATCCTTCGGATCGATACCAACATTGATGAAATCTTTTATGTACGCGAGTGGTTCAAAGCCTAATTCCCTTGCACGCTCTTCAGCCATCAACACCACGGATGCAGCACCATCCGTCAATGGACTGGAATTTCCTGCAGTAATCGTTCCCGTATCGCTGCGATCAAACACCGGTGACAATTTCGCAAGGGCTTCCAAACTGGTGTTCGGTCGAATCAACAAATCCCGGTCAATGCCATTTAGCGGGTGAATTTCCGCCGGCAATCTTCCGTCCTTGGTCGCCCGATGTGCGTTGATGTGGCTCTGAAACGCAATTTCGTCCTGCTCATCGCGGGAGATCTGCCACTCTTTCACGGTGATCTCGGTGTGTTCGCCCATGGTCAGGCCCGTGGACGGCTCCGCGATTCCATACGACCATGGCTTGAAATCCCTTGGCCGCAATCTCGCCAGCGACCTGATACGCCCGCCAAAAGTCTTAGATGCGGCTGCATCCATGAAGATGCGGCCGGCTCGTTTGTTGAACATCACCGGCGGATTGGACATGGAATCCACGCCACCGGCGATGCCGACTGCGGTGCGGCCCGTCGCGATGGCATCGTGTACAGAGGCAATCGCCGAGGTCCCGCTGATGCAATTATCGGTAACCGTCAGCGACTGAACGCTTGCTGGCAATGCGCTCTTGAAATTCACTTCGCGAGCCAGGTGTGGAATCGCAGGGTCAACGATCACCGTTCCATACACGAGTTGGTCGACCAGCTTTGGGTCCAGGTCCAGCTTCGCCAATGCGCCGTTCACGGAGTGGGTCGCGAGGGCCAATGCAGGAACATCTTTTAGTGCAGACCCTACTTTTGCAAAGGGTGTGCGCGCTCCGCCGACGATAGCGACTCTGTTTTGTGTCTTGTGGCTCATGATAATTCTCCTGTCCAGATCAGGCTGCGCGCAGCATCGGTTTGCGAAGTTGCTGCTGTACATTTCGCAGCGCAGTGCGTAATCCTTCCTCGATTACAGGGTGATAGAACGGCCTCTCGAGCATTTGTCCGAAGGTCATCTTGGACTGGTGCGCCCAGGCCAGCAGGTGGCCGAGGTGCTCTGCGCGCGGA